>JAABTD010000184.1 GCA_011390065.1 Desulfobacteraceae bacterium
GACGGTCTTCCGATCTATCCGGATTTCAATCCCAAAAAACTGGTCAAGGGGGAGATTCCGTATCTGGGCGTGCTGTTCAAAAAAAGCGGGGACTACCAGGCGGCCTCCGGCGCCGTCAACCGCCGCCGCCGGTTTTAGGACCCGCCATGTTTATCGATTTCTTCTACAAATTGCGGGAAGCTGGCGTGCCGGCCAGCCCCACCTCGTTTCTGACCCTCCACCGGGCACTGAGCCGGGGGCTGATCCAGTCCGTGGACGAGTTTTACACCGCGGCCCGGGCCATTCTGGTCAAAAGTGAACGGTATTTCGATCTCTACGACGGGATCTTCGCCCATTATTTCGAGGGCGCCGAACTGCCGGATTTCACCGATTTCGAGATCGACGAAATGGCGAAAAACCTGCTGGAGGAATGGCTCAAAGATCCTGAAACCGTGGCCCGGGCCATGGGCGCCGACGAATCCGAACTGAGCAAAATGTCCCCCGAAGAACTCATCGAGTACTTCAAGGAACGGCTCAAGGAGCAGACCGAGCGCCACCAGGGAGGGAGCAAGTGGATCGGGACCGGCGGCACGTCGCCCACGGGCCACTCCGGCTATCATCCCGGCGGGATGCGGGTGGGGGGCATGTCCCGGAACAAGTCGGCGGTCAAGGTGGCCATGGACCGGCGATACAAGGATTATTCCCGCCAGGGTCCCCTGACCCCCTCCATGATGGGCGAGGCTCTCAAGCGGCTGCGCAACATGCAGCCGGCCGGTCCCAAGGACAAGATCAATGTTGACGAGACGATCTACAGGACCATGAAGAACGCCGGAGAGATCGAGATCGTCTTCGAACAGGGCTTAAAAGACCGCCTCAAGGTGATCCTGGCCATCGACAACGGCGGCTGGTCCATGGACCCTTACATTCCCATGGTCCAGACCCTGTTCGATTACGCCCGGGCCCAGTTCAAGGAGACCCGGACCTATTTTTTCCACAACACGGTTTACGACAACCTCTGGGAGGACCCGGCCCGATACCGGAAGCCCAAACCGCTGACGGAATTCGGCCGCATGGACCGGGAGACCCGGCTCATCGTGCTGGGGGACGCCAGCATGGCCCCCTACGAACTCATGGCCACGGACGGCTCCATCCATCTGGAAGAGCGCTCCGGCCGGCCCAGCATCGAACAACTCCGGTTCCTGGCCGACACGTTCCCTCACTGCGTCTGGCTCAACCCGGTCCCCGAGCGGATGTGGCCCTATACCCGCACCATCATGCTCATCCGTCAGATCTTTCCCATGTTCGAATTGTCCCTGGACGGACTGGAGGCGGCGGTGACGCAGTTGATGGCGAGGAATTGAAAGCTGTTTCGAACTGTGATTTCCGAATGATTTTTATGATGGGCATGATAGCGGCAATCATAGTGAATCATAGAAATCACCGGAATCATAGTTCAGACGCCCTGTCGAAATCCGAGGGGTCCAATCGAAAGACCCGGCACGCATTCTCCCATGTCGCATCGGCCAGCCATTCCGGGTCTTCCCCCCGCACCTCGGCCAGTTTTAACAGCGTCGATTTCACAAAGGCGGGTTCGTTGCGGCGGGTTTTGTTTTTTTCAGGGGCCGGGGTGAGGTAGGGGGCGTCGGTTTCCACCAGAAGGCGGTCCGCCGGAATGAGGGGCGCCATTTTTCGCAGAGCTTCCCCCCGCTTTTGAATGGTGAGGATGCCGGTGATCCCGATGAACAGGCCCAGGTCGAGACAGGCGGTCAGCTCTTCCCGGTTGCCGCTGAAGCAGTGGATCACCCCGCGCCGTTCGGGAGACCAGTGGTCTTTCAATATCTCCAGAAACCGGCCCTCGCTGTCCCGCTCGTGGAAGATCATGGGCAGGTCCAGGGTCGCGGCGGTCTCCAACTGCCGGACGAAACATCGCTCCTGGTCTGCCCGGGGAGAGCGCATTCGGTTGAAATCCAGCCCGGTCTCGCCCCAGGCCCGGACCACCGGGTTTCGGGCCAGAGCCGTCAGGTCGCCGAGGGTCGTTTCGTCGCACTCCCGGGCATCGTGGGGATGGATCCCCACCGAGGCAAAACCACCCCGGATCGTTTCTGCAACAGCCACCGCCCGAAGGGCGCTTTTCCGGTTGATGCCAACGATCATCAGGCCGCCGACGCCGGCTGCCGCCGCCGCGCGGATGACCAACTCCAGATCGTCGTCATAGGACCGGTCGTCCAGATGGCAATGGCTGTCGAATAATTTCATGGCAACGCCTCCCCGTTCGGTTGACTCGGTTGTCAATGGACCACCAACGTAAAAAGGGTTTTAAGTATCATGAAAATCGCCATGGCGCAAATGAATCCCATTATCGGAGATTTCAACCATAACTACGGGCGGATCATCGCCTTTTCGGAGAAAGCAAAAGAGCGCGGATGCGATCTGGTGGTCTTTCCGGAGTTGGCCGTGAGCGGCTATCCGCCCCGGGATCTTCTGGAAAAACCCGATTTTATCGAGACGAATCTCACCTGTCTGGCGCGTCTCAAGGCGCACATTCGCGGCATCGGGGTGATCTGCGGGTACGCCGAGCCCAATCCGGGCGATGTGGGCAACAATCTGTTCAACGCAGCGGTTCATTTCGAAAACGGCGAGGTCCTTCACACCGCTTATAAACGGTTGCTGCCCACCTACGACGTTTTCGACGAGCGGCGGTATTTCGAACCGGGGGACGACTTTTCCGTCTACGTCTACAAAGGGCGCCGCATCGGCCTGACCATCTGCGAAGACGTCTGGAACGACACCGACGTGTTCAAGCGACGGTATTATCGCCTGGATCCGGTGACCGAGCTGGTCAAAAACGGCGCGGACCTCATTCTCAACATCTCCGCTTCTCCCTATCATCTGGGCAAAAAGGCTTTCCGACAGCACCTGCTCTCCGCCATCGCCCGAAAACACAACGTCCCTCTGGTCATGACCAATCAGGTGGGGGGCAACGACAGCGTGCTTTTCGACGGCAGCAGCAGCGCCTTCGGTCCGGCGGGAGAGGTGGCGGCCCGGGGACCCGATTTCGAGGAAGCCCTGGTCGTTTTCGACGCCGACGCCCTGTCCGGGGATCTGCTGCCCGCCTCTGAAACCGAGCCGGAGACCATCCTCAAGGCCCTGATCATGGGCGTCCGGGACTATGTCCGGAAATGCGGATTTTCCAAAGCGGTGATCGGTCTGTCCGGGGGCATCGATTCGGCCCTGACCGCCTATATCGCGGCCCGGGCACTGGAACCGGAAAACGTCCTGACCGTCTTCATGCCCTCCCGGTACACCAGCGAGGACAATTTCACGGATACCCGCCAACTGGCCGACAACCTGGGCGTCGGGTACAGGGAGATCCCCATCGACGCGATCTTTTCGGGCTTCACGACGGTCCTCTCCCCCGGCTTCCGGGAGGACGATCCCGGCGTGACGGAACAAAACATCCAGGCCCGGATCCGGGGAACGCTGCTCATGGGGATCTCCAACGCCCAGGGCCATCTGGTGCTCTCCACGGGCAACAAGTCGGAGATGGCCATCGGCTACAGCACGCTTTACGGCGACATGAACGGCGGTCTCGCCGTCATATCGGATGTTCCCAAAACTTTGGTCTGGGAGCTGTCGCGCTACATCAACCGGGATGGAGAGATCATCCCCCGGCGGATCATCGAAAAAGCGCCCTCGGCGGAGCTGAAACCGAACCAGACGGACCAGGACGATTTGCCCCCCTACGAGGATCTGGACAAGATTCTGAGAAAATATATCGAGGAGTCCACGGGGGCGGAAGCGATGGCGGCCGCCGGGTATGATCCGGAATTGGTGGCGGAGGTGGCGGCCCAAGTGGATCGCAACGAGTACAAACGCCAGCAGGCGCCCCCGGGCCTGAAGGTGACGTCCAAGGCCTTTGGATACGGACGGCGGTATCCCATCGCGCACCAGTATCGAGGGGTGTCGGGGTTTACGGCGGGGAAACTGTAAAGGCGGTAGGGGCGAAAGTAGGGGCGAAAAATTTTTCGCCCCTACAATAAGGCCTTCTTAATCTGTTTTGGTTTCTTCGGACGCCGCCGCTTCCGCTCTTTCCGTCGTTCTCTTTTCGAAACTTTCCACCACATTCTGGACGCCCTGGAAAAAGGAATCGACGAAATTGGTTTTAACGATCAGATTGGACAAGATGCTGTTGCCTTCCACCTGGCTGGAGCTGAGCAGGTAGTTGAACTGATTGACGGCGTTGGTTACCGTTTCGTCGATGATCGGCTTGGCGGGATCGCTGCTGAACTGCTGGATCATGGCGGAGAAATTTTTCACCGCCTTGAAGGTTTCTTGCGAATTGAGATAAAAAACGCTGGCGGCATCCGATTTGAGGGTCGCCACCAGTTCGGGGTCGTCCATATTGGCCAGGAACCCGGTTTTGACGTCGGCGGCAAGCGCCTTTTCGTACATGGGTTTGCCCAGGGCCACGATGAGATTGTTGTCCTTGACGCCGAGAAAGAGCTGGGTCATCCCCATGAGGCTGATCATGTAAGACTCCTGGGCGCCGATGGAGGTTTTGACCACCATGGACTGCTGCTCCGGCGGCAGCTTGGAGATCGCTGTTTCGATGACCGTCTTCATCTTGGACCCGTTTTTGAGGTTGAGGGTCATCAGGGCGTTGTAGTTCATCATGTTGATGCTCATGCCGTCGTACAAGCCGAAATTGAGGTTGCCGGCAAGGTTGTCGATGACGTCTTTCACCAGGTCCACGCCGTAGTTGGCTTTGATCTCCTCCAGGTTGTTCCGAAACGCCTGGCGCTGTTCGTCTCCAATGGACGCCATGATCATGTCGTAGTATTCCCTGGCGTTGACGGCAAAAGAGAGGAGCATCATGGGCGCGTCCTTGACGCCCATCACAATCCCCTTGTCGAAGCGGACGTCCTTCATGATGGACAGGGTTTTGGCCTCGGGCGTCACATTGATCACCGAGTCTATGATCAGATCCTTGGTGTCGAAATCGACCCCGGCGCCGGCGCCCTTCCATTCTTTGAGATAGTCGAGGTTTTGGGTCATGTCCGGACCCGGCGTCTCCTCGGCGGATTCCTTGGCACGCTTTTTAATGGCTTCCAGGTTCCGGTTCACCATCCGGGCGGCGTCCGCATAAGCGAAAATCTCCCGTTTCGGGGGCAACTGGCCGGCCACCTGCTTGTAGGAATCGTCGGCCAACAAGCCTTTGTCGGCTTTGGCGATGCGCTCCATGAAGGGCTTGGCGTCTTTTTCAGGGGCGGCTCCGATAAAGAGATGCCCCGCTTTTTGGAGGATGTAACCGACGCCGTCCCCATCGATTCCCTTGAAAGCGGTCAGATCGCCGTCCGTGGACCATTCCAGATCCGGCTTTTCTTTGGAGATCATGGCCTTGAGGGATGCCAATGCCTTGCCGGCGTCCGTCACCGGCAGAAAGACGGCGCCGTTGAAGGAAGGCTCTTCGTCGTCTGCGGAAAATTCCAGGGAATCGATGATGAGACCGAGCGGTTTCGTCGTGTCGAGACCCCTGGCTTTCAACTCGGAGAGCTTCAGCGGGTTGAAGCCCAGTTCCTCCTTCATGTCGTCCGCGTCTTCCACGGGTTGACCGAAAACGGAATTTTCCGTTACGGAGAAATGTTTGAAAATGGTTTCAACGCTGGGCAGGCGGATCAAAATCTCCGTGCTCTCCGGGGCCATTCCCGCAACGTCGGCTCGGGCTGAAGCCGTCAGACTCACCGCCAACAGCATCACCGCCGCAAACCGCCATAGGTTCTTTCTTTTCATTGCTGCCTCCAATTCTCGTTTAGGGTTGATCTGTCCGGACCCGTCTCTGATGCCGGGCCAAAAGCCGTTTCACACAGCGCCATGTGTTACCCCATAACCGGCGCATAGTCAATGACCTATAGAAACCTTTTCCATTGACACCCCCAGGACGATACCCTATAATTTCAGCGTTCAAAACATCGCATTCATGCATGGTTCCGGCCCGCATCCCTTCCTTCTTTTAAAATCGCATTTTATCCGAAAGGATAGGAACCCATTGAGCAGTATGAAAGACAAAAGTAAGAGCAAAGAACAGCTTATCAAAGAACTGGAGACATGCCGAAGACGGATCGACGAACTGGAACCCATTGAAAAAGAACTGAATAACGAACAGCGCTGGCCGGAAAAAGCGCTCCATGAAACCGAAAAGCGGTACCAGGCGCTTCTGGAGACCAATCTTTACGCCATCCAGGAGATTGATATTTACGGCATCATCACCTTTATGAATTCGGTTTTTTATCGCATTCTCGGTTATAAGATGGGAGAACTCAGGGGGCGCCAGATTTGGGACATCCTGGCCAGCGACGACGATCGGGATCGCCTCACCGATTATCTCACCCGCATCGCTGAAGGCGAATATGCACCTTTTCCGTGGATCGGTGAATATATTCGAAAAAACGGAAAGATCCTTAAACTCCAGGTAGACTGGAACTACCGTCCCGACGCCCAGGGACGGGTGATCGGCTTTATTTCGGTGATCAGCTCGGTGCTGGAGCGCCGGCCCACCGATTCGATCGATGCGGAGGAGGAGACAAGCGAGCATATCGATAGCTCGTCAACCGAGGCCCCTGAAACGGAGACCACGCGGACAGCGCGGGTGGGACAGGAGGCGGCGGATCTGTCCGAGAAGATGGAGGCCCTGGGACTTCAGATGGAAAAGCTCTATGCCGATTTCCAGATGAAGCTCAAATACGACGCCCAGAAGAGCAACGTCATCGATCGCCTTCATGGGGCCTTGCTGGACGAGCGGCGAAGAGGGGCCGGTCCCAGAGAGTCCACGCCGGCGGCGCCGGTTCCCACCGAACCCCTGGGGACGGGCCTGGAAAAGATCGAAAACGAGATGGCCCGTCTCCGGTCGGAATTCGAGAGCAAGCTGAAATACGACGCCCACAAGAACGCCATCATCGATAAGCTCCATCAGGATCTCCAGGAGTACAAAAGCGATTTTCTGAAAAAATACATCCAAACGATTATCATGGACATCATTCAGATCATCGACAATCTCCGGAAGCTGGCGGGTCACTACGAAGAGCAGGGGATGGTCGACGTCGATCCCGGCAAGCTCCTCGACATTCTCAAGGGCATCCCCTCGGACCTCGAGGATCTGTTTTTCCGCCAGGGGGTCAAGCCTTACACCTGCGGGGGAAATGAGTTCGATCCCAGTCGTCAACGGATACTGAAGACATTGACGACCGACGACAAAGAGAAAGATAAAACAGTGGCCGAAAGCCTCCGGCCCGGGTACGAATGGGAGGGTCAGGTGATCCGTCCGGAAATGGTGGCGGCTTATGTCTACAAAGAAACGCCGCATGGATGAGCGGTTAATGGCAAATGACCCCTCGTCTTTTGCGCGGCGATCCATTCGGGAGTTTTTGAATGAGCAGTGAGTATCAGAGGGTATTCGGCATCGACCTGGGTACGACTTACAGTTCCATCGCCTATATGGACGAGTACGGCAAACCCGTGGTGGTTCCCAACTCGGAAAACCAACCCACCACCCCGTCGGTGGTCTTTTTTGATGGGGACGGCATCGTGGTCGGCGAAGTGGCCAAGGAGAGTTCCAAGCTCTACCCCCATGATGTGGTGAGTTTCGTGAAGCGGTCCATGGGAGAGGCTGATTTTGTTTTCGAGCACAACGGCCGGACCTTCCGGGCCGAAGAGATCTCTTCCTTCATCATCCGGAAGCTGGTTCAGGATGCGGAGAAGCACCTGGGAGAAAAGATCGACGACGTGGTGGTCACCTGCCCTGCTTATTTCGGCATCAATGAACGGGAAGCCACCCGCCGCGCCGGCGAGATCGCCGGGTACAACGTCCGCCAGATCATCAACGAACCCACCGCCGCCGCCATCGCCTACGGCACCATGGAGGTGACGGATGAGCGGGTGGTGCTGGTCTACGACCTGGGGGGCGGCACCTTCGACATCACCATGATCGAGATCCAGGCCAGCGCCATCGAGGTCATCTGCACCGGCGGCGACCATAACCTCGGCGGCAAGGACTGGGACGATCGGATCGTCGCCTACCTGGTCCAGGAGTTTCAGAACGCCGCCAAATCCACCGAGGACATTCTGGAAGATCCCGACACCTGCCAGGATCTCCTGCTGTCGGCGGAAAAGGCCAAAAAAGTCCTCTCCCACCGGGACAAAACGCCCATTCTCATTACCCATGGCGGTGAGCGGGTCAAGGTGGTGCTGGAGCGTCGGAAGTTCCATGAGATCACCCAGGATCTCCTGGAGCGGACCATGGCCCTGACCCATGAGATGCTCGAGGAGGCCAAGAAAAAGGGGTACTGGAATTTCGACGAAATCATCATGGTGGGCGGCGCCACCCGAATGCCCCAGGTCGGGGCCAGAATCCACAGGGAATTCGGCGCCAAACCCCGGATGTTCGATCCCGACGAGGCCGTGGCCAAGGGCGCTGCCATTTACGGGTTGAAGCTGGCCATGAACGAGGGGCTGAAGCGGAAGGTGGTCGAACGGCGGGAAAAGGAGAACCCGGCCTCGGCCAAAGAGACCCAGGAATTTGAAATCGAAGATGTCCTGGAGGAAGTCGAGCAGCTGGTGGCCGAAGATCAGGATCTGCGCCCTTCGGACGTCAAACTCAGCCGGGTGCGGGTGACCAATGTCGCCAGCAAGAGTTTCGGCATCATCGCGGTCAATTCCAAAGACGACGAGATCGTCTACAACCTGATTCTCAAGAACACGAACGTGCCCAACAGCATCACCAAGAGCTTCGGCACGGCGGCGGCGAACCAGGAGGCGGTCTCCATTCAGATCATGGAAAACGACGCCACCGACATCATGACGGCGCTCAGTGACGCCGTGGAGATCGGCACCGCCGTGCTGCAACTGCCTGAAGGGCTGGCTGCGGACACCCCCATCGAGATCACCTTCAAGCTCAACGAGGAGGGGCGGTTGGAGATCAGCGCCATTGAGCCCACCGCCTCAAGGCGAAAGATCGACATCGCCATCGATACCCGGTCTGTGATTGGCGGCGAAGAACTGGAGCGCGCCAAATCCAGGAGCCGGCAACTCGTTGTTTCCTGAAACCCCCGTGCGCCTGAAATCCATGCGCCTGAAACCCATTCGATAGAGCGATATTATGGAGAGGGAAAACTATTATCTGCTGCTGAATCTGTCTGTGGATCCGCCTGAACAGGACCTGAAGGTGATTCAAGCCGCGATCAGAGAAAAACAAGCCCAGTGGAGCCGGCTTCGGAACCATCCCACTAAATCGATGCAGGCAAAACAGTATATCGGCATGCTGCCCGACATGAAACGGGTTTTCACCAACCCCGATCTCCGGATGCAGGAGGCTGAAGCAGCCCGGGAGATGCTCAAGAAATCCGAGACGCACAAGGATGAAAATGTCGACGGCCATATCCGGAATCCCATGACTAAAGGAAAGATCACGCCGAAGGAAATCAAGGAACTGGCCCGCATCGACGACGTGGAGGAAGGTTTCGTCAAAGAGCGGGTCCGGAAGAACGAGGTGGTTTTCAGGATCGATGCCGAAATCGAAAAACTGCTCCGAACGGGCAAGGAGTCTGAAAAAGCCGTCAAAGCCCTGGCCAAAAAGCTGTCCATAAGCCCGGAGCAGATTCGGGAGCGGATCCGAAAGAAAAAAGACGAGCGGTTCCTGGAGATCGATCAGTATCTGTTGCGGTGCAAAGAGAAGCGGGGGTTCATCACGGAAGGGGCCATCACCAAACTGTCCCGGATCTTCAATATCAGGGAGAGCAAGATACTCGAGCGGCTGGAATGCGCCATTAAAAAGGACGCGGAAAGCAAGATCCGCCGGCCCAAGCCCCTGGACGCCACCCTGGTCAAACACATCAATGACAACCTCGAGATCGTGGGGGCGTCTTCTCTTTATGAATTCCTCGACATGCCCGTCAATGCGCCCCTGGAGATCCTCCAGGAGGTGGCCCGTGAAAAGGAGATGGAGATTCGCCGGCAAGGCAAAAAGGATGCCGTCGCCACCGCCAGCGGAGCCTTGGCCGGCCATTGCATCGTCATCTTCCGATCCCCCAAGAGCCGAAACGCCTACGACATGACCCGTAATCTGGCCCGGCTGGCGGAGTTCAACCAGGCCATCCGGGCGGCGGCCATCGGCGGCAAGATCGGCAGCGAGGCGTTCGAGATTCTGGTGCGGGAGGCCATGCGGATCGGCATGGATTTCGAGGAGGCCATCGAGTACATCAGAGAGTACTGCCACAAGGAGAAATGGTCCATCGAGGAGAAGATCCCCCTCATCACCCGAAAGCCGGGCAAGATCGTGATCAAAGAGCGATGGACCTTTGATTTGAATCCCAAAAGCCCCGTCGTGTGGGGCTTGGTCGCAGCGGCGTTTCTGGTCATCATCGGGGCCGTGTACGCCGGCGTCTTCACCATGAACATGCTCAAGGCCAGCCGGATTGAAGGCGCCTACGAAGAGGTCCAGCAGCGTTACCGGTCGGACATTCCCCTGGAGCAGAAGCGCAACCTCCTGAAAGCGTTCATCGGCCGGTACGGCCAGACCGAATACGCGTCCAGGGCCCGTGCGTCTTTGAAAGACCTCGACCGCCAGATGGAAAAGCGGGACTATGCCGATGTCATGGCCGATGTGAAAAAGCTTTATGCTGCTGGAAAATATGAAAAAGCAAAGGAGGCCTTCGACGGGTACCTGGATCAATACCCCAAAGGCGCCCACGCCGCCGAGATTCAGAAAGCAGAACGGAAGA
>JAABTD010000185.1 GCA_011390065.1 Desulfobacteraceae bacterium
CGTCGCCGCATGCAAACCGGGCCTCCTCGGGCCGGAGAGGGTCCCGCAGCAGAACCGCATCCAGCTTAGCGGAGAGAGCGGCAGCGGCGCCTGGGACACCAACGATCTGGTGGTCGGCTATCAGTATCGGCGGGAGCCGGGGCGGTTGAGGATCTCGGGAAAAATCGATTTTTTCGGCGGCGTTTCCAACTTCGACGCCTTTGAGCGTTTTTCCCTGACGCTTTACCTGTTGAATGAAGCAGGAGACATCATCGGCAGCAACCGGATCGCCGCCTCCGGCTATTACCAGGAGGTCGAACCGATCCCCTTCGATGAGACGATTCAACTCCCGGAAGGAACAGCCGCATTCGCCTTCGGTTACAGTGGAACAGCGGTCAGCGGCGGAAGCGGTGAAGACGGGGGGAGCAGCTGGCAGTTCTGGGAGACGCCCGGGGACTGACGCTTTCCAAATCCTCTTTTTTAAGGGTCCCCCCGGCGCGTCGTCGCCGGGGGGATGTTTTTCCTACCGCCCCCCCACAAACGGATTAAACTTCTTCTCCTGCGCCACCGATGTTTCGGGTCCGTGGCCCGAGTAGACCACCGTGTCGTCCCCCAACGGAAAAATCTTGTTTTTCACCGACGCGATGAGGGTCTCGAAATCGCCGCCGGGAAGATCGGTTCGGCCGATGGAACCGGAAAAGAGGAGATCCCCCACAAAGACCATGCCGTCGGTATGGAGCGACACGCCGCCGGGACTGTGGCCGGGGGTGTGGAGCACCTCGAGGGTGATCGTTCCGAAGGTGATCTTGTCGCCGTCCTCCAGGGTTTTGTCAGGTTCCGGCGAATTGTCCGCCGAGAGGCCGAAGGAGGAGGCCGCCGCCGACAGTTGGCTGAGCATGGGGGCGTCGCCCGAATGGATGTAAAGCGGCGCCCCGGTGGCCTCCTTGAGCTTCCGGTTGCCGCCCACATGGTCGAAGTGTCCGTGGGTGTTGATGATGTGCTTGACCGTCAGCTTTTCTTCGGCCAGGGCCAGCAGGATCCGGTCCGTCTCGTCGCCGGGATCGATCACCGCCGCCTCGCGGGTGTCTTCGCATCCGAGGATATAGCAGTTGGCCATGATGGGGCCGAGGGCCATTTGTTTGAGGATCAAAGGGGACCTCCTTTTGTTTTAAGGGACAGAGGGACAGAGGGACAAAGGGACAAAGGCACAAAGGCACAAAGCAAACTAAATCCCTCCCCTTCCTTATCCTAAATTAAATCAGATGCAACGCGTCACTGTCCAGGGGAATCCTTGTCGTTCGACGCCGCGCGGTCCCTGGCCTGCTGGATCAGCTCCACCAGGGATGCCACTTTGGGCTTTGGCTGGGCCCCGGAGAGGCGTCCGAACGCCTCGGCCGTCAGCCGGTCCCGGAAATAGGACGCCACGTCGAAGATTTCCCACCAGCAATCGAGCACTTTGGGGCACCGGCCGTCTTCGCCGTCGCAGTGTTGGCGACAATAGGCGAAGGCCACGGGATGCCCCAGCCGGGGGCAGCGGCGTTCCAGGACGTCGGGCTCGTCGGCCGGCATCAGCCCCGGCTCTTGAGGACCGCCGGTTTGGGATGATTGGCGAAAACCTTCTCCGCCTCTTCGAGTTCCTTGTCCGACAGCACCTCGTTCTGCAGTTCGTTGGCGAAATACCGTTCGTAGGCGCCCAGATCGAGAAGGCCGTGGCCGCTCCAGTTGACCAGGATCACCTTCTCCTTGCCCTCTTCCTTGGCCTTTTTGGCTTCGTCGATGACGCAGGCCAGGGCGTGGGTGGTTTCGGGCGCGGGAATGTGGCCCTCGGTGCGGGCGAACAGGGCGCCGGCCTCGTAGGCGGAAAGCTGGGTGACGGATTTCGGGGAGATGAGCCCCTCGGCGGCCAGCTGGCTCACCGTGGGCGCCATGCCGTGGTATCTCAGCCCGCCGGCGTGGAAGGGGGGCGGCACGAAGGCGTGGCCCAGGCTGTGCATGGGCAGAAGCGGCGTGTATTTGGCCGTGTCGCCGTGGTCGTAGACAAAGGGGGCCCGGGTCAGGGTGGGACAGGCCGCCGGTTCCACGGGATAAATTTCCAGGTCCTTGCCGTTGATCTTGTCCAGGACGAAAGGAAAGGCCAGGCCCGCGAAGTTGCTGCCGCCGCCGGCGCAGCCGATGACGATGTCGGGATACTCCCCCACCAGGTCCATCTGCTTTTTGGCCTCCAGGCCCATGATGGTCTGGTGAAGCATCACGTGGTTGAGAACAGAGCCCAGAGAGTAGCGGGTTTCGCCGGTTACGTCGCTCACCGCCGCCTCGATGGCCTCGCTGATGGCGATGCCGAGGCTGCCGGGGGTGTTGGGGTCCCGCTCCAGGGCATCCCGGCCCGCCTTGGTCTCGGTGGAGGGGCTGGGGACGCACTTGCCGCACCAGGCTTCCATCATCGATTTCCGGTAGGGCTTCTGGTCGAAGGAGATCCGGACCATGAAGACTTTGCACTCCAGACCGTACTGGCAACAGGCGAAAGAGAGCGCGCTGCCCCACTGGCCGGCGCCGGTCTCGGTGGTGATCTTCTTGATGCCGAAGACTTTGTTGTAATAGGCCTGAGGCACGGCGGTGTTGGGTTTGTGGCTGCCCGGCGGACTGACGCTTTCGTTTTTGAAGTAGATCCGGGCCGGGGTCCCCAGGGCCTTTTCCAGGGAGACGGCCCGCACCAGCGGCGACGGCCGCCAGATGCTCAGCACCCGCAGCACCTCGTCGGGAATGTCGATCCACCGCTCGGTGGAGACCTCCTGTTCGATGAGATTCATGGGGAAGACCGGCGCCAGGTCTTCGGGTTTGATGGGGTTGCCGTCCGGCCCCAGTGGCGGGTTCAACTTGATGTCCGCCAGGATGTTGTACCACTGCCGCGGGATATCCCCCTCCTTCAACATGATCTTCCGTGTTTCCATTGAATCCCTCTTTTCAAAATGGTTATGCTGATTTTCCTGAATGGGTTTTCTGAACGGCCCGGATCTCCCCCCGATCTATGGCGAGGCGGAGGCTGTCCAGAATGCCGTTGATGAAAGACCCCGACTCCTCGGTACCGAATTTTTTGCCGAGGTTGATGGCCTCGTTAATGGAAACCTTGGGCGGGATGTCGGGACAGAACAGCAACTCGTAGGCGCCGATGCGCAAAACGTTGCGGTCGACGCCGGACATGCGGTGGAGCTTCCAGTGGGCCGAAAACCGTTCGAGGGCCCCGTCGATGTCGGATCGCTCCTCCATCACCCCGTTGACCAGGATGAAAAAAAAATCGGCCGCGGTCCGGGGCGGCTCGAAATTGTCGCAGTAGCGCGTCACCATCTCCGCCGACATGCACCGGTTCATATCCATAAAAAAAAGCGCCTGCAGCGCCAGCTCTCGCGAGCGGGTTCGAACTCCCATGATATAATCGCTAGGCCCCGTCCACGCTCTCCATCAGATTGGCCATTTCAATAGCGGCCATGGCGGCGCTCCACCCCTTGTTGCCGGCCTTGGTTCCGGCCCGTTCGATGGCCTGTTCGATGGTGTCGGTGGTGATGATGCCGAAGATCACGGGGACTTCCGCATCCATGCTCACCTTGGCGATGCCCTTGGAGGCTTCGGCGCAGACGTAGTCGAAATGGGGCGTCGATCCGCGGATCACGGCCCCCAGGCAGATGATGGCGTCGTACCGGCCTTTGCCGGCGAGTTTTTTGGCCAGCAACGGGATTTCGAACGCGCCCGGCACCCGGACGATGTCGATGTCGTCGTCACTGGCGCCGGAGCGGATCAGGGCGTCCAGGGCCCCGCCCACCAAGCGATCGGTGATGAAGTCGTTGAACCGGCCGACCACCAGGCCGAACTTTTTTCCCTCGGCAACGAGTTTGCCTTCGATGTTGCGCGGCATGTCGGGTTCCATTCCTGTTTAATTGGTTAGGGGTTGGCGTCGATGTTGAGCATGTGCCCCATCTTGAGTTTTTTGCATTCCAGGTAGCACCGGTTGAACTCGTTGGGCTCGATCTCGATGGGCACCTGCTCCACGATGCTCAGGCCGTAGCCCTGGAGCCCCACCATCTTCTTGGGGTTGTTGGTGATGAGCCGCATCTTCCGGATGCCCAGGGCCACCAGGATCTGGGCGCCGATGCCGTAGTTTCTCAGATCCGACTTGAACCCGAGCTGTTCGTTGGCCTCCACGGTGTCGTACCCCTGGTCCTGGAGCGCATACGCCTTGATCTTGTTGACCAGCCCAATGCCGCGTCCCTCCTGGCGCATGTAGAGGAGCACGCCGGCGCCCTCCTTGTCCATCATCTCCATGGCCTTTTTCATCTGATCGCCGCAGTCGCACCGCAGGGACCCGAAGATGTCGCCGGTGAGGCATTCAGAGTGGACCCGCACCAGGATCGGTTTTTCCGGATCGATCTCCCCCTTGATCATGGCGATGTTGAGGACATCCTCGATATCGTTTTCAAAGACCTCGATCTTGAATTCCCCGGCGAAAGCGGTGGGAATGACGCTTTGGGCGGCCCGTCGCACGAAGGATTCCTTGCGCATCCGGTATTCGATGAGATCGGCGATGGTGCAGATGCCGATGCCGTGCTTTTCGGAAAATTTCTCCAGGGCCGGCATCCGGGCCATGGTGCCGTCTTCGTCCATGATCTCGCAGATGACGCCGGCGGGTTTGAGACCGGCCAGCCGGGCCAGATCCACCGCTCCTTCGGTCTGGCCGGACCGGACCATGACGCCGCCGTTTCTCGCCCGAAGGGGAAAGACATGTCCGGGGCGGACGATGTCGCCGGGTCTGGCGTCGTCGGCCACGGCGGCCAGGATGGTGGTGGCGCGGTCGGCGGCTGAGATGCCGGTGGTCACGCCCTTTCGCGCCTCGATGGAGACCGTGAAACCGGTATGGAACCGGGAGGTGTTGTTCTCCACCATCAGCGGCAATTCCAGGGCGTCGATCTTTTCGCCCGTCATGGGCAGGCAGATGAGTCCCCGGCCGTATTTGGCCATGAAATTAATGGCCTCCGGGGTCACCATTTCGGCGGCCATGGTCAGGTCGCCTTCGTTTTCCCGGTCCTCATCATCCACCAGAATGACCATACGGCCGGATTTAATCTCTTTTATCGCTTGTTCGATGGTTAGCATTGGCATGGCGTTTTCGTCGCTCCAAAACCCGATAATGAAAGCATATTTACAGATAGCCGGCACGGGCCAACAACTGAAGGTCGACCCCGGCGCTCTTTTCTTTATCCGTCTGTTTTTGCATTAAAAACTTTTCTACATACTTACCGATCATATCCGCTTCGAGGTTAACGGCGTCCCCGATCTTTTTCAAGCCGACCGTGGTCAGCGATGCCGTATGGGGGATGATGCTCACCTCTATAAAATCGGCGCCGCACCGGTTGATGGTGAGGCTGATGCCGTCCACCGCCGCCGAGCCTTTCTCAATGGCGTAGCGGGCAATGGCGGGCGGCGCATCAATGGCCACCAGGATGGCGTTGCCCGCCGGCGTGCGGCTGCGGATGGCGCCCACGCCGTCGATATGGCCCGAGACCAGATGGCCGTCGAGCCGATCCGAGAGCCGGAGAGCCCGCTCCAGATTGACCCGCTCCCCGGTCCGGGTTCGGCCGAAGGTGGACCGGGACAGGGTTTCGGGGGAGACGTCCGCGGTGAAGGTCCGGTCATCGATGGACACGGCCGTCAGGCAGGCGCCGCTGACGGCGATGCTGTCGCCGATCTTCGTCCCCGCCAGGGAAAAATCGGCCGCAATGGTGAACCGCTTCCCCTGCCCGGAAGCGGCGCTGACGCCCCTGATGGTTCCCAGTCCTTCAATGATCCCCGTGAACATGCCGCGTGTGTTTCCTTCCGATCTCCCGTATTCCGGAGGTCCCGCTCCCCGAAAAAAAATCAAACACTTTTTATAACCTTCCCTCAAACGGAAGTCAAAATAAAATTTTCCCGTTTTCCGATAGAAGTCCAAAGCCGAAACGGATCAGTCCAGAGCCAGGCTCAACCGGATTGCCCGGTTGACCGCATACATTTTTGCCGAACCGAGGCGGCCCAGTTTTCTTTCCAGTCTTTCCCGGGAAACGGTCAGGATTTGACTGGTCGTTACAATGGAAGCGTTCTTCAGGCCGCCCTCTGGGGGATCTATCAGCACATTCATGGGGTACAATTTTATTTGGGAAGAAATGGCCGCGACGATTGTGGTCGGCGCTTTTTGATTGCCGATATCATTCTGGATCACCAGGGCCGGGCGACGCCCGGCCTGTTCGCTGCCCCGGGACGGATTCCAGTTAATGATCCATACATCGCCTCGTCGGGGAAAATCGTCCATCAAAGGGTCTCTCTCTGCGCTTCAAAGGTCAATTCAGCAAACGCTTTATTCTCCTGCTGCATCGCTTCATATCCTTTGGCCATCTTCACCTCGGTTTCTTTCTTGAGCCACAATTCGAGGGCCTGTTGCGCAATATGGCTTTTTTTTCTGTTGCTGGCTGCGGCGGCTTCCTCGATGGCTTGATAAACATTCTGATCGATCGTAAGACTCATTTTGCGTTTTGTTTGCATATCCTATCCTCCTGATTCATCTTCCAAATGAGAAGATCATATATCACCCAAATGATCTCGTCAATGAGGGCTTGTCTGAAAATTGCGCGTAAAGGAAATTCAATGGAGAATTCGCGTTGACGCGGTCCGCGAAGGGCCTTTGCCCTCCAAAAAAGGCTTGCGTCGCCAGCCGGATTCGTGGTTAATTTCTAAAAAACTGAAAATGCATCATGGTGCGTGAATTCAACCCAGCCAGGGAGGTCCTCGGATGAAAGTCAGAAAAGCGGTTTTTGCGGGCAGTTGGTATCCCGGCGCCCCGGACGCCTGCGAAAAACAGATTCAGGAATTTCTGGAAGAGGCGCCGCCATTGCCGGATGAAGGCCAACCGCCGGTGGGCGGCATCGTCCCTCATGCCGGATGGTATTTTTCCGGCGCCATCGCCTGCAGCGTGATCGCCAGTCTCAGGGTGGGCGATCCCCCCGATGTCTTCGCCCTTTTCGGGAAACACCTGCCGCCCCACGGACCCAATTCCATCCTTGCGGAAGGGGCTTGGGAAACACCCTTCGGGCCCATCGAGATCCAGACCGATCTGGCGGAAAAACTGATCGACCGATTCCCCTTCGAGGTGGAATCCCCGAACCAGACGGTGCAGGACAACACGATAGAACTCCAGCTGCCGTTTCTGAAATATTTTTTCCCGAACGCCAAACTGGTCCCCATGGGAGCGCCGCCCGCGATGACGTCGCTTTCGCTTGGCAAGGCCGTGGCCGACATCGCCACCGAGGCAGGCCTTAAAATAAAGGTGGTGGGTTCAACCGACCTGACCCACTACGGCGTCAATTATGGATTCGAACCCAAGGGCCGGGGCCGGGAGGCCGTGGACTGGGTCCGGTTCGAAAACGACCGGAAAGTGATCGAGGCCATGCTGGCCATGGATCCGGAAACGGTGATCCGGCAGGCCATGGACAACCACAACGCGTGTTGCGGCGGCGCGGCCGCCGCCGCCCTGGCGGCCGGAAAGGCCCTGGGCGCCACAGCGGCCGAATCCGTTGCCTACGCCACCAGCTACGAAAAAAATCCGGGGGACAGCTTCGTCGGGTACGTGGGCATCGTATTCTGATGTTTTCCAAGAATATCAAAAATATCCCTCTGGATATCCGCGCCGTCCTCTTCGATTTCGACGGCACCCTGACCCATCCCGGCGCCCTCGATTTCACCCTCATCCGCAAGGTCCTGGGATGTCCGCCGGGCCGGCCGGTGCTCGAGTTCATCGACGCCATGATCGATCCGGACCTCCAGGCCCGATGCTGCGAGATGCTGGACCGGTTCGAGGCAACGGCGGCCGCCGATTCCCGTCCCAACGTCGGGGCGGAGGATCTGATCCATTATCTGCGGGAGAAGGACTTGAAAATCGGCATTCTCAGCCGAAACAGCCGGCCCGCCATCGATGCGGCCATGGAAAACTTCACCACCATCGGACCCGCCGATTTCGACGCCATCATCAGCCGGGACGACCATCCGCCCCCCAAACCCGATCCCGGCGGCATTCTGATGGCGGCCCGGAACTTCGGGGTGCGCCCTTCCGAGATCCTCATGGTGGGGGATTTGGCCTTCGACATCGAAGCCGGCCGCAACGCCGGGTCGCCCACCGTTTTTCTGAGCAACGGGACCCCGTGCGACGCATCAGAGATCGACGCGGATTTCACCATTTCCCGCCTCAACGACCTCAAATCGATCATCAAGCTGACCACGCCGCTGCCGGCCGGCAAATTCCCCAACGAGTTATTGAAGGAATTTCTGGACGACGCTGAATTCGCCGACCCCTCCGTGATCATTAATCCCGGCATCGGCGAGGACATCGCGGCGGTGGATGTGTCCGGGGAAGAGGTGCTGATCCTCAAATCCGACCCCATCACCTTTGCCACCGACGCCATCGGCCACTACGCCGTGCTCATCAACGCCAACGACATCGCCACCTCCGGGGCCGCGCCCCGTTGGCTGCTGACCACCCTGCTGTTCCCCTGCGGGACCACGGCATCCCGCATCTTCAAGGTGCTCTACGATCTCAAAACCGTCTGCGATCAATGGGGGATCACGCTCTGCGGCGGCCACACCGAAATCACCGACGCCGTATGCCGCCCCGTGATCTCCTGCGCCCTGGCCGGGACCATGAATCGGGCCGACCTCGTCGAAAAAGAGCGGATGCGCCCCGGGGACCAGGTGCTGCTCACCAAGGGCGTGGCGGTGGAAGGCACCTCCATCATCGCCCGGGAATTCGGCGAACAACTCTCCCGCCTCGGCATGGGCGAGACGGAAATCGACGCCTGCAAGGACTTCCTGTCGAACATCAGCATCCTGGGAGAAGCCCGCATTGCGGCGAAAATTCAGGGGACCTCCGCCATGCACGACGTGACCGAAGGCGGCCTGGCCACGGCCCTGGAAGAATTGAGCATCGCCGGCAACCATAAAATCCGGGTCCGCATGGAAGATATTCCCATTTTTCCGGAAACCGAAAAGATCGGCAAGCTGCTGGAAATCAATCCCTTGGGCCTCATCGGATCGGGGAGCCTGCTGATCTGCTGCCGCGAGCCCGATTGCGGGGAGCTGGTGAACCGGATCCGCGCCGAAGGCATTGCCGTGACGCCCATCGGCGAGGTGGCGGAAGGCGAACCCGGAGTAGAAGCCGTCCGGGACGGCGCACCGGTAGAATGGCCCAAATTCGAGGTGGATGAGATTACGCGGTTGTTTTAACCGACGCTATCGGAATGGTCAGCCCGACCGCGCGGGAATGAATTCCCACGCTACTTTGTGTCGTCCCTACGGGACTATAGACGGTTTGTCAAATGCCGGCGGCGGTCAGGCGGGGTCCAGGCGGCCCCCGGGCCCGGAGAGAATCATCAACGTCCGCAACAACACCTGACACCCGGCCGCGGCGTGGCGCTGCTCGATGGTTTCGTCCGGATGGTGGCTGACGCCGCCCCGGCAGGGGACGAAGATCATGCCGGTGGGGACGTGGGGGGCGAAGGAGGCGGCGTCGTGGCCGGCGCCGCTGGGGAGATTGCGGACGGCGAGCCCTTCCCGGAGGGCGGCCAGGGTGACGCGGTCCTGAAGCGGGGTGGAGAGGCGCACCGGGTCTTTCCGGTAGAGGGGCTGCAACCGCCAATCCGATTGCCGGGCGGCGTGGCGGTCCAGAAGGTCCTGGACCGCCTGCATGTCCCCGGCGTTTCGGGAGCGCAGTTCCACGGTGAACCGGCACTCCCCCGGCACCACGTTGACCGCGCCGGGCGACAATTGAAGGCGGCCGATGGTCGCCGTCATCTCGGAATTCCGGGACGACGCCCATTTGGGCAGAAGGGTGAAGAGCGGGGCCGCGGCCACCAGGGCGTCCTTGCGGAGTTTCATGGGCGTGGTTCCCGCGTGGGCGGCCTCTCCCTTAACGGTCACTTCGGTTCGCTGGATGCCCGCGATGGCGGTGACCACGCCGATGTCCGCCCGCTGGCTTTCGAGAATCCGGCCCTGTTCGATGTGGACCTCCAGGAAAAAGGCGATGTCCGAGGCCAGTCGGGCGGCCTTTTCAATTCGATCCGGATCGCCGCCGGCCCGTTCCAGGTCCTGGTAAAAGGAGGGGCGCCCGTCCGGCCCCATCTGTTGGATTTCGCCGGGAGCAAGCGCGCCCGTCATGGCCCGGCTGCCGACGGTGCCGGCGTGGTGGCCGCCCTCCTCGTCGCAGAAGCTGATGACCTCCAGGTCCCAGGGGAGTTCGATGTTGTTTTCCCGGATCGTCCGGGCGCATTCCAGGGCGCAGAGAACCCCCAGGGCGCCGTCGAACTTTCCGCCGTTGGGGACGGTGTCGAGATGGGAGCCGATCAGGGCTTTTTGGCCGCTCTCGGGCTTTTTGGCGGGCAGGGTCCCGATGACATTGAAGGCGTCGTCCACGTCCACCTTGAGCCCGGCGTCCCGCATCCGGGCCATCAGGAATTCATGGGCGTCCTGATCGGCGTCGGACAGCGCGATGCGGGTCACGCCGCCGTTGGGGTCGGCGCCGATCTCGGCCAGGGCCATGAGGTCGGTCCAGAGGCGGTCGGCGTTGATGGAAATCTTTTTTTGGGTCAAAATCTGTTTTTCCTGTTTTTCGTTGATTGAGGACAATTGTCTGAACCGGGATGGCCGGGATTCAAGGATGACCGGGATTCACGG
>JAABTD010000186.1 GCA_011390065.1 Desulfobacteraceae bacterium
GCTTGCCCGGTAGCCTGCTCGGTAGCTTGCTCGGTAGCCTGCCCGGTAGCCGGGTAAGCTGTAGGAATCACCATTTTGAATATATCCGCTTCAATAAGCTGCGGATCATTGCCCCCTGAGTAAATTCGGGTGTATTTGAAAAGTTTTCGCACACCGGACCCCAGTTCGTCCGCCCTTCCGACTTCTTTGAAAAATCGGGCAATGACAGGGTTTTTAGGATATGGCGTAAAGTCGGCGGGGTTGATCATTCCATGGCCATGTGGTCGATTGGCATTTTCAGTTTTAACCCTATATTTTTCAATGATAAATTTGGCGGGAAACGCGCTGAGAAATTCCCGGTGGATAAGGATGTTCGCGACCACCTCCCGGAATATATGCTCCCGAAGGCTGACGCGCTGGTCTTTTTCCTGGTGAAATGGATCGGGGAGATGCTTGGCGGCAAAAGCCATCAAGCGGTCATAACTTTCAATCAGGTTCGTTCGGATGTCGTCCCGGTCGTCATAACGGTCCAGGTTCACGCGCCGGAGAATCGCGTCTGTTCGATATTGCGGCAGAATGCTCTGAATAACGTCGTCGCTTCCCACAAGAAGGACGGCGGCCAGCGTGTAGCCCTGTTGGCCGCGTTGATAGTCTTTCTGGTATAATCGGGCGCTTTTTAAGAGGTCTTCATCCTTCATGTCGCCCCAGGGGTGGTTTGGGGCGCCTCCCCGGACCATGTTTTTGACCCGTTGAATCAGATCGCTTCGCAAATCGGAAAGTTCCACATAAGGATAAATCCGGTTTTCCGAAAACGTGCTTTGCTTGCGAATATACAGATGGGCCACGGCGTCCGATTGGCTGGTGATGTCCAGATCGCCGTCTTCGTTCCGATCAAAAATCCTCCCATTGCAGCGATGTACCTGGGAACTTTCCGGAACAGCCAGATAAAGCAAGGATTTGCCGTCTATGACAACATCTTCCGGCAAGGCGTAAAGCGGCGGATTGACTTTTTGCGGATTGTTCAATGTGACAACCAGGTCTTTTTTGATCTCCGGCAGGCTCGCGGGATCTATTCCGGAAACACCGCCATTGTCTTTTACGCCCAACACAAGGTGGCCGCCTTGGCGATTGAGAAATGCGCAGATGGTTTCATACACGTCCCGGTTGAGCCGCTTTCGGCATTCCTTGAATTCAACGGTCAGTCCTTCGCCGGATTCGATGATGTTTCGCAGGTGATTTGTTAGCATTATGGCGCTTGTTTTTCGGCGTCCGCCGTTCCTCCTGGTCGTCAGGTAAAGGATTCTTCCACCTTATATAACCAAAGCGGCTGCGGCGTCAACCATCCCCTGGATCGGCTCCCCGCCGGACCGCCAGCTACAAGGATTTGGGATAAGCAAGGATTGTCGTTGGTTGGGCTTGTTGGGCTTCGGGGTCCGCGCTTGGCGGGGAAAATCCCTGCTTATCCCCAATCCTTGTAGATAAGCAGGGGTTGTTGCCCGCCAGGCTCGTCACCGGAGGCTTGTGCGGGTCGTAAATCCGGTAATACCGGTGGCTGAACCCCCCGGCAAAAAATGAAAGCCCCTGAAGGGGGCTCGGGGCGCCTTGTTTGCCGGGGGGTTCAGCTCCCGGCGAAGGATTGTTGCCCGCCCATGTTCCCGTGGGCTGACGCGCTGGTCTTTTTCCATCACTCAAGGTCGTTCAGCGTTTTGGTTTCCACGAAAACCGGCATCACTTTAACGCCCGTGGCGGGATCATCAAAGTCGGCCTCGTATTTTGCTCTGGCGTCCGCGTCGATGGCCTCGATAAAAAATATGAGAAATATTTCCGTCAGGCGCAATTGCTTTCCGTACGCCGCCGCCCGCTTGAGGGCTTTGCCGTATTCCGCTCTGTTCACAAAAGATTTCAACTCCATGCCGTACATCTTTTCGGCATGTTTTACGATAAGGTCGATCTGTCCGTTTCCCGTGGGAAATTCGGGGTAAACTTCTCCGCCGTATCTTCGGACAAAGCGTTGCAGATACATGTACACGTTAAAATGAAACACGGCTTCAAAAATTCTCAAATCCGATCTGCGCGGCGCCCGTTTCAAAATCCAATCGCTGTTTTTGATCAGGTATTTCTGATAGAATTTCATCATTTGACGAATATCGATTCGGGTTTCATCGATGGCGAGTTCAATATCGTCGAATGGGCCGTAGAGATCATCGCTGATATCGAACAAATCCTTGGTAAAATAGTTGAAAAGCCGCTTTTGAACAAACGGGCAGGAAAATTTAACATACAATCTCTGGTCGTCTGTTTCTTCAATATCCGTGACGCCATTGGCGTATAAATAATTCAGCTCGGTTATGTCATAAGCAAATTCAATTTTTTCTTTGGTGCCGAGCAATCGCAACACGATATCTTTGTGCGGATTTGCTTTTACCTTGCTGATGATGTTCAAAATATTGTTGTTAGGCAACAGGCACGACGCGGCCACAAATGCTTTTCCAAAAAGAGACATGTCCATCGGCATGTCCGGCGTTACCCGAAACCGTTCCCACCCTTCGGTCAACAGTTCGCCGAACCAGCAGGTCAATCCGGGCTGGCCTTGCGTCTCATAAAAAAGGCGGTCGATCACCTCCTGATCCACCCGCTGTCCGCTCTCTTTTTCATGCCAGCGAAACATGGTCTCGACTTCTTCAAAGGTCAGGTTGGGGATATGCAGACTTCGCTGCACGTTAAACGGCGAGCCTTTTACGTTCTCAACTCCCAACACGCTTCTGACGCCGATTAACGCCACGCCATGCAACAGGTAATCTTTTTGGTCGGTTGGCCTGTTTGATTGATCTTGTATGGTGGTGTATATGTTTCTGAAAATGCTTACAATCGCTGAAATGACGTCTTCATTTAGCGCGTCGAATTCATCTAAAATCAGAATCAGCGGTTTTTTCAACACGCCTTTTGCAAAAATATTCTGAAAGTCTTTAGGCGTGTCGCGCGCTGGAACCTGGGTCCCAAGCCCCCGTTCAATATCCTCCCGAATATATGCCAACACGTTCCCAATATCTGTTTCCGTTTTCAAGACTTCCAGGTTGATTTTCAGCGCGTCGAACTTTTCATCCTTTTCCAATCTAAAAAGAATCTCACGCAGCGCCCAGGACTTGCCCGTTTGCCTCGGCGCCCATACCGTAATATAATGACCGCCTTCTTCCGGATTGCTTCCAACTATCTGGCGGTAGCCATAATCAAGCAGCTCGGTTCTCGGTGCGTAATAATGAATCTTCGCATTTACCGGCCCGTAAGATGAAAATGTGCGCATGAAGTTGTTTTCCCTGTTTCACACTAAAAGTTTGATTCTGGAATGGCCAAAAAATTGAACAAAGCAGAGGACATCCAAATCCCACCGTAAAATCTGCTCGGACAATTTGATAAAAAAGCCTGTTTATAACGGATTTTGGGGTGTCCCAATTCTCATTCTGATTGATTGATATTCAAAACCCCGGCGGGGTTAGACATACCAGACCAGGGCAACGCCCTGGGATTTGGCAATATCTGTAAAAAAGCCCTGAAAGGGCGCGACATTCAAATTTATTTTGCCCAAATATGGGCAAAAAAATATATGCCGCCCTTACAGGGCTCAGGGTTGATGACGGCGCCCCCTGTTGGCGAATTCAACGAGCCGCTCGCCGTTTGCCACGAGGGGATGAATCCCCACGCTGTTTTATGATGTCCCTACAAAACATTTTTTTGTAATTCCAGTCCTGTAGGGACGACACATAGTAGCGTGGGAGTTCACTCCCGCGCGGCCTGCGGTGAGCGACCCCTTGAATTCGCCTTGTTGGGATATTCATTTCCGTAATTCACCTAAGATGCTATGGAAAAGAGCTTCATTCTTCCGGCAACCCCAATCGTCTCAATTGTTCGGCCAATCGCGCCGCCTCTGCCTCCGCCCGGTCGGCTCTCGATTTTTCGGCGGACGCCGTTTTCAGGGCTTCTTGGTAAAATGGAAGAACGAACGCTTTATAGACCGCGTCTTCGGCCATTTCTTCCTGGGAGGGGCGACGATAGAGATCATCGATTCTGAATTGAAATCCGGGCAGGACCGCCGAGCGAATTAGATTCGGATCATGACCGCTTTCGGGGAGAATGGGCTGATAAAGGCCGCGCGGCCCGCGACGGTAAAAGGCGGTATGGGTTCTTTTGCGGTCTAGAATGTAATATTCCCGAACGCCGGCCTGTTCGTATTCCCGGAACTTCACGCGGGTGTCCCGTTCGATTTCGCTGCGCTCTGAATCGGATATCACTTCGATGCACAAATCGAAAACGCCGGCGAAACTTCGGTCGTAAAGATCAAGATCAACCGGGTTCTTCAGGGAAAGAACGCCCAGATCCGGCTTTCGAATCGCGGCTTTGTCCGGCAGCGCCAGACGGAATCCGAAATCGAGGCCGACCATTTTGCCGATGGGATAGACACTCAGGAATTGTTCCAGCAGGGAAGCGAACCATAAGTAGAGAAGAAAGCTGAGATAATCGGACACCGGTTTTTCCTCCAACACGCCGTTGTTCCATTCATAGCTGATGTCGGAACAGTCATAATATGCATCCCAGTAAAGAGCTTCGGACACCCGCTTGCCGTCTTCGGAACGAGGGAATGGTTCGTTATTTTTTTCCGGCGCCAGAGGGGCATGGGGGATATTTTCCGCGATACGCATCCGTTCCTCCTGATCGTCAGGTAAAGGATTCTTCCACTTTATATAACCAAAGCGGCTTCGACGTCAACCGAAGGGCGGCGCCGGGGATTATCAGCGGCGCCGCTTGGCGCCTGTAAATTGCCCGGCAACCGCCGCGGCATTTCGACTTTCCTGTTGATCCGCACCCTCGATTATGGTAACCACAGTTACCGTAATGGAGGTTACAAAAAATGAAATTTTACGATAGAACCGCTCAATTGCACGCCTTGGAAACCATTGACCGGCAAACCGGCGAATCCGGCAAAATGACCGTGATCACCGGGCGGCGGCGTGTCGGCAAGACGATGCTGGCGTTGAAATTTTCCGAAAACAAGCGCCGACTCTATTTTTTTGTTTCCAAAAAAGACGAGAGACTGCTCTGTGACGAATTTCTGAAAATGATCCGGGACCATTTCAAGACGCCGGTCATCGGCGAGATCAAAACCTTCAGCCAAATATTTGAATTGACGCTTCAGTTGGCGGCTGAAGAGAAACTGCTGCTCATCATCGACGAATTCCAGGAATTTTACAACGTCAATCCAGCAGTGTATTCCGAGATTCAACATTTATGGGATCGCCATAAGCACAACGCCAAACTGCATCTGGTTCTCATTGGATCCGTTTACTCGCTGATGGTGAAGATTTTTGAAAACGCCAAAGAACCGCTTTTTGGCCGGGCTGACCGGTTCCTCCACGTCAAGCCCTTCCGGCCGGACATCATCAAGGATATCCTTTTGGACTACGACGCTTTCAATTTAAACAATTTTTTTGTCCATTACCTCGTCACCGGCGGAATTCCAAGATATATCGAAATATTGTCGGACAACCGAAAGTTTAGAGAAAACGATGTTTTTGACTTCGTGCTGCAAAAGGATTCCCCGTTTTTAAATGAAGGCAAGAATTTACTCATCGAAGAATTCGGCAACAAACACGGAACCTATTTTTCCATTTTGGAACTGATCGCGTCGGGCAAAACCGACAGGTCCACCATTGAATCCATCCTTGAAAAAAACATCGGCGGCCATCTGGATCGTCTTGAATCGATTTACGACGTGGTCGCCAAAATAAAGCCCTTTGACGCCAAACCATCGGGACGGGTCCAGAAATATCTAATCAAAGACAATTTCCTCAATTTCTGGTTCAGATTCATCCACAAATACAAGCCAGCGGTGGAAATGGAAAATTTTGACTATATTATGGCGATCGTTCAAAGAGATTTCAGCGCCTATTCCGGCCGCTTTCTTGAAAAACTGTTCCACGAATTGATCGCGGAAACCCGCGAATACAATCGAATCGGCACATATTGGGAAAAAGGTCATCAAAACGAAATCGATTTGGTCGCGGTCAACGATCTGAAAAAAAAGATGCTCCTGGCGGAAATCAAGGTGAATCCCAGGAAAATTTCCATCGCGGCGTTAAAGGGAAAAGCCCGAAAACTGACATCTCGTTATCAAAATTTTGACATTACATACAAGGGACTGAGCGTCAACCATATTGCCCAATACCTGGATTGACCGGCGAGCGGATTATGTCCACATTCCGTTTCTTTTCCCCTTTTTAAACTTCATCGGCTTATAAACCGATGAAGTTTGAATCCGATTTGTTCTTCCATGCTGTAAAATTAAGCATTTCAAGAGTGATTCCTCTGTCTGATTCCTCTCTGGCGCGGCTCAGTATCGCCCTGTTGATTTCGGATGAAATATATTCTTCGCCGCAATTGTTGCAAATTTGAGCCGGTACATTTTTAAAAACCAGTGTTGTGTCATCATTTTCCATAAGAACGGTTGTATAACCGCCCTCTGTATTGCCGTTTCTGCATATTGCACACTTCATTTTATTCTCCCTGAAAAATCGGAAGTCCATCTTGCTTTATCCGGTTCATAGGCTGTAATAATCACGATAATCTTCTCTGTATGGTTAATCGCCGTCACCACATGCAGTGGTTTTCTCTCCGATGTGCGCCCGTTTATCAGCAGGCTCGGAAGGGGAAAATCTTCGTCATACTGCTCGATAATTTCCCCATTTTTCAGAACCGTTTCAACATCATCCTCATGAATGTCTCGCCGAAACATTTTTTTAGAAGCATGAATTCTGTACTCAATAACAAAGTCGGCTATTTTTCCGTTAATCAGGTCGGCTATTTTTGGCATTTCATGTATTGTGCCGTTCTTTATCTTTTGTTTATGGGGCTCACGCTAACCCAAAGGTAAGCGGCCCCGGCGGAAAGACCCTGATTCAGTCCCGTCTCCGGCGGGACGAAGGACGCAACGGCATCGCAACGGGGGCATCCGCCATCAGACCTCGTCGTCCCCGGCCGAAGCGCTTTCCGCCTCCCGCTTCAACAGCCGCACCTCCTCGACGCTCAACTCGGCCGCCTGGGCGATCTGCTCTTCCGTCAAGACACCCAATGACAGCAGATTTTTGGCTGTTTCTTTCCTGCCCTCTTTCTTGCCTTCTACCATGCCTTTCTGTATGCCTTTCTGTATGCCTTCTACCATGCCTTTCTGTATGCCTTCTACCATGCCTTTCTGTATGCCTTCTACCATGCCTTTTCTCATGCCGATTCTCTCGGCGGTCGTTACATACGGCATTTTATAAACCTCCTCGATTTTGACGAGTTCTTCATGGTAAGCGTTTTCCAGGTTCTCCGGAAGCGCCATCACCCAATCGATGAAGCGGTATAAATCGATGATCTGTTGTTTTGTCCAACCGCGCCGGTAAAGGGATTTGCTCAGATTCAGCTTGAATTTGAACCGATCCTCCGGTTTTTTCCGGGTTTCCATGGCGCGCAGATGCGCCATGACCACAACGGCGAACGGATTTTCAGACGATTCCAGAAAATCCCAGTTTTTCCTGTATTCCAGAATCTTAGCCGACAGGAAACGAAACGTCGTGCGGCATCCCCACAGGTCCTGTTCGTAACGGTCGACAAACCAGTTCGGATTGTCGTCGGCCAGCACCGTTTTTCTTCCAGACTTTCATCAGTTTGTCCGCTATGCGGTGGCCGATGTGGGCGTCTTTGGACAGCTTGCGAAGCTCCTTGTCCAGGGACTCGTATCCTTTGGACCAGTCGATGTCTTTTGCGATCTCCGGAAAGAAAAATGTCATGAATTCCTCGAAATAGGCGTTGAGGATGTCTTTCCATGGCGTATCGAATTGGTCTGAATTCGTCATCGGACCTCGTCGCCCCCGGCCGAAGCGCTTTCCGCCTCACGCTTCAACAGCCGTATTTCATCGACGCTTAACTCGGCGGCGTTGGCCACCTGTTCTTCGGTGAGAACGCCCAAAAGGAGAAGATTTTTTGCCATCTCCTTTTTGCCCTCCTTTTTGCCCTCTTTCTTGCCTTCTACCATGCCTTTCTGTATGCCTTCTACCATGCCTTTTCTCATGCCGATTCTCTCGGCGGTCGTTACATACGGCATTTTATAAATCTCCTCGATTTTGACGAGTTCTTCATGGGAAGCATTTTCTATACATATTAGATACAACCAAACGCCGTTTCCCGTCAACCGATATGCCGGGGGCGCCGCCCGTTCGTCATTCGGTAAGATCGGACAATGCCCCCGGACAACGGGAAAATCAATTTACAGGTTAATTTATTTTATGATAAATGCTTCATTATTTGGGTTTCAGATCAGAACCCGGCCGGGGTCCGCCAAGGTTCCCGGCACATCCTGCCACCTGAACTTATTACAGAAAGGATCTCCAGTGAAAACACCTCATCGGCTTCACCCGCTCTTCCGGCCCACCATTGCGCTAATGGCTCTGATGCTCGCCTTGATCCCCATCGGATGCGACGACTCCGACAGCCATTCCCAGAACGACGCGCCTACCGTGGTCATCGGCGATGCGTCCGGCGTCCTGATAGCCCCCATGATCGCCGGTCTCGATTACACCGTCAACGGGAAGACCGGCGTCACCAACGCCGACGGCGAGTTTTCCTACGTCGCCGGAACACCCGCCCGTTTTTCCATCGGCGCCTTGCAAATCGCTGAAATCGAGCCCTCGCCGGTGACGACGTTCAAGGACATCCAGCCCGACGCCCAGGCCGCCGTCAACCTGATTCGTTTCTTGTGGGTTCTGGATGAAGACGAAAACCGGGACAACGGCGTCCAGATTCCTTCAGATCTGCGGGATCGTGCCGTGGACCGGTCAATCGACTGGGCCGCCGCGGATTTTGACGCCGAAATCGCTCCGATTCTCGCCGACTTGTTTGAAGACGATCCGCCAACGCTGATGGACGGGGCGGAAACCGCGGAAACACTCATGGCGGCGGCACGGTCGCTGACAACCACCACCCGGGACGACAAAGGCGTCTGGTTCATCCAGGGCGCCGAAAGCCTGTACAGCATCTTCGAGGCCATGGGATACGCGGTGGCCGTGGACCGGCTGTGGCAGGCGGAGTTGTACCGGCGGTCGGCCCGGGGCCGGCTGGCGGAGATTTTCGGCCCCGACCAGCTCGAAACCGACATCTTCATGCGCACTATTGGCTACAGCGACGCCGAGCTGACCGAGGGTTTTGCGGCCCTGGACCACAAGACCCGGGTCGTCATCGCCGCTTATGTGGACGGGTTCAACCGGCGCATCGGGGAAATCGACGATGCGCCGGCCGTGGAACTGCCCTTTGAGTTCGCGGCCATCGGGCAACAACTGGGCGTCCAGTTTCTTCCCGAACCATGGACCGTCGAGGATGTGCTGGCCTGGACGGCGCTTATGCTGCGGCAGTTCGACCCCGAGGCCCTCAACCAGGGGCAGCTCGACAACGCCCTGCTCTATGCCCAACTGACCGCCGCTTTTCCGGAAGACGGCGCGGTCATGTTCAACGATTTGAGATGGAAAAACGACGCCGCGGCGCTGACCTACATCGCCCCGGCCGGCGCGGGACCGGATTCCCGAACCGCCGCGCGACCGTCCGACGTTTCCCGTGCGCCGCTGTCGGCGCCGGACATTCCAAAGGCGGAGCGGGTCGCCGAAGCGTCACAAGCCATCGCCGGCCGGCTGGACCGGGTGTTCGCCAACCTGTCGGCCATCAACGCCCGGGTCAAGATGGGCAGCTATGCCTGGGTGGTGTCGGGGGACAAGACCGCCTCCGGAGAGCCGATCCTCTACTCCGGGCCCCAGATGGGCTTTTCCGTGCCGTCCATTGTCATGGAAGGGTCGGTGGCGGCCGGCGATTTTCAGGTATCCGGCATGGCCGTCCCCGGGCTGCCCGGCATCATCATCGGCCGCACCCCGCACCATGCCTGGTCCATGCAGGTGGGCCACGCCCGGACCGTCGATTATTATCTGGAATCGCCCGACGCCGTTGCCCTGAACCGGCTGGAAACCATCAAAGTGGCCGGCGGCGAGGACGCGACCCTGCCGGTGTACCGCACCGTCCACGGCCCGGTGATCAATCCTATCCCCTACCATCCCGACACCTATCAGCCGAGCGGGGACAATCCCATCGTGTCCTGGAAATACGCCCACTGGGGCCATGAATTCGAGAGCATCGCCGGCATGGTGGACCTGGCCCGGGCCCGGAGCATGGACGCTTTCGGCGCGGGCATCGACCGGCTGGGGGTGAGCCAGCATTTCTGCTACGCCGACCGGGACGGCAACATCGCCTACTGGATGTCCGGCCGGGACCCCGTCCGGCCCGACGGCGAATACCGCCTCCCCCAGGGCATGACGGGCGCGCCGGTGGAATACGACGCGGACGACTTGCGGCCCCGGTCCACCCAGCGGAACCCGGCCAAGGGGTATTTCGGCGGGTGGAACAACAAAACCGCCCCGGAGTACGGAAATGCCTACAACAACCTGTCGTATTATTTCGGCCCGTTCCACCGGGCCCATGTGGTGGATGCGTTTTTGGCGGGCCACGACGACCTGACTTTTGAAGCAGTGCGGGACCTGGCCCTCGACATCGCAACCACCGATTCCTTCGGCCGGGGCGGCAACCCCTGGAATTTTGTCTCCGGAGGCTTTTCGGCTGCGGCGCCTGCCGC
>JAABTD010000187.1 GCA_011390065.1 Desulfobacteraceae bacterium
GAAACGGGCATGGACTGCCTGTGGGAGGGGATCCGAAAAGGCGAGACGATCTGCTTTCTGGGATCATCCGGCGTCGGGAAATCGACCATCGTCAACTGGCTGCTGGGCGAGGAGAAACAATCGGTTCGGGAGGTGCGGAGCGCCGACGCCAAAGGCCGCCACACCACCACGCGCCGGGAACTGTTCGCGCTCAGCCGGGGCGATTCAGACCCCGAATGGCGCGCCTACCTCATCGACACGCCGGGCCTGCGCGAAGTCCAGCTCTGGAGCGCCGACGAAGGGATGGCCGCCGGCTTTCCCGAAATTGAGGAACTTGCCGCCGACTGTTTTTTCGCCGATTGCGGGCATACATCCGAAAAAGGATGCGGCGTGCTCAAAGCCCTTGAAGAAGGCCGGCTTTCTCAGGAACGATACGACAGCTATCATAAAATTCAGCGGGAGCAATTCTATCTGAAGGAAAAACAAGAAACCGCTGGAAAGATGAACCGGAAGCGGCGATTTAAAGAGATTTCCAAGGAAATCCGGAAGCATTTTAGGGAGTGACGGTAGTGCGCAGAGAACATAAGAATAGAAAAAGCGTCGGAGCGGCAAGACATCCCGGATCGGGGCAACGACATCGCAAATTGGCTTTGCGGACATCGTTCCTCACTTTATCGCTGTTTCTGACGTTGTCCGCCGCTGTGGGTGCAACGTCACCGCCGCCGGACTACAACTACCCCATCGCCGACCCGCTCAAAGCCACGGTGGCCGGCGCGCCTGGAGAAACCGCCCTGGACCGGATTCCGGTCCTGGATCGCTATTTCCAGGCGATGCTGTTTCCCGACCGGTCTTTGCCGCCCCGGCTGCGCCGTCTCCGGGGGCTGCCGTTCGGGCTGGCGGCGCAATCGGACCCGGCGCCGCTCATTTTTATCATTGCCGGCACCGGTTCGGGTCATGATGCCGGCGGGATGAAGCGGCTTCGGAATATCTTCTACCGGGCCGGCTTCCATGTGGTCTCTCTGGGGTCTCCTTTCACCCGCCGCTTCGCCGTATCGGCCTCCGCCTCATCCATTCCGGGCATCGCGGCAGACGACGCACGGGATCTTTACCGCGCCATGAAAATGATCCGGGAAATCATTGAGGAACGGGAAGTTCCGGTGACCGATTATGTGCTGACGGGTTACAGCCTGGGCGGCTTTAACGCCGCCTTTATCGCCCGGCTGGATGAAGTGGAAGGGGTCTTCGGGTTCCGTCGGGTCCTGCTCATGAATCCGCCGGTCAATTTGATGGAATCATCGGAACGGTTCGATGATTTCATACAGCGCAACCTCGCCGGCCGGGCCGACCGGTTCCTGGAGCAGCTCATGGAGAAGATGTCCGCCTATTTCAAGGACAAGGGGCGGGTGGCGGTGGACGACAAATTCCTCTATGAAATCGAAACCATCTCGCCCCTCACGTCCGGCGAACTGGAGGGGCTCATCGGCATCGTCTTCCGGCTCTCCCTGGCCGACGTGCTGTTCGCCTCGGACATGATGAACGGCGGCGGCCATGTGCTGCGGCCGGGAACGGTGCTGCGGGTGGGCGATTCCACCACGCCGTTTTTCCGCGCTTGCCTCCGGTGGACCTTCGGGGATTACGCCCGGGAGGTGGTGCTGCCCTTCTGGCGGAAACGGCATCCCGGGGCGGATATGGCTCACCTTCGATCCCACACCGATCTTGCCGTCATCGCGGATTTTCTACGCCGGTCGGACCATATCGGACTCGTTCACAACGCCGACGACATCATTCTGAAACCGGGCGACATCGCGTTTCTAACCCGCATTTTCGGCGATCGGGCCACCATCTATCCCAACGGCGGCCATCTCGGCAACATGCTCTACGAACCCAATATCGACCACATGCTACGGTTTTTTCAGGCAGAGGAGAACGATCTGTGAAGCGCCGAATCCGATATCCCGCACTGGCCCTCCTGTTTTTCGCACTGATTGTCTCCGGCTGCGCCACCGGCGGCGGGCCGAAACCGCTCCCGCCACCCGGCGCCGAAACCGCGGCGCCGGACCGCCTTGATTTTCTGGATGCACATGACCCGCTGGAGCCCATGAACCGGCACATCTACAGGTTCAACATCCTGGCCGACCAGTACGTCATGGAACCGGTGGTCCGGGTCTACGAATGGGCGATCCCTCAATACGCCCGGAACCGGGTTTCGGATTTTTTCTCCAATCTGGGAGACGTGCCCATCCTGCTCAACTGCATCCTGCAGGCGAAGGATAAACGGGCCGCGACGGTGGTGGCGCGGCTTATGGTCAACACCGTGGTCGGCGTGGGCGGCCTGTGGGACGTCGCTTCCGGTTTAGAAGGGCTGCCCAAATACAATGAGGATTTCGGCCAGACCCTGGCCGTTTACGGCGTCGGCGAGGGGCCCTACCTGATGATTCCGATTCTGGGACCGGCCACATTCCGGGATGCCGGCGGCCGGGTGGTGGACGGCATGGCCGCCAACAGCGTGATGGGTCTTCTGGGCGGCGACGCCGCCACGGATCTGGCCCTGTCGGTGGTGGACGGCCTGCAACTGCGCGCATCCATGCCCATCGGCTATGGCGGGTTGGATTCCTCGTTTGAATACGAAATCCTCCGGACGCTGTATCTCGACATCCGGAATCTGCTCATCCACGACGGGGAATTCGTTTCGCCCGAGGCTGAGGGGGCGGACGGTTCACCGTGAAATCGACCGCCACCCCGTTTCCCCCTCCGGCTCCGACCACCGTTTCCGGATTTCCAGAATCTCCTTTCTGGCCGAAAGGAAGGGTTGCACCAGATCCGGGTCGAAATGGCGGTTCGCCTGGTCCCGGATGAAATCAAAGGCGTCTTCCACCGGCCAGGCTTTTTTATAGGGGCGTTCCGAGGTCAGGGCGTCGAAAACGTCTGCAATGGCGACGATGCGGCCATGAATGGGGATGTCGTTGCCGGCCAGGCCATGGGGATAGCCCGAGCCATCCCATTTTTCGTGATGGGTCATGGCGATGGTCGCGGCCATCCGGAGCAGGCTGGAGTCGTAGTGGCCGATGATCTGAGCGCCGAATTCGGGATGTCGTTTCATTAATGCCCATTCATCGGGTTCCAGGGGGCCGGGCTTGAGCAAAATCCGGTCGGGGATGCCGATTTTGCCCACGTCGTGCATGGGCGAGGCCTGAAGGATGACATGGGCCGTCTCGTCGTCCAGGCCGGCTTTTTCCGCCAGCAGTTGACTGCAATGGGACATCCGGATGACGTGAAAGCCGGTCTCGTTGTCCCGGAACTCCGCCGCCCGCCCCAGCCGGTGAATAATGTCCAGCCGGGTCTGGCGCAGCTCGGCGGTGCGTTCCCGCACTTTTTTTTCGAGAGCGCGGTTCTGGTCCCGCAGCGCCAGGTGGGTTTTGACCCGGGCCTGGACAATGGGAGGGCTGATGGGTTTGGAGATGTAGTCCACGGCCCCCGCTTCGAAGCCGCGGGTCTCGTCCTGCACGTCGCTCATGGCCGAGACGAAGATGACCGGGATTTTTTCGGTTCTGGCATCCGCCTTCAGTTGTTGGCACACCGAATAGCCGTCCATGCCTGGCATCATCACGTCCAGCAGGATGAGATCCGGCTGGTGATGGAAGGCCTGGTTCAGGGCTTCGGGGCCGTTTTTGGCGAATACGGGCGCATAGTCGTTGGATAGGATGCTTTTGAGCAGATGGAGATTCATGGGCTCGTCGTCCACTAAGAGAATGATCTGCTTTTCGTCCCCGGTCATACCGTTTCTCCTGTTTGCGATCCGACGGCCTCTGTTCCGATCTGTTCAATTGTCCGCCTGCCCATTTGCGGGGTGGATGGCCGCGGCGAAATCGATCTGACTCTAGCATATTTCTTTGTGAAAAATCAACGCCGGAGACTTGGCCGGCAGCCGGCGTGGAGGGAAACATCGAAAAAATGATCAGGACAAGCGCAATGGTTTCTGGTAAAGAAAAGTCTTTATCGATGATTTTTTAAATCGCATCACCGGAGGAGTTTTACATGGCAATCCCCAAATCTCCGACTGAGGCCGACAAGAAACGTCAGATCGTCGCAGAGGCCCGGCGGAACAGAGAGCAACGGGAAAAGGGATACCGGGAACGGGCTCTCAAATTGTTTCCCCACGTCTGCGGCCGCTGCGGACGGGAATTTTCCGGCAAGCGGCTTCGCGAACTCACGGTCCATCACAAGGACCACGACCACGACCACAACCCGCCCGACGGCAGCAACTGGGAGTTGCTGTGCCTTTACTGCCATGATAACGAACATGGACGTGAGGCGGTGGCGGACTGGTACGAGGGAGAGAGCCCGGCAGAACACGATGAGGCGCCTTCCATCAACACGCCCTTTGCCGGTCTCGAAGCCCTGCTGAAGGAGAAAAAATAAAGATGTGCGGCTTGGGGATCAGCCCAGGCCTGCACAAAAGGAGAAGATCCCATGACCGACAATTTTCTCGTTGCGCTGTCCTGCGGCACCGACAACCCCAACCGGGCCACCCGGGGGTTTCAGATGGCCCATTTTGCCGTCAAGATGGGCAAGAAGACCACCGTTTTTCTGCTGGATGAGGGCGTCTACCTGGCCAAAAAGGGCGCTACCGCCAACCTCCGGGCCGCCACCGGCGATTCTGCCGACGACCACCTCGTTTTTCTTCAGGAGTACGAAGTGCCGATCCTGGTTTGCACCCCCTGCGCCATCTCCCGCATGATCGAGGAATCCGATCTGGTGGAGGGCGCGAGGATGGCCACTGCCAATGAATTGATCGAACTCTGCTGCCAGAGCGCGGTGCTCAGTCTGTAGCGCATCCCAGGGGCATGCGGGTCACGGATATGCTGCCGCCCATGCAGCATTCCACATCATGGTCCGCCAGGCGGGGCCGGCCGTGGAAATCCCCCACCAGGACCAGGTGTTCGCCCTGTTGGTCGTAGCGAAACCGGTGAGGCGAGATATCCAGTTCGCAGAACCGGATATCCGGATCGGGGTCTGCCGGCGATGGATGGGGAAGGTTGACGTTCCAGAAGCATCCCCTGGGCAGATCATGGGCGAGCAGCAGCCGGATCACCCGGCCGGCCAGATGGACGGCGATCTCCCAGTCCGGTTTCTTGTTTTTGGCCACGTACTGGGAGAAGGCCATGGCCGGAAACCCCAGTGCAGCGGCCTCCCGGGCCGCTGCGACAGTGCCCGAAGTGTAGGTGTCGATGCCCAGATTGGCGCCCTGGTTGATGCCGGATATCAGCCAGTCGGCGTCGGGCGCGATGCGGGTCACCCCGACCCGGGCGCAGTCGGCGGGTGTTGCGGCGATTTTGAACCGGTTTTTCCCCACTTCCATCATTCGAAACGGGGTATGGTCCGTTACCTGATGTCCTACACCCGACTGCTCCTCCTCCGGGGCCGCCACAATGGCGGTCCCCAGACCCCGGAGCGCTGTTTCCAGGGCTTCCAGCCCCGGCGCGTCGATGCCGTCGTCGTTGGTCAAAATGAATTTCACGAAAAAACCCCTGTATGGATGTCGCAATAAAACCAGTCAGGTTCTTTTACGTCAAATACAAGGGTCTCGCAAGGATTTCATGCCGAAAACCGCAACGACGGCGGCGCCCGGCGTCGACGAAATTTTTATGCCAGGCCATCAGGGTCCGGTCGTAATCAGGGCCGAAATTGTGCCAGTCCTCCATGACAAACAATCCTCCTTCGCGGCTATTCCAGCGCCGCTTCGATCTCCATGGCGCAAGCGACCCGCGCCTCTTCGGGACCGTCGATGTTGATGATCTGGTTGTCGATGTCCAGTTCCAACAGTTCACAGTCATGTTTTTGAACGATATTGGATATGATCTGCATAATTTGAAATTTATCGAGTTCGGTCATGAAAATGGTTCTCCTTTGATGCGTGTTGATAGGAATATAGTAATATGGCGAATCGGGCTTGGCAAGGAAACCGCTTTTATCTGTTTAAATTGAAAAGGTGCTTTAAGGATACGGATTATGCGGGGGCTTACGGTCGGAGGGGGAGGGGACCTGATGACCCGCCTCCCCCTGTTGCACTTGGATGAATTCAGGGAAAAGAGAGAATCGGCATCAGCGGGGCGAAGACGTTGGCCACAAACTGGGAAAACCGGGCGAGGTTGGCGCCGAATTCAAACTCCAGGGTGATGCCCGAAACCACGCCCACGGCGAAGCTGATGGCGAAGATCTTCACCCAGAATCGGTACATCCGGTAATAGATTTCGGCATTGATCATCGTTTCGGCCATTTTGGGGCGAACACAAGGTTCGCCCCTACCGAAATCGCCGGGTTGCGCCGTAGGGGCGATCCTTGTGATCGCCCTTTTTGGCCGGGATTTTGATCAAGGCCTAATTTTCTTTCCGGGTCTTGAGCCAGAGGGCCTCGACGATCACCAGAAAAATGCCCAGCCCGATGGTCAGCGTCGGAAACAGAATGTGAAACGCCGTGGTCAGGCCGAACTGCACTCGCGAGAGGGTTACAACGTCCACGAGTCGTCCTTGGTTGAGGGTTGAAATGATGATGGGGAACAACGGCCGGCGGCGCCTGCCATGCCTGGATGATCTCCAGAACCTCTTCCGCCGTCAACACCGTCCCCCGGAAAGGGGCGTCGATAATGGTGTGGTCGTGGTCCTGCCCGAAATACCAGGGGTCGGCGTTGTCCGCCGGCCACCGTCGGGGTTCCCGGGGCCGGGGTCGGGGCGGGTCCAGGGCCGCGCGCTTTTCCACCTCCCGTTCTTCCAGCCGTTCCCCCAGTCCTTTCAGGTCAAATCCCGATTCCGGGTCCACACTGACGACGAACCGGTTCTTTTTCTCGTCGGACCAGTCGACCACCATGAGCGGATAGCCTTTTCCCTCCGGCGCCCGCCGGTCGGTTCGGACCCAGTGCTTGAAAAAATCGCTGCGGGGCCGTTTCAGCCAGAGGGCGGGGACGGTGGTCCTTTCCCGCCCGTCGGCCCGATTGACCCCTGCGGTGAAGGTCCGGCAGTGGGGATGGGTCAGGTCTTCCCGGTATCGGCTAAAATCCGCCGCAATCCATCGCCGTTCTTCGGTAAACCACCCAGGCCGGTGGGCGAAAATCCGGGACAGGTCCCGGATGCCGGCGTCCTCCATGATGAACATGGCCGCGTCGATGACCCGGAGCCCGGCCTCCAACAGGATCCGGTCCCGGCCATGGGGATCCGTCGGCGCGCCGGCTGCCAGGGCTTTCTGCTGGTGGACGAGGAAAATACCGTAGAGGGAGGCGTCCAGGTGTTCCGGCGACGGGATGGTTCCCTGGTCGACGTCTTCCACCGAGGGCGCGGCGTCCAGGTCCAGTTCAACGTCGTCGGACAGGGGGTCGGCCATCCGCAACCGGTCGAAAAATCCGGCCAGGGCTTCCCGATGGGCGGCGCCGTCCTCCCATTGCCCGGTGTCCAGCGTCTCCTGGAACTGGGCGGAGGCGTAGATCGCCCGGTTTTTGGCCACGTTATTGAGCAAAAAGACGTCCGGGACGCCTTTGAGATGATCCGTGAACAGGACGAAAGGGCTCAGGATCAGATAGGCGCCGCTTTCCGGCTCCAGCAGGACCACCACGCCCGATTGCAGGTTCACGTCGGATCGCCACCGGGTCCGGTCGAAAAAGCGGTTTCGCCGCTCCCGGTAAAGTTTCATGATGTCCCGGGAAAATCCGTACCATTTGCCGAAGGAGGGGCTGGTCAGTTGGAGGGTCGATTTCAATGCGCTGTCGGGGTGGATTCGGCCCTCCTCCAGATCCCGGCGAAACTGGGCCAAGGCCGTCAGGGTCAGAAACTGGATCGTGATCTCCCCGGTTTCCAGAATGCATTTGAGCTTTTCCGGTTGTCGTCGAGCACGCCCAGGGTCTTTGTGTGGGCGTGGGCGATGGGGAAGGGGTAGTGTTCACGGACGAGGCGTTTGAGTTCGTCGAAATCCATGGTTCCTCCGGGAATATCCTGCTTCTTACATTTTTTTACCTGCTCGATTTCCGACGCGGACGCCATTCAGCCGATGCACGATCCGAACCAAAATGGCGATGGGGTAGGGGTACCGGCTGTTGATGATGTCGATGATGCGGGATTCGTCCATTGGTGATGCTCTTTGATGACTTTTTTTGAAAATAAAGATGTGGAAGCTGAAGGAATGGGTCAAATTGTGACTGACGGCTCTCTGAGTTTATCGAGTTCATCGTTTGGGATGACAAATGGTTCAACTTCACAGTCTAAAAAAGAGTGCTTGAAATGTTCTTCGATCTGGTCTTTTGCAGAAACCCCTTTTATGCCGCAATAAATCAGACGCAAAAGAATATCATGAGATTCGCTGATTATTTGTTTGCCGGATTGCCATCTTGAAATGGTTGCATTGTCCAAATGCATTGCGTCCGCTAACGCCTTTCCCGTGAATCCCATATTCTTCCGGAGATATTTGATTTCGGACTTGTTTAACAAGGCCCTTTTCTGGATAATCGCTTTCCCGATCAGATCGTTAAGTTCGACAACCGCGGGTATCTTGACGGCCTCCTCGCCGCACAGGTCGCAGCGACAGATGCCCACGCCTTCTAAAAATACATTGTCAATCCCGGACTCCTGATAGCGGTAGGTTTCCCTGTTACAGTTCATCTCCGCGTTGCATTGAAAACACTTCATGGGTGATCCTTTGAATAATCGACGCCCATTCGACAAAATCCATACCGTCGCCCGCTTCGCCGGCCTGGAAGGATCGGTAGAAATCTTCCGAGGATTTTCCATACCTTTTTTCGAACCCTGATAAATCGTTCTCCAGTTCCAGAATCTGGCTTCGGCAGGTTTCCGCTTCATAATCGAAGAGCTTGTCGAGGGTTTTGTCCATTACCTCGCTGGCCTGGCCCTGACGATAGATTTCCGCCAGGCGTTTCAGCTTATGGGCCGTGGTTTGGGAAGATTTTTGATTCATCATGACGTTTCTACATCAGGTCGAAAACGTTAACTCATTCTCCCCGCTCATACCGCCAGATACCGCTCCTGTATGTCTTTATTTTCCCAAAGTTCCCCTTTGGTCCCCTGAAACCGGACGATCCCCTTGTCGATGACATATCCGCGATCGGATACCGACAGGGCGAACCGGGCGTTCTGTTCCGAAAGAAGAACAGGCATCTGGGATTTGAGGCCGATTATGACCTCGCCCACCGATTCCACGATGACGGGGGCCAGGCCTTCGCAGGGTTCGTCCAGAAGCAGGAGCCGGGGGTTGCCGGCGAGGGCCCGTGCGATGGCGAGCATCTGCTGTTCGCCGCCGGAGAGGGCCCCGCCCTTGCGGTCCCGGAGGTTGGCCAGGAGCGGGAAGGTGTCGTAGATGCGAGGGCGGTCCCAGGGCGGCAGGTCCGGGCGGGGCGGGAGTTCGGCCACTTCGAGGTTTTCCTCCACGGTGAGGTCGGGGAAGATGCGCCGGTCCTCGGGTACGAAGCCGATGCCGCGCCGGACGGTCTCGTAGACGGGCCGCCGGGTGATGGCCGCGCCGTCGAACCGGACTTCGCCCTTGGCTGGCGGCTGATACCCCATGATGCCGCGCAGGGTGGTCGTCTTGCCCGCGCCGTTGCGGCCCAGGAGACAGACGGTCTCCCCCGGTTCCACGGTCAGGCTGACGCCCTGGAGCACATGGCTGTCGCCGTAGTAGACGTGGATGTCGTTGACTTCAAGCATCCAGCGATCCTCCCAGATAGGCCGCCTTCACCTCGGCGTTCCCCCGGATCTCGTCGGCCGTCCCCTGGGCCAGCAATTGCCCCTGGTGGAGCACGAAGATGTAGGACGCCACGGAAAAGACGACTTTCATGTCGTGCTCGGTGATGAAAAAGTGGGTGTCGGTGGTATCCGCCAGGTCTTTGATCAGGCCGATCATCCGGTCGGTCTCCTCGGGGGTCATGCCGGCCGTGGGTTCGTCCAGCATCACCAGCCGGGGACGGCGGGCCAGGACGATGGCCATCTCCACCAGTCGCTTGTCGCCGTAAGCCAGGGCGTGGGCCGGAAGCCGCGCTTCAGAGAGGATGCCGAACCGGTCCAGGAGATCTTCGGCTTCCGTGAACAGCGCCTTTTCCCGTTTTAGCTTTCCCCAGAAAGCAAACCCCTTATGATGATGGAGGACCAGGGGGACCAGCACATTCTCGATGACCGTCAGATCCGGAAAGATGTTGGTGACCTGGAAGGACCGGAGGAGGCCGCGCCGGGCCAGCCGGTGGGCGGGCATGCCGGTGATCTCGTCGCCGTCGAAAAAGACCCGGCCGGCGGACGGCGGGAACCGCCCGGATACGGTATTGTAGAAGGTGGTTTTGCCCGCGCCGTTGGGGCCGATGAGGGCCGCCAGCCCGCCCTGGGGGACCGCCAGGGAGACGTCCGACAGGGCCGTGAACCGGCCGAAGTCGCGGGTCAGGCCCGTCACTTGGAGGATGGGATGGGTCATGACGCCCCCCGCTTCCGGCGCCAGAGGTGGAGCAGCGACCCCAGAATCCCCCTGGGAAAGAAAATCACCACCGGGATGAGGATGCCGCCCAGGAAGAGCATCCAGTTGTTGGTGTAGTGGGTGATGATCTGCTCCAGGATGAAGAAGACGGCGGCGCCAAAGGCCGGTCCGAAAAAGACCCCGGCCCCGCCCAGGATGGTCATGAGCACCGGGTGGGCC
>JAABTD010000399.1 GCA_011390065.1 Desulfobacteraceae bacterium
TCCGATCTAATTATTGATATTTCGCCATATAACGATATACTAAAACGAAAAAAAACTAATTCCGGAGTATGGTCTTGCGGTCAATTCCATCCAGCCGCGCTGCGAGGGCCGACACATCGGCGTCGTCCTCCAGCCAGTGGCGCAACATCCCGATCAGCTCGGCGGCGTAAGGATTCCTGGCGCCGTCGGCCAGCCGGTAATTGACCCAGAGCCCATCCTTGTAATAATCCACCAGTCCCGCCTCTTCCAGGATTTTGAGATGCTTGCTGACCGTGGACTGGGCCAGCCCCAGGGCTTCCTGGATCTCGCAAACGCAGAGTTCCCGGCGCTGGAGCACCTTGACCATCTTGACCCGGCTGGGATCGGACAGGGCCTTCATTACCTTTATAAATTCTCTCATGACGCCTCCATATCGCTGTATTGGAATATAACGAATAGATGGGAGGTTGTCAACCCTTTTTGATGCATGGAAACTTTTAGGGGTTGAATCCATCATTGAAACCGGGGCGCCGCAGGGGCGAAAAATTTTTCGCCCCTACAGGCGACGGCCTCTAACCGAATTTGTGCCGAATCCCATATCCTCCCGTGGGAAACCGCCACTCGATGTTGAGGTGGGGGCAGCCGATGCGGCAGGAACCGCATTCCAGGCAGCCTTCGTAGTTGACGCTGATCCGGTCGTTTTCCAGACGGTAGACGTTGGCGGGGCACAGATAGAGGCAGGGCTTGTCCTCGCAGGCGTCGGTGCAGACGGCGTCGTCTTTGATTTTGAGGTGGGAGTCGTCGGCCACGTTGAACCGGTCCAGAAACAGTTTGTCTTCGATGGTCGCGCCCATTACATGCTCCTCCTGGCGTCCCGAAGGAGGCGCAGAAGGCTCAGCAGGGAATGGTCCTTCCGCAGGTTCCGCCAGATTTTTTTCTGTTTATCCTTTTTGGGAACCCCGTTCACCGTCAGCATCTCCCGGGCGGCGAACCCGAAGGCCGGGGGCAGGGTGGTGAAAATCTCCTTGTGGTGGTGGAGAAAGGAATTGAACCGCCGGTATTTTTTCAGATCCGGCAACACCACGTCCTTTTCCAGCCGTCGGACGTAATCCCTCAGTGACGATCCACTGAAGTCGCCTGTTTTCCGGGCCTCCAGGAGGGTCTCGGCGGCCATCTTCCCGGAGACCATGGCCATGTTGGAGCCCTCCCGGTGGAGGGTGTTGAAGAGCATGCCCGAATCGCCGGCGATGAGCCAGCCGTCGCCGTAGAGCGGCGGGATATTGTCGTATCCGGCCTCGGCCAGCCAGTGGGCCATGTACTCCCGGGGCTTGCCGTCCCGGATGAGCGGCGCCACCATGGGATGGGCCTTGAACCGTTCCATCATCTCGTAGGGTTTGATCTTCTTCTCGGCGAAATCGGCCAGATTGGCGCCGATGCACAGCGACAGGGATTTCCGGTTGGTGTAGATCACGGCCACGCCGTTCATCCCCTCGGTGACGGACCCCAGGATCTCGGTGGTGACGCCGTCGGTCTCGCCCACGTTGAACCGCTCCCGGATCGTTTCTTCGGGCAGTTCGATCACTTCCTTCACGGCCAGGGCCACGTGCTCGGGGGCGGGCTCCGGCCGGAACCCGGTCTTGGCCGCCAGGGGCGAGTTGACGCCGTCGGCCAGGATCACCGCGTCGGCTTCCAGGTCGCCGTCGGGCCGGTCCGTCCGGACGCCGGTCACCTTGCCGGTCTCGTCCCGCAGAAGGTCGGTCACCACCGTGGAGGGGACCACGAAGGCCCCTTTTTCCGACGCCTGATCGGCGAACCATCGGTCGAACTTGGCCCGGCCCACGGTGAAGACGTTGTGGCGGCGCTCCGATTCGAAGATCCGGTCCCGGTACGAAACGTTGTACCCGCCGTCTTCGGTCAGATACCAGATCCGGGATTCGACGATGTTCCGCTCGATGGGCGGGTTCCGGTCGGCGAAATCGGGGATGATCCGGGCCAGGTCGTGGCCGTAGAGCACCCCGCCGGAGATGTTCTTGGCCCCGGGGAATTCCCCCCGCTCCAGGACCACCACTCTCACCCCCGCGTCCGCCAGGGTGCAGGCGGCAGAGATGCCGGCCGGGCCGGCCCCGACGACGGCCACTTCAAATCGCTGGGTCATAGAAAGATCCCTGTCATTGGCTATTCATCCGGTCCTTGAGCTGCTGGATCAATATCGGCACCACCTCCGTGTAATCCCCGACGATCCCCACGTCCGCCGCCTGAAAAATGGGCGCATTGGGGTCGCTGTTGATGACCACGATCTTTTCGGCGCCCTGGATGGCCACGAAGTGCTGGATGGCCCCCGACACCCCCACGGCCACGTAGAGCTTCGGCGCCACGGTCTTGCCGGTCTGCCCCACCTGCCGCTCGTAGGGCATGAGACCCGCCTCCACTACGGGCCGGGAGCAGGCGATGGTCCCGCCCAAAAGATCGGCCAGTTCCTGCAACAGGGGCAGGGCCGATGCTTCGCAGGCGCCTTTGCCGGCCACCACCAGGGCCGGGGCCTCGGCGATGTCGGCCCCTTCGCCGATATCCGCTTCTTTTTCAACGGCGAGGATCTCGGCAAGGGGATCGGTCATGGGGGTCCAGTCGTGTTGGGTGATGGTTCCCGTCCGTTTGTCGTCTTTCCGGGGCATCCGCATCACCTTGGGCCGGACCGTGCTCATCTGGGGCCGCCGGTGTTCGCAGAAAATGGTGGCCATGATGTTGCCGCCAAAGGTGGGCCGGGTCATGAGCAGCAGGCCGGTTTCCTCTTCGATGTCGAGACCGGTGCAGTCGGCGGTGAGGCCGGTTCCCAGCCGGGTGGCCGCCACGCCCGCCAGATCCCGCCCCAGATGGGTGGCGCCCATGAGGAGAATCTCGGGTCGGATCCTCTTGCACAGATCGGCCAGGACCTTGCCGTAGGGCCGGGACCGGTAGACCGCCAGGTCGGCATGGTCCGCCACATGGATCTCGTCGCACCCGTACCGGACCGCTTCGTCGCCGATGGCCGCCACGTCATGGCCCAGGAGGAATCCCAGCACCTTGCTTTCCCGCTTTTCCGCCAGCTCCCGG
>JAABTD010000400.1 GCA_011390065.1 Desulfobacteraceae bacterium
AGCTGATTCAGGCGAGGGCGGGTAAACGAGCATGACAAGGAGGCTTTGGAAAATGGAAATTTTAAAAGACGATGATCAGGCAGAGGATCAAGATATCGAATCGCCTGCTTGGCACGGAGAGATTTTGAAAAAAAGAGCTGAAAAAATTGAATCCGGCGAAACTAAGTTCATATCTCTGGAAGAGTTGAAAAAGAAAATACTGGGCTGACACTCCTATTGTTATGTCCGCCATCCTCCTCGCCGCCGGAACCGCCGAGCGTCTCGGTCGATTCAAACCGCTGGTCGAACTGGGCCGAAGTTCCCCTGTCCAACGGGTGATCGATACTTTTCGGTCCGCCGGCATTGCCGACATCATCGTGGTCGCCGGCCATCGCGCGACTGAACTTTCCGAAGCGGTGAGACCGCTGGGCGTGCGCATCGCCGTCAACGACGACTACAGAAGCGGCATGTTTTCCTCGGTGCGCGCGGGCCTGAAAGCCCTGCCGCCCGATGTTTCCGCATTTTTTCTTCTCCCCGTGGACATTCCCCTGGTCCGCCCCGCCACCATCCATCGACTTTCCGATCATTTTAAAGCACAAGACGCCCAGATCTGCTACCCGACTTTCAGGGGCGAGCGCGGCCATCCGCCCATCATCTCATCCGAACTGGTCGAACCCATCCTCAAATGGTCGGGCGATGGCGGCCTGCGGGCTTTTCTGCGGCGTTGCGAAGACCGGGCCGTGGATGTCCCCGTGGCCGACGCCGGAATCCTCCAGGACATGGACACGCCGGATGACTACGAGTGCATGAAGACCCGAATCGGTCGTCTCCACATTCCGACCGCGGAGGAATGCGAAGCCCTTATGACCGATGTGATGATGCTGCCCGAGCCGATTCGAAAACACTGCCGAATCGCAGCCAAGGTGGCGGCGTCAATTACAGACGCCCTTAACCGAGTCGGGTGCGGCCTCGATGCCGCGCTGATCCAGGCGGCGGCGCTCCTCCACGATGTGGCGCGGACCGAGCCCAAGCATGCCCTGCGTGGGGGTGCGCTTTTGCGGGAGATGGGATTTCCCGAAGTCGCCGATGTGGTGCAAACCCACATGGATTTGTCGTGGCGAGACGATGCCCCCATAGGGGAATGTGAAGTCTTGTTTTTATCCGACAAATTGGTGATGGACGACGCGCTGTCGCCGCCCCTGGCGGAACGTTTCCAAGCCAGCCTGGATCGGTTTGGAGACGATCCGGCCGCCCGTGCGGCCATTCGATCGCGTTGGGAAACCGCCGAGCGGATTCGTGAAAGGGTGGAATCCATCGCCGGCCGCACCCTGTCGGAAATGTTGCCGGAAACGCCATGATCTACCTTCTGCGGCACGGTCAGATCGAGGGGGCCGGTTCCCGGCGGTTCATCGGGTGGACCGATCCGCCACTGAGCGACGAAGGGCGCAAAACGGCCCAAAAATTGCATGAATCGTTGTCCGGAATCGTCTTTGGGGAAATCCTTTGCAGCGATCTGCGCCGGTCCAGGGAGACGGCCGACCGCATCGCTTCGGGCCGACTGGTAACCACCTTGTCCGCGCTCCGGGAAATCCACCTGGGAGAATGGGACGGCCTGCCACGGAATCAGATTAAAACCGATCAACCCGAGGCATGGCGCCGGCGGGGCGAAAACATGGCCCATTTCCGGCCCCCCGGCGGCGAAAGCTTTGCCGACCTTTCCGACCGTATTCTACCGGTTTTTCGTCGCATCGCCGAAGTCCATTCGGGCGATGATCCCAACGCCCTCATCGTCGGCCACGCCGGCGTCAATCGGCTTATCCTTTGCCATGTGCTCGGCATGAACCTGGAACACATGTTCCGGCTGGGCCAGGATTACGGCGGCCTGACGCTGATCCGGCGGCGAGGGGACGGGTTCCGGGTGGAAGCGATGAATGTTCCGGTTCGGTAACCGAAAGGAACTTTGCATGACAATAAAAACGTGGGTCGCATTTTTAATCGTCCTGGTCATAGCCGCCGCGACGCCGGCAAGCGCCTTGGAAGTCCGGCATGACCTGACCATCGTCCTCGATCCATCGTCGGGTCGATTGACGGGGGTGGACCTTGTCAGGGTGGTGGGCGGCGGCGACAGGCTGACGATGTTCCTGTCTCCAAAAGCGACCATCGATTCGGTGGCCCTGAACGGCGGGAAATGGCCCTACCGGTTTTCCGGATCACAGCTCCAAATGGGCCTGCCGTCGGCTGAGCAGGGTAATGACAGGACGGTTCGGATCGCCTACGCCGCCGTTTTCGACGACAAAGCACCGGTGATGCCGGTCAACACGGACAATCCAGGCTACGGCGTCACCGGGACCATCAGCGAACAGGGCGCGCTGCTGCTGGCCGGGGCCGGGTGGTATCCACACCTGGAGGCCGATAAGGCCACCTTTCGCATCCGCGTCGAGGCCCCGGCGGGAATCGTCGCCGTGACGGCCGGGCGGTCGCTGGGCCACAAGACGGAGAAGGGCAAGACCGTCTCTGAATGGCGTGTTGACCGCCCGGTCCGCGGACTGTCCCTGTCCGCCGGCCCATATCAGGTTCAGGAAAAGTCGATCGGCGATGTCGTCGCCGCCACGTATTTCACCGAGGCGACCGCCGACCTTTCGCCCGCCTATCTTGACGCCACGGAGCGATACCTCCGGATGTACGCCGATCTGTTCGGCCCCTATCCCTTTCCGAAGTTCGCCGTCGTGGAGAATTTTTTTCCCACCGGCTACGGATTTCCCTCCTACACCCTGATCGGCGGCCGTGTGCTCCGTCTGCCGTTCATCATCCATACGAGCCTCGGTCATGAAATCGCCCACTGCTGGTGGGGGAACGGGGTTCATGTGGATTACGATTCGGGCAACTGGTCCGAGGGATTGACCAGTTATGTGGCCGAATATCTCTACAAGGAGCAAGAGTCGGAAGAAGCCGCCGTGGAGCACCGACGGCAGTTGCTCCGGAATTACACGTCCCTGGTTTCTCCGTCGGAAGATTTTTCCCTGGATGAATTCATGGGCCGAAACGATTCGGTCACACAGGCGGTGGGGTACAACAAGGCCGCCATGGTGT
>JAABTD010000401.1 GCA_011390065.1 Desulfobacteraceae bacterium
GCGATGACCAGCTTGTTCTCGGCGCTCAGGGGATGGCACAGCGGCGGCACTTCCCTGGCAATGATGGCGGACGTCATGCCCCGCCCGCCCATGCCGGCGTAATCGCCCGGCGCTTCGTCCATGAAGCTCGGCTCGCCCTCGGGTCCCATGTTGATTCTGAGAATTTTGTCCATAACAGCAACCTCCTTTTTAAGTGGTGAATGGCCAACACACACTTTTCCCTATCACAAACGGCAAGCGGAGGCAACCGGATACCATCAACGGTATCTTTCTGATATGGTGCGAATTTCAGTTCGGAAACCGGGTCATCAATTCATCAGCTGATCCAATTTTCAGCGGCGCCAAGCCATTTTTCCGGCCTACAACAAGCCTTCCTCCTTCAACAACGTCATGCACCGCTGGCTGACCGTGGTCACCTGGCTGATCGCCTGGGTGAGGTGATAGCCGGCCTCCTGGATCACCCCGGAATTGGCCATGACCAGGGCGTCGTTGACCGATTTCTGCACGGCCTCCCAGACATCGGCCTGGGCCAGCCGGCCGGCCAGCATCACTTCATTATAGAGCATGTTGAGGTTGGTGCGAATAATCCGCTCGGCCCCGGTTTTCTCCGGTTCCGGCAATCCCGCCATGACTTCAAGATCCTGCGTGATCCACAGGATGCCGGTTTTGATTTTTTCACTCTGGGTCAGGGCTGTAATGGCTTCGTTTTTTTTCATATCCATTCCTTTTTTATTTTTTCCGGCCAGCCGAACCCCGGGGCCCGTCATGGAGCCGGATCAGGATGCGGAAGGGGAGTTCGATCAAGAATTCAAAGATAAACCCCGCCATCATCAGTCCCAGGATGAGGGGCAGGCGTACCGTATAAAACACCAGTTTGCGCTGTATTGTCATTGGATGCCGCATACCTTTTTAAGATCATGGCCTGTTTCCGCTTTGTCAAGAGCTTGTCGGATCGTCAGGGAAAAATCGTGCAATTGGAAGGGCTTGGCCAGACAGCCGCTGGCCAGAGCGAGAACATTCGGGTCCATGGACTCCCGGCTGTGGCCGGAAATGATGATCACGTCAACTGCCGGCGCGATCCGGGAAATCCGTTCCAGGACGGTTTCTCCGGACATCCCCGGCATGGTCAGATCCAGCAACACCAGATCGATCGCCCCCTTCCGGTTTTTGAGAAGTTCAAGACCTTCGGCGCCGCCGGCTGCCGTCAGCGCCGTGTACCCGAGCTTGGTCAGGATGGTTTCGGCCAGATGCCGGATGGACGCTTCGTCGTCGATGACCAGTACGGTTTCCGTTCCCGTCATCAGGGAAACCGGGCCCCGTTCCGATGCCGCGCCCGGGGCGCCTTTGCGCAGGAAAACGTGGAACCGGGTCCCCTTCCCTTCGGCGCTGTCCACCGTCACCATGCCGCCATGGCGTTGAACAATGGTGAACACCATGGCCAGTCCGAGGCCCTGACCCCGCTGATTGTAACGGTCCTTGGTCGTGAAAAGAGGATCGAAGGCCTTCTGCCGAATGAGGTCGGACATGCCGCATCCATTGTCGGCAACGCAGATGTGGATATAATTCCCCGGCGCCAGGGCGGCGCCGTCGTCTTTCGCCACCCGATGCTCGTCCGCCGTTATCCGGATGCGCCCTTCCTCGGCCGTCCCGCGTGTTTTAACGGCGTCCCAGGCGTTGAGAATCAGGTTCAATAAAACCTGATGGAGTTCGGATGGGTCGGCCAGCACGAAATAGCGTCCGCTCGGAAAAGCAATCTCCAGCCGGCATTTCAGCGTATTGCGCCCCGAGGTTTCCACCATGGCGCAGACTTCCCGCGCGATGGCGTGCACATCCACCGGCGCCCGCCTGGAAAGGTTGCCTTTGGACAGTTGTTGAAACCGCCGGATCAAATCAGATGCCCGCTGAACCGATGCCTGCGCATTTGCCAGATACCGATTCTGAACCGAAGTCAGCCCAGTGTTCTCCATGGAAAGCAGATCGAGGTATCCGGTGACGCCGGACAGGATATTATTGAAATCATGGGCGATGCCGCCGGCCAGGGTCCCCAGGGAGTCGATCCGTTGGCGCAACAGGAGTTTTTCCTCCAGGGATTTCCGCAAAGAAATATCGATGGCCGTGGAAGAGTAATAGAGCGGACGCCCTTTGCCATCCCGTATCAGGGAGGTGTTCATGAGAGAGGGGAAGACTTCGCCGTCCTTTCGAACATGCCACACCTCTTCTCCGGCAAACCCGCCGGCATCCCGGATCATCTCCATAAGCCGGCCGATCTGTTTGAGCTGCTCTTCGGTGTGGAAAATCGACAGATGCGCCCCCTCCACCTCTTGGATCCGGCGTCCGTGCATGGCGGCAAAGGCCTTGTTGACATAGAGGACTTTGCCGTCCAGGCTGGTGATGATGGTGCCGTAGGAGGCCCGGTCGGAGATGGTTTTGAATTGTTTCAACTGTTCGTTGGTCTTCAGCAGATCGGCGGTGCGGTCCGCCACCTTGGTTTCCAGCTCCGCATTGAGCCGTTCCAATGCCCGATTGGAATCGGCCAGTTGCCGGGCATCGGCCTTCTGCTTTTCAATGGCCGACGAGATGACCTTGTGCTGATCTCTGAGACGGAGGGACATCTGATTGAACGCTTCGGTCACGTCGCCGATTTCATCCTGGTGCTCCGAATGGATCGTCTCGCCGAAATGCCCCTCCTGGACCCGGCGAATGGCGTCCCGGAGATGGGAAATACGGCGGATGAAAAAACGAGACAGGATGAAATTGAGCAGAACGGACATAATCAGGAGGATGGAAAGGAGCATCCCCGTGAAAAACGCGATGCTGAAAATCGTCTCCTGTTTCAGGAGCCTGAGATCGTAGGCCATCCGGAAAAAGCCGACCCGCTCGCCGATGACCTCGATGGGCGTTGAAAAGACGGTGTAAGCAACGCCATTCCGGCGATGTTCATAAAATTCGCGGGTCTCGGCCTTCCTTCCGCCGTCGGGAGAGAAGGTCAGGGGGGGCGGCGCGTCCCCAACGGCCGCCATAAGATTTCCATCGGCATCGTAGACCTGGGCCGATGCGACCC
>JAABTD010000003.1 GCA_011390065.1 Desulfobacteraceae bacterium
CAGGCCTCCCCGGAATCCCCCACCACCTCGGCGGACAGTTTGGCTTTTTCCGTGAGCATGGCGTCGATTTTCTCTTCCACCGTGCCCCGGGTCACGAATTTATGGACCACCACATTCTTTTTCTGACCGATGCGGAAGGCCCGGTCCGTGGCCTGGTTTTCCACCGCCGGGTTCCACCAGCGGTCGAAATGGATCACGTGGTTGGCCCGGGTCAGGTTGAGGCCCACCCCCCCGGCCTTCAGCGACAGCACCATGAAGGGGATGTAGTCCCGGTCCTGGAACCGCTCGATGATCTTTTTCCGGCGGCCCACCGGCACCCCGCCGTGGAGGACCAGCCCTTCCCGGCCGAAAATGGACGTCAGGTAGTCGGACAGGGGACCGGTCATTTCCTTGAACTGGGTGAAAACCAGGACCCGCTCCCGCTTGTCGTGGATGGTTTCGCAGATCTCCCGGAGCCGGTCGAATTTCCCGCTGTCTTTCCCTGCAAATTCGCCGCCCCCCAGGTACTGGTCGGGGTGATTGCACAACTGTTTGAATTTCATCAGGGACGTCAGCACCAGCCCTTTGCGCTGAATCCCCTCGGAATCCTCCAGGGCCGCTTCCAGTTCCGAGATCATCTTGCCGTAGAGCACCACCTGCTTCCGGGTCAGGGACGCGAAGGTCTTCATCTCCACCTTTTCCGGCAGGTCCGAAATCACCGACCGGTCCGTCTTGAGCCGCCGGAGGATGTAGGGGCCGACCACCTTCCGGAGCCGGGCGTATCCCGACGGGTCTTCCTTGAGGGATTTGGTGAACCGAACGAATTCGGTTTTGTTGCCCAGCAGGCCGGGATTGAGGAAATCGAACAGGGACCAGAGATCGCCCAGCCGGTTTTCGATGGGCGTGCCGGTAAGGGCGATGCGGTGGACGGCGGACAGCCCCTTGACGGCCTTGGTCTGCTTGGTTCCCGGGTTCTTGATGGCCTGGGCCTCGTCCAGGACGACGCAGTGCCAGGGGTAGTCGGCGATCCATTGGTATTTCTGGGCCAGGGCGTAAGTGGTGATGACCAGATCGAGCCGGTCCAGGGCCTTTTCGCTTCGGGCCCGGACGGTATGGCCTTTGTCCTGGGCGGCGGGGTGGGCCGCGAAAAACCGGAGGTCGGGGTAAAACCGTTCGATCTCCCGGATCCAGTTGGAAATCAGAGACGCCGGGATGATCAGCAGGCTGGCCCGGCCCGGCTTCCGGGATTTGAGGATGCTCAAAAACGCCAGAAGCTCAACGGTCTTGCCCAGCCCCATGTCGTCGGCCAGGCAGGCGCCGAACCCCAGGGAATGGAGAAAGGACAGCCAGTGGACCCCCTGCTCCTGGTAGGGCCGGAGGTCGGCCTGGAAGCCCGGGCCGGGCCGGGGCGGTTCGGCGCTGATTTGGGACGGGTCCCTCAGCTTCGCCATCACCGAGGCCAGCCAGTCGCCGGTGGAGACCGACAGGGCGTCCGGGTCGATGCCGTCCTTGAGGAGTCGCTCCGGCTGGAGCTGCATCCGCATGGCTTCCCGGAGGGTGAACCCCTGGTCCATCAGGTCCCGGACCTTGTCGTAGGCGTCCAGGGTCTGGCTGAGCTTGTCGGGGTCCACGGCCACCCATCGGTTTTTGATGAGCGCCAGTCCCTCGGAAGACGACAGCAGTTCCCGGGCCTCCGCTTCGGAGATGGGCTCGTTGCCGATGTACAACTGCGGGTCGAACCGGACCAGGGCGTTCATGCCCACATGGGAGGGCGCGGCGTCCCCCAGGGTAATGTTGAGGCGGACCGACGCGGATCCGCCCCGCCACCAGTCGGGGATCCGGCACAGAATCCCGGCGTTTTCGTAAATGGGAATCTCCCTGAGAAACCGATGGGCCTCGCCCGGATCCCAGGACAGGGGATGGAAGAGTTCGCCGCTCTCCAGCAAATCGGCCACGGGCCGGCTCTGTCCGGCGGCCCGGTAAACCGTGGACAGCAGCGCCAGCAGCTCTTCCTCGCCGTATTCCTGAAGGGCGTGTTTTAACGGAATGTGCCGGGACTTGCCCTCGCTGTCCAGCCGGGTGGAATAGGTGGCCAGGAAAGCGAAGGGGCGGTCGCCCCGGGGGTTTTCCACGAGATGGAAATAGACCCGGCCCGCCAGGTGGAGGTCCGGGCTGAAGGCCTGGATAAAGGCTTCCACCGTCCCGTCGAACGCCTGGACGGCTTCGGCAAAGGCCCGGTGGAGGCGGTTCCAGATGTCCTGCAACAGGGCGTCGTCGATGTATTCGGCGCCGACCATGTCCGGAACCCGGTCCAGGGCCTCCCGCCGCTCCCCGGCCGGGAACGGGACGTGCAGATGGTCCCGGATCTCCTCCAGGTCCGGGGTCCGGGTCACCTTTCGGCCGAACCGGGCCGCCACTTCCCGGAAATATTCCAGGGAAGGATGGAGGCGCGGCCCGCCGTCTGAAAAGGCCAGGGGAAGGAGCCAGTCGCCGTCCTCCCCGGATTCGTACCCTTCGTAAATCCGGTCCTGAAGCCGTTGGGCCGCTTCCGGCATCCGAGTCTCGGCATCGGCCCATTCCAGGGCCGGCGCGCCGTCGGGGAGGACCACGGCCCGGAGTTCCCGATTCGGGTTCATTGTATTGGCGTCATCGGTTTTCATGGCCGCTTCCATATCAAACTACAGGAGACGGAACAACTTGATTTTCCTTTGCGGCGACGATATAGAAACCGTTGCGGGAACACAGTTGCGGGCACATCGTCGTCCCCCGGTATCGAAAGGAATACACGCCATGAAAAAAATCGTCCTGCTCCTGCTGGTTCTCCTGGCCATCCTGTTCGGGCGCGGCCTGCTGTTTCAGGCGCCGGACATCCGGAATCCGGAACCCGCCGGCCGGAACATCATCTGCTTCGGCGACAGCCTCACTTACGGCGCCGGGGCCTCGGAGGGGATGGACTACCCGGCCCGGCTCTCCCAAATGATCGACGCCCCCGTCATCAACGCCGGCGTGCCGGGGGACACCACGGCCGACGCCCTGGCCCGGCTGGAACGGGATGTCCTCGCCCGAGACCCGAAAATGGTGTTGATCACCCTGGGGGGCAACGACCTGAAAAACGGCGTGGACCGGGAGAGGGCCTTCGAGAATTTGCGCATCATCGTCGAGGCGATCCAGGGCGCCGGGGCCCTGGTGGTGATCGGCGGGGTGGATATTCCCTTTTACGGACGGGGCTTCGCCGGCGCCTACCGGGAGCTGGCCGAAAAGACGGGGTCTGTCCTCATCCCCAATGTCTTCGACGGCATCATGGGGAAATCGGACCGAATGAGCGACGTCATACATCCCAATGATGCGGGATACGCCATCATGGCGCGGCGGTTTTACGGGGCTATTGAGCCGTATCTCTAATCCTTTGAATGCCCTGAAAGCCCCCCCTATTCTCCTCCACCCTGCGTCAAAAAATGACAATGCGCCCGCCCGTACTTCTGTTCGCACAGAATACGCGGGTCCTTCTCTTTGACGTGTGTTTCGTCGCCGATGACGGCATGAAGGTCCAGGGCCGGGGAATACTTGCTGTTGGGCGCCGTCCGGCCCAGGGCTTCGGCCATGGCCCGGATGTGGTGGGGGGCCGTGCCGCAGCAGCCGCCGATGTAATTCACGCCCATGTCCCGGGCGTCCATGGCGTATTTGGCCATCTCGAACCGGGTGAGGACAAAGGGGTCCAGTTCCAGGGGGAAGGCGATTTTGCCCTCGAACTCCTGGATCTGGAAATAGGGCTTGTCCTCGGAGCAGCGGTAGGCCACGGGCTGGGTGGCCACGAAACAGGAGACGGCGTTCCGCAGCCGCTTGGCGTAGGGGAGCATCCTGCCGGGGTCGCGAAAGCAGTTGATCCCCACGATGTCGGCCCCAAGGTCGGCCAGTTCCTTGAAGGCGTCCTCCAGAACGACGCCGTCCAGGGTTTTGTCGCCGGCCTTGAATCCCAGGGTGATCATGGACGGTTTGCCGGCGGCCCGGACGGCTTCCAGGGCGATTTTGGCCTCGCCCAGGTATTCGATGGTCTCGGCAATGAAAAAATCGACCCCGTGGCCGATCTGATACCCGATTTGATCATCGAACTGGCTGCGGGTCTCTTTTTCAGACGAAGCATCCCTGGGGTCGTAGACCCAGGTGTTGCTCAGGTTGCCGGAGACGATGAGGCCGTATTCGTCCGCCACTGCCCGGGCAATGCGGACGGCGTTGGCATTGATCTCCTCAAGCGCCCCCTCCAGCCCCACGTCCTGGAGCTTGCCTTTGTGGGCGTAATAGGCCAGGGCCTGGATGACGTCCGCCCCGGCCCGGGCGAATTCGGTCTGCAGCTCCCTGACCGCTTCGGGGTGCTCGACGACCACCTGGGGCGTGAACGGGCCTGCGCTCACATATCCCCGCCGTTCCAGTTCGAAAATGGCCCCGCCGTCGCCGATGACGATGTCCTGACCCAGTTTTTCCAGTATCATAATCCCCTCCCTTCGGATGCCATTCTTCAGGTTTCAGAATGCTGTTTTTGCAGCATGGCGATGGGCTTGGCCATTTGGCCGATGTGCTCGCTCACCATGCCGATATCCGCCCCGGGCATCCCCAACATCAGGTCGCAGGGGTCTTAATGACCACCACCTGGGGCGTCTCCCTCAACATGGACAGCTCCTGACCGAGGCCGCATGATCGAATCGACCGTATCCGTCCCCCCTCAGCATTGAACGATAACAAAGGGCGGGCGGAAGGACAACTTTAAATTGGCCGGGCCGGCGTTTCCGCCCCCCGGCAGGCCGCACTGCCGCGCAGGACCCGCACCGCGCCTTCAGGCGGCATTGCGAGCCTTTTTTCTGCTGGACGTGAACGGAGGGGCCTGCTACACCGGGGTCATGAAAAAAATCATTCCAATTATGGCGGCGATGGCGATACTGGCGAACGGCTGCACCCATTATGGAAATCTTCGCGATGACCGCATGATCGAGGATGGGGCCGATTCAAGGACGAGGGCGGATAGGGAGAACCCGGCAGGTTGCAGATCGATAAAGCCGGCGTGAGGGCGCAAATAACCCAAGCCGGGCGGCTTGGACCAATGGGGTCATGGGACGGCGTCCGACGGGATCGTGAAAGAGGGTTGATAAACTCTCAGCACTTTTGCATTTTTGCCTTTTGCGTTGACAAATGCACATTGAGTGTATTATTTTTTGGCTTTCGCTCATTTTTCGTTCCGTTTGAATTATCGGGGATAATTTTTCTGGACGATCTCAAGCGGTGATGTCATCGTCATCATAAAACCCATTAACCTGAAGGTTTGCCGTTTCTGATCACTTCATGGCAAATCTCGAACAAGATGTTGCCATAGCGACGTTCTCCGTCCGTGATCAAGGACAAATCCTGCGTTTGGTTCACAAGCTTTTCCAATGTTCCAAGCGCTTTTTTGAAAAGCTTGCGATTCTTTTGACCGCAACGAAGCTCCCAAAGAAAACGGCTGGCTCTATCCATGAGAACTACGGTCCAGCCCAGAGATTCGTCGGGGGGCGCGTTCTTTCCAACTTTGGTGTAGAGTTCGTCGCCTTCAAAAACGATCTGGATATAGATGTTGAGCAGCGAATATAGAAGCAGCGTTTGCTTGACTCCGCCGAAACGCCGCTCCCAGTTTAGAATGGTGTTTTTCGCCAGATCGAAGGTTCTGCAAGCGGCGTTTAGACCTATTCCGTCGGTCATTGGCCTTGATTACTTGGACGACGAGGCTCAGGGGCATTCTAATCCCGGCCAGGAATGTGTTGCTTGTGGGGGAAAAGTAGCCGCCGCAGTTGATGCAACAAAATATGGTTCTCTGGCCATGATTGATGGTTTCATAGACTGTGTGCTGTTTGAGTAGCTTGCACTGGCAATTGGGACATGAAATTGAGAAAATGTCCATAATAAGGCGTCCTCCGCACTTGGTCAGTTGTTGTTTGTCAAGAGCCTGCTCTATGACCTATTTTTCCTATATTATCAATATGTTCAGAACACCCCCATTCAACTGAACCAGTGCCTATGATTATACAGTCTCAAAAACAGGATTGACAGCCTGAATTTTTAACATATTAAAATACATGTGTTTCAAAATCAAGCTCTAAAAACTTGAACATCGAGTGATATGACCCTTCATTTCCCGCTTAAAGAAAAGATGTTTTCCCCATGGATGAAATATCATTGAACCCCGGAAGGGAAACCATGAAGAAACATCCAGACATCGGGTCATCTTCAATCAATGTGCTGGTGCTGGCCCCCCAACCGTTTTTCATGAACCGGGGCACTCCAATTGCCGTCCTGTTGATATTGCGTGCTCTTTCCGAACGTGGAGATGTTCGGGTGGACGCTTTGGTCTACCCTTCGGGCGAGGATGTTAAACTGCCAAATGTCGCTTTGCATCGGACGCCGTTTTTCCGAGAGAATATCAATGTCCGTCCCGGTTTTTCCTTTCGCAAGTTGATGCTCGACGGGATTATGTTCTTCGTCGCTTGGAAAATGGTGCGACGAAAGCGCTACGACCTGATCCATGCGGGAGAAGAGTCGGTGTTCATGGCCATGGTTCTGAAGAGGTTTTACGGCATTCCCTATGTTTACGACATGGACTCTTCCGTGGCCCAGCAGGTGATGGAGAAGTTCAGAGCGTTCCGCGCAATTGCACCGTTGTTTGATTTTTTCGAAAGAAAAGCGATTCGTGGCGCCATGGCCAATGCACCGGTTTGTCATGCTCTGGCGGATTTGTGTCGAAAAAACGGCTCTCGGAAGACGGTTACCCTCCACGATATTTCCCAACTGGAGAACCCGTATCGACCCAAAACCGGCGCTATTAATCGGGAAATCGGCTCGAAAGGGCTGATTTTCCTGTATTGCGGCAACCTTGAGGCCTATCAGGGCATTGACCTGCTTTTGGAAAGTTTTTCCCATGTTTTGCCCCGGAATTCGGGGATCGAACTGGTAATCATCGGCGGGGTTCCCGAGGAAATCCGGTTTTATCGAAAGAAGTCGGAATTCCTGGGAGTTGCCGACCATGTCCATTTTCTCGGACCCCGACCGTTTGCTGACCTGGATCGGTATCTGGCAGAGGCTGATGTCCTGGTGGCGCCCCGTATCCAGGGACTGAACACGCCGATGAAAATCTTTCCCTACATGCATTCGGGCAAACCGGTCCTATTGACTCGTCTTCCTACCCATACCCAAATCGTCACTGATCGTGAAGTTTACCTGGCGCCGGCTGATGCTGAAGGCTTCGCGAAGGGGATGCTGACACTCGCGGAGACTCCGGTACTTCGCCGACGGTTGGGCGAAAGAGGGCGGGCCTTTGTCGAAAAAAGTCATATTTACGCTGCGCACCGGGACCGAGTCAACGCTTTGTACGATTGGATTCGACGACAGCTCACGGTTCCTCCGCCTCAGGGTCCTTTCAACCGTCCCATGCAGCCAATTCATTCTACAAGGGTTTCGGAGGAAAGCTATTAGAATGGAATGTGATAACATCTGCATTGAATTTAGAGAAGGCAAAATTATTGCATGCTATCAAGATGAATGGATACCACTCTGATATGGATGCTTTCCCGGAAACAGCGGATATTGAATCCTCGACCGACGAGTATGCGCGGCGTTTTGAGGGCCCGACTGGACGATGGATGCTTAAAGTTCAGGAGCGGATCACCCGCAGTCTGATAGCACCGTATGAAATAGGATGTTCCGTATTGGATGTAGGCGGCGGTCATGGACAGCTTGCAATTCCTCTTAGCAAGGCTGGATACAAGGTCACAGTTGTAGGCAGTGCCATGGAATGCTCTCATCGGATACAACATGATGTGGAGGCCCGAAACATCCGGTTTCAGGTCGGAAATATGATCGACCTTCCGTTCATGGACCGCTCGTTTGATGTTGTGCTGTGCTTCCGAATGCTGACTCACTGTGAACGATGGCCCAAGCTGGTTTTCGAGCTCACGCGTGTCGCACGGCGAGTCGTGATTGTGGAGTATCCCACCAGTCAGAGCATCAACCGGTTCGCTCCCTGGCTGTTCGAAGCCAAAAAGAAGGTTGAAAGAAACACCCGTTTATGGCGCTTGTTCACCCATGAGGAAATTCGGACAATTTTTGATCGGTACGGTTATCGAAGAGCATGCATGCAAAAACAGTTTTTTTTCCCAATGGTCGTTCATCGAATGATCGATTTCCTTCCTGTTTCCACCGGGCTGGAATCTATTGCTCACCACACAGGTCTGATCCGAGTGGCGGGTTCCCCGGTCATTGCCGCTTTCGAAGGCCGATCATTTAAATAGAAATCAGGTGAAACGGATGGAAATGTATTCAGCAGATGCGACTCAATTGAATGGCGAGTCTGTCCTGGTGACTGGAGCCACGGGATTCACCGGCCGCCATTTGGTTCGCCGTTTGGTGGCTGCCGGGGTAAAGGTCCGTGCAATTGCTCGTACGGGATCGAAAATTGATCCATTGGCTGATCTTCCCATCGAATGGTTTAGAGGAGAGGTCTTTGATCCGGGAATCGTCCACTCGGCGATGCAAGGTGTTCGCTATGTTTTTCACATGGCCACGCTTTATCGTACCGGATCAGCCACGGAAGCCGCTCACCATGACGTGCATGTGACCAGTACAAAACTGTTGGCGCGCGAAGCGGTTTGTCAACCGGATTTCTGCCGGTTTGTTCATGTATCTACCGTTGGTGTCCATGGGCATGTTGAATCCCCCCCGGCGGATGAACAAGCTCCTATCCGGCCGGGAGATGAGTATCAACGGACGAAAGCCGAAGCGGAACATTGGTTGGCTGGTTTTGCCGCCGAGAAAGGACTGTCTTATACAATAATCCGCCCCGCCGCAATCTATGGTCCGGAAGATGATCGGCTATTGAAGGTCTTCCGGATGGCCATCTATCCGATTTGTCCAGTTCTGGGGCGCCGCCCTTGTACATATCACTTGATCCATGTCGAGGATCTGGTTCAATTGCTGTTGTGTGCCGCGGTTCATCCCCAAGCGGCGGGAGAGGTATTTATCGCCGGTAATCCATTTCCAATTCGGTTAGATGAGATGATCCGGATCATTGGACGTACTCTTGGTCGCAATCCTTCCATCGTACACTTGCCGGTCGCGCCGTTCTGGTGGTTGGCGATTGTTTGCGAGACTATCTGCTCCCGCTTTGGAATCGAGCCGCCTTTATACCGACGTCGGATCAAATTTTTTCTCAACGACCGGGCATTTGATACCCGAAAAGCACGCGAGCGTTTGGATTTTAAATGTAGCAACAGTCATGAGAAAGGTCTTGCCGAAACCGCCCATTGGTATCGACGTCACGGTTTATTATAAACCTTTGCCCACAGGCACTTAAAGAGTTTATGTTGGATTTCTGTCGTATAGTCGTTCGTTCTAAAAAAGTGAATTGGACTGAAAACGAAACGTCATCTTCAAAGGAAGTAAAGAGCTCGAGAGCAATATTCGCTGTATTGACACTTTTTCCGGCAGAGGACGAAAGCGTGCAGAGCACCATCTCCCACCTGGTAGAGGGGATATCCGGTCAATTGTCGAACCTGTCAGTCAAGTCGGCCCGACCTTTCGCACCGACCAAAACTACTGCCCGTCGACGGCGGGCGAAGTCAGGCGACGGCTGATCGACAGACAAACCTTACAGCGATGAAGAATTTCCGAAAGAACGAACGATTCGCACCAAACTTAATGAGTTGGGTTATAAGCCCAAAAAGGTAAATAATCCAAGCTTTTAGAAAAAACGAACCATACGGATGTAACTGGAATTTCGCTGTTTGAACTGCTTATTCGTTTGAAATTTAAAATGGAGATTTCCATGAAGATATTAGGAATATCGGACAGCATCACAAGTGGTGCAGCATTGGTGGTCGATGGGGAACTTGTTGCAGCTGTAAACGAAGAAAGACTCAATCGTCAGAAAATGTCCATGGGATTTCCAAACCTCAGCATCCTGGAAGTTCTTCGAATTGCAAAACTGCACCCGTCCGAAATCGATAAGGTCGCGGTTGCCACCGAATCCTTGTTCTGGAGGCCGGATGCAGTGCCCTTTACAGATTATTTCCGTGAAAAAAAGGGAGATTTCAGGGACAATTTCCTCAGTTTGGGTTCTCTTCTTTCCCCCTTTTTTGGAAAATTTAGTTTGGCTCGAAGCACCTACCAAGAAATGAAAAAAAGGCTTACTTTCTCTCGGCATGAAAATGTTTTTAATACGCTAAAACACCAGATTGGAATTCAAGCCCCCATTTCATTTCTCGACCATCATTTTTGCCATGCTGCATCGGCTTATTATACTTCGGGTTTTTCTAATGCACTTGTGGTTACGATGGATGGTGCGGGAGATGGAAAATGCTCTCGAGTATACAATGTCAAAAAAGGTGCTTTCGAGGAGCTGACATCGATCGATAGTTATCACTCGGTCGGCAATTATTATGCCTATATCACTCACCTGTGTGGTTTTAAAGCGCACAAACATGAGGGGAAGATAACCGGGCTTGCAGCTATGGGAAAACCGATTTACAAGGAGATGCTAAAAGAGTTCATTTTTTATCAGGAGGGGCAGATAGAAAATGTCGGCAAATGCTTTGACCAATCTGCCATCAGTAAGCTGGAAAAAAAATTACCGAATGATTTTTCGAAAGCAGACCTCAGCGCAAGCATTCAGGAAATTTTGGAAGAATCGGTGTCAAGCTATTGTAGCACGTTTCTAAAGCGAACCCGGCAGTCGAATATTGCATTGGCGGGCGGCGTTTTTGCCAATGTAAAACTCAACCAGAGAATTAATGAGTTGGATGAAACCAAGAATATTTTCATTCATCCTGGCATGGGGGACGAGGGTTTGGCGGTTGGTGCCGCATTATCGGCCGCTCATGCGGATCATTCATTTTACTCCGAATCCATGATCAAGGATGTCTACTTAGGTGATGATTTCAGCGATCATGAAATTCACGCCGTCATTTCGAAGTATAATTGCCCCATTGTGGAATATTCAGGGAGCATTGAAGAAAAAGTGGCAGGTTTATTGGCAGACGGTAAAGTCATAGGCCGTTTTTCAGGGCGAATGGAATACGGTCCTAGAGCCTTGGGCAATCGGAGCATTCTTTATCAGCCTACAGACGCATCGGTAAACGACTGGTTGAACAAAAGGCTTTCCCGAACGGAGTTCATGCCATTTGCCCCTGTAACCCTTTGGAAGGAAAGGGAGCGATGCTATAGAAACATCAAAGGGGCTGGGGAAACTGCTCGGTTTATGACAATTACTTTCGATTGCACTGATTGGATGCTGAAACATTGTCCTGCTGTATGTCATGTGGACGGGACTGCAAGGCCACAATTGATAAAGGAGGAGGATAATTCAGAATATTATCGCATCGTGGAAAATTATTTTGACTTGACAGGGCTTCCCTGTATTATCAATACAAGCTTTAATATGCATGAAGAACCCATCGTAAATACTCCGGAAGATGCGATTCGTTCCTTTATTAGAGGGCACTTGGATTTTCTTGCTATCGGGTCTTTTCTTCTGTCAAATCCCCAGCCTGCCACGTAATATAGTGTTCCTGATGCTGCCGGCCTCCATCAACGGCATCGGCCTGCGGGAACAGCTCTTCATCCTGCTGTTCGGCAACGTCGGCGCTGACGGTGTCACTGGCTCGGACTGCCTTCGGCATTTCCCTGCTCCAAACCTTTCTGGGGGGCGCGATCTCCGTACGAAGGAGGGGTCGCTGAAATTCCTGAATAGGAATCGGAACGTCAATCTATACATAAGGAGGCATTTCCATAATGCGAGTGCTTTGGATTGTCGATCATTTGGGTTATGGTGGGACCATTCATGGAGCCGGGAAACATTATTACAATACGATTCCAAAGCTGATCGAAATGGGAATCGATGTCTCGCTTTCCATCTTGAGGTGTCGAGATCAATTGGCGCCGCTTTTCGAAGAAACTGATATTCCTCATATCCATTTGAATCGGGAAAAGTTCGACCCTCGAACGCTTTGGGACATTATCCGGGTAATTCGAAAAGGGAAGATCGAACTCCTTTATGTCCATGGATACGGTGCCGCTAATTTCGGGCGTATTGCAGGAATGATTTGTGCCGTTCCCGTTATCGTTCATGCCCATGATCATGACCAAAACTATCCTTTTTATCAGAAAGTTGCAGATTGGTTCCTTCGCTTTCTTACCCATGGTGTGATCCCAATATCTAATTCAGTAGCATGTGCTTCAAGGGAGGCTTTGGTGAAGGCCGTGGCCTTGGTGGCCAAATCTGGCTGGTTCCATGACTTGGGCGAATTCTCCCGGGACCGGAAATTCTGGTCGGCTCCGGAAAATTCCACTTGGCCTTTGACCATCGGCGACTTTCCGACGCCCCAGGAATGAAACAATCATGGCGCTGTTCGAAAAAATCCTCAAAGCCTTCCGGGAGATTCCCATCGAGGTTCGGCGGTTCTCGGCCGGCCTGTATCCGGATTTCGTGTCCGCTCCGGACCCGGAGCCTTTGGGTCAACAGGTTCCGGTGTTCATGTTCCATACCGTGAAGTCCGCTTCGTTCGAAGCGCAGTTGGTTTTTCTCCAGCGCAATGGCTATCGAACGCTGACCCTGGATCGGTTCATGGGGTTTCTGGCGGGAAGGCATCGGCTCGAAGGACCTTCGGTGTTGCTGACCTTCGATGATGGCCACAAAAGTTGGTATGATGTCGCGTGGCCGTTGTTGCGGAAATATGGATGTCACGGAGTGGGTTTCCTCGTCGCCAGCTCGATTCGACCGATACCGGAGGCGGGGCATTGGCTTTCCTGGCCGGAAGTGCTGGAGATGGAGCGAAGCGGGTCGATGACCTTCGAGTCCCACACGCTCCGCCACGACCATGTGTTCGTCGGGCCGGAACGCGTCGATTTCTTCCACCCGACCTACCATCGCAATCCGTTGGAACTAGAGGCGCCATGGGTGGATCGGGACGGGCGATATACCAACCGCTTGGCTTTGGGAACGCCGATTTATCGGGTCGCATCGCGCTATGCCGGATATCCCAAGATGCTGGACGATGCGGCCCTGCGACGAGCCTGTGTGGAATGGGTCGCCCGGCGGGGCGGAGCCTCTTTTTTCTCTTCCCCGGGCTGGCGACGATCCCTGGGGGCTTTTTTTCGAATGATGTCCGCTGCTGGCCCGACGCATCATTACGAGACGCCGCTCGAGTTGCGGGAAAGAATTCGGAACGACTTGGTGCTGGGCCGGGAATTGATGAGCCGTAAACTGGGCCGGCCAATCCGGCATCTTTGCTTTCCATGGGGCGTCGGAAGCGAATTGGCGGTCCAATTGAGCCGGGAGACCGGCTACGTCGGTAATTTTTGGGTTGTGCATGCCCGTCGAAACACCAACCGTTCCGGAGACTCCGCTTTTTACATTCCACGCATTAAGGATGATTACCTGTTCCGCCTGCCGGGCAATGGGCGCCAACCCCTGTGGTCGATTCTGTTGAATAAATTACGCAGACGCGCCAAGGCGGTTCACATCTATTGAGATGGAGGTTCGTCTATGAATTGTTTATCCCCGGATTTTTGTTCCGAAGCGGATCATGTGACCATCGGCGTCGTGAACTACAACGGTGTCGACGTGTTGCCGGAAACGATCGCCGCCCTGCGACGGCTCAATTATCCCGCCTACGATATTCTGGTGGTGGACAACGGTTCCGCGGACGGTAGCCGGGAATGGTTGCACCGGCAAGGCGAGGGGGTTCGTTGCATTTTTCTGGAGGAGAACGTCGGCGCAGCCGCTGCACGCGGCATTGTCATGGAAAAAGCGACATCGGATTTCATTTTGTTTCTAGACAACGATATTCGAGTTGAAGCCGATGTTCTGACCATTTTGATGAACACAATGAAGAAGGTTCCACAGGCGGGCCTTTGTCATCCGGAAATAAGAGACCTCACAGACTCCCGAATATTTCATTACAATGGAGGATGTATCCATTATCTTTGCGCATTGATTGCCCGAAATCGGCCTCCCGAAGGAATGGACCGTCCCGAATTCGAGGTTTTCGACGTCATTTCCGGCGCGGCCTTACTGGCTCGGCGGGAACTTGCCCTGATGGTGGGCGGCTTTGATGGCGATTATTTTTTTAACTGGGAGGACGGCGATTTCACCGCCCGGATCACGCTGGCCGGGTTTCAATGTCTCAACGTGCCTTCGGCCGTGGTGCATCATCGCGCCAAGGGCAGGGGGACGTCCAAGGTGTTTTACCAAGTTCGGAATCGCTGGTATTTTATTCTCAAGCTTTATCATTGGCGCACCCTGCTCCTGATTGCTCCGATGCTGCTCGTGTTTGAAGTGATCCAAGCAACGTTTCTTCTGTTCAAGGGCGCGTTGGGTGACTATTGTCGGGGCACTATTGCTGCAGTGCGGGACTTCCCGAAAATTCTGATCAAGCGTCGAAGATTCATGAAATTAAAAAGGCTCAAGGATCGCGATTGGCTGCACGCCGGCGAACTTTTCGTTCCAATGCAGCTGGACATGCATTCCGGGATGTTCTTCAAATTGAAACGGGTTTGTTTTTCGATGTTGAACGCCTACTGGCAAATTGTTTCGCGGCTGTGCTGACACCTGTGGAAAGCGCATCATCTATGGTCCGCGGCTGTGCCGAAACCGGTCCCGCAAAGGATGTCTTCGTTGTTCAAAATCAAAAAGAACAAACTGGGTTCTTTCTTCCGGCTATCGCTGGCCGCGGGTTTGCTGGCGTTCCTTTTGCATCGGATCGGATTCTCCGAAATCCGGCAGGTTCTCCATCGGATCGAGCCAGTGTTTCTTTCGATTCTTTTCCTGTTATTGTTGCTGGATTCGACTTTGCGTGCTCGAAATTGGGGATTGCTTCTCGAGGCTCGAAAAATGGCGCCGCCCCTCCCCGAATTGTTGTTCAGCTATCTGGCCGGCGGTTTTTTCGGAACCTTTATTCCCTCCAGCTTGGGGACCGATGTCAGCCGCGCTTTTCTAGTCGCCAAGCGGAATGGCGTCGGCTCCACCGACTCCGCCGTGGCTATGGTGGTGTTGAACCTCGTCAACTTGCTGGCCTTGTGCCTTTTGGCCTTGTTTAGTTGCATCCTGTTGTTAGGAACTTCCTTGGCAAACAATCTGGCGTGGGGGCTCGGGCCGGTTGCATTGGGCTATTGTCTTTTGTTTCCTTTGCTGTTGCGGGGTTGGCGTCCCGTGGGCGCGGGGGCCGATCATCCCCTGCTCGGTCGGATCTTCTCTACTATGAATCGTTTTTCCATCGCGTTGAAAGAATACAATGATCGGCAGGCGCTTTTAATTCGTTCCCTGTCCATTTCCTTGTTGAATCAGCTCATCGGTATTGCGGCGGTGTATTGCGTTTCGCTTTCATTGCGGCTGGATGTACCTTTTATTTTTGTGGCCGCGTTCGTGCCAGCCATTTCCCTGAGCCGACTCGTTCCGCTGTCCATCGCGGGCCTGGGGGCGGAGCAGGGTGTTTTCGTTCTTCTATTCGCGCAAGTCGGCGTCGCGCCTGCGGAGGCGTTTCTCATGTCTTTGTTGCTGTCGTTGAGCAATCTCTGCTTCGTGCTCTTCGGTGGCGGTCTTTTCTTCCTGGACAATTGCAGGGCGTGGTGGCGGGCTCGATGAATCGGGAATTTTCGTTTCGATTGGGGTCATGCTTCACTTATTTTTTCAGCAGGTCGGCCGATACTCTTCGGCCTAATCGGTTTCCTCTCAGGAATAACTCCGAAAAGGGGGTAACCGGAATTTCGGCACGCTTGGACAACCTGCAATGGAAAGGAGTTTTGCCATGAAAAATGTTACCCGTTTTTTGTCTGTCTTGATGGTCTTGGCTCCGCTTTTTCTTTTTTTTCTCGCCTTTACTGCTCAAGCCCAAACCAGGAGCACCGACCTTTGGTACCCCTATGCCGAATGGACTTTCGAGAACATCGATTATTCCGGAAACCCGTTCGATATCGACGCCATCGCAAACTTTTCAGACGGGCGGAAACCCGGCCTTTTCTACGACGGAAGGAAAACCTGGAAACTCCGGTATATGTGTACTCGGGCCGGAACCTTTTCTTTTTCGGTTTCTTCGACCAATTCTGATCTTAACGGCCAAAGCGGAACGGTGATTTGCAGCGATACGGTGGGCCGGCCGGGGCCTCTCGTTCCGGGCGGTCCCGACGACACGCTTTTTTTCGACCCCGCTCTGGGCCATCCGGTCATCCCGGCCTGGGCGATGTTTCCGAATCTGTTCGACGACAAGCCGACCGAAGCGCAGTTGGAGCAGTGGATGGACAATCATCTCGCCGGCGACAATGGAACGAAAGGTTCCCAGTTCAGAGGCATGCATTTTGAGGGTCCGACCAATCGCTGGTATAACCATACTTGCAATGGTACGAGGGGGGATTGTAAAAGCAGTTCCAATCCCGATCCCGAGACATTTCGAAAATATGAACAGATGTTTGCTATGTTGGCCCAACGAAATTCCTTCGCGCATATCTGGTTGTTCTGGGATTGTCAGCGAGACAAATGCGACCAGTTTCACGACGACCGAATTCCCCAACTCAGAATGAGAAAGTACATGGCACGAAGATGGGGCGCCATTTCCAACTGGATGGTCGGCGAAGGCTTCGACAATTTCGAGGACGATACCACGGAGTACGCCAACCAATGGTTTCATGATCTAAAGGACCACATGCCGTGGCATCATTTCATCGGCATGCGCGGGTACAAGAACCGCCTGGATCGGAGTATCTGCACGGATTGCAACTACGTCTCTTTCGAGAGCCAGGAGGAGGAGGCGCCCATGACCTACGAACGCTGGCACGCCTCCCGCAATGCGGCTACGGATCGGCCGGTGTTCGAGGAGGATCGCTACCGGTACATTCGGAACCGTCATAAAGGGCCGCGAAACTATGATGGACAGATCATGTACATGTGGGGGCAGGCGCTCAATCTGGGCGTCGGAGCTATTTATGGTTATCTGGAGGGATCATCTGGTCATTTTTCTCGATACGAAGGCTATCCAGAGGAATGGGCCAAGGGTATCCGGGCATGGCATGATTTCTGGTACGCCACACCGACGGATCCGTATCATCGATTTTTATCCGGAATGGATTATTGCAACGACCTGAGCCGGGATTCCAGGTCCATCTGTAAAAAAGGACAAGCCTACGTTTTTTATCGAGAAAACGCTTCAAGCCTCCGATTCGACATTTCGGAAATGAATGTTGGATCGGCTCAAGCAGTGGCTCTGGATGCGAAAAGCGGTCGGTTTTACGACTTGGGCTCTTTTTCAAGAAGCCGGAAATCTTGGACCGCTCCAGAGGTATCCACTTGGGCTTTGGCGATCGGTATTTTTCCGAAGCTTTTGGATTCGTCGATCGAACCTGGGCCCGTTTTACCGGCCCCGACGAATTTCAGTACTTCAAAAAATGGCATGCCGAGGCATTCTGACAACCTGAACAAAGCCGCGCTTCTTGCGAATAGCGTCTCTGAAAAGGTTGCAAAAGAAATCCAATGGCAGAACAGATGGGTCAATCAAACGGCCGCCTCGTCGAGGCGTGGCAAGTTTTCTCCACCGAATGGTGAGCCATGAATTGATCAGAACAAAGGCCGCCGTTGCCAACAACAACCGATATTTAGGGTCTTGGCTGGATGTTCGTCTTTTCATTTGACCGCTTGAGCTTTCATCTTACATGCACTGTGGCTATTACCAAATCGCTTTCACTTTGTCCCGAACTTTTTGATTAATAAATCGCTTTCTTGCGGCTCATCAATCAATTCTGCAAACCGCAACATCAGAATTCCATCATAAACAAAACGGCAGGTATCTTATTTTGTTGTGACTCCCTAAGATGGTGGCATTCTTTTTCTATATGAGAAAATTTCAGATTGGATTTACAATGAAACTCGATATGGAATGCGGATATGAATCTGGATTTTCAATAAAATATGTTTCTATACGTAGGCTCTATTATTATATCCAGAGACCGAGCGTCAGGTCATCCAGGAAATGGCTGAAATCCGAACAGATGCCGACGCTCGGCGCTCAAATGGAAGAGAGGCGTCAGGGGACGCGGTCGGGGGAAGACCCGGTAGATGCTGTGAGGGGTAGAGACATTATGGTCCGGAGGCGCGGTCCATGATCGCCTTCACCCGTCCCACCGCCCCGCTCTCCAGCCGCACCTTGATGCCGTGGGGATGATTCGGCGATTTCGTCAGGATGTCCTTGACGATCCCCTCGGTCCGCTTGCCGGACCGCTGGTCCTGTTTCAGCACGATCTGGACCCTCTGGCCCGGTTTGATGGCCACCCTATCGGGGACATTCTCCGTCATTCGTACACCTTCTCCTCCGCGGCGTCGGCTTCGGCCGCGTCGTTTTCCATGTCCCGGGTCCGCCGGGCCGCTTTTTCCTTGTGGTATTCCTTGTACCATTCATTGGCGATGATGGCCGACATGATTTCGTTGGCGCCGGTCCAGATGGAGGCCAGGCGGATGTCCCGGTAGATCCGCTCGATGGGGAAGATGTCGGTGTACCCGATGCCGCCCATCACCTGCATGGCGTTGTGGACCACCTTCTGGCAGGATTCGGTGACGAATTTTTTCGATTCCGAGACCATCCGCCGGACCCGCCGGGGATCGACGCCGGCATCCACGGCCTGGGCCGTCGCGTGGATCATGGCCCGGGAGGCGTCCAGCAACGTGGCGGCTTCGGCCACCTGGAAACCGACGCCCTGGTACTGGGCGACGGGCTGGCCGAAGGCCTTGCGCCGGGTGGTGTAGCCGGTGGCGATCTCCAGGGCCGGACGGGCCGCGCCGATGGTCATGGCCGCCGTGCCCAGCCGTTCCGGGATCATCATGGTGTTGAAGACCGCCACGCCGCCGTTGAGTTGGCCCAGCAGGTTTTCCCTGGGGACCTCGACGTCCCGGAAGACCAGCCGGCTGGCCCCGCCGCCCCGGCACCCCATGAGGCCGTAAATGTAGTCGCTGGAGACCCCCGGCCCCCGGTCCACGAGGAAGCAGGAGATCCCCTTGTGGGGCTCGGCGTCCGGATCGGTGCGGGCGTAAACCAGGAAATAATCGGCCCCTTCACCGCCCACGATGAACCGTTTCTGGCCGTTGAGGACGAAATGGTCCCCCCGGTCTTCGGCCGCGGTGGTGGTTCCGAAGAAATCGGAGCCGCCCCGGGGCTCGGTGAGGCACTCGGCGGCGAACATCTCGCCCTTGAGCAGGGGCGCCACGTATTTCTCCTTCTGGGCGTCGGTCCCGTGGAGGACGACGGCGTCGCAGACCAGTTCCGCGCCCACGCCGAAGACGCAGGCGAAGATGTAGCCCAGGCTCCCTACCTCTTCCATGACCATGCAGGTGGTCACCCAGTCCATGTTCCGGCCGCCCCATTGTTTCGGGTAGCGGCATCCCATGAGATTGCGGCGGCCCGCCTCCTGGAGAAATTCCTTGGGGAACCGGATTTTCTCGGCATCCATATCCAGGATCATCCGGCGGGGGATGCTTTTGACGAAGTCGCGGACCTCGTCGCGGATTTTTAACTGGTCGCCGGTCAGCAGATAGTCGAACATGATGTCTCCTTTTTCGGCGGGTCTTTTGGTCCGGTCGGCATTCCATGACGGCCGGAGGGCGTTCCGACCGCTTTTTTTGCCCATCGGACGGCGCTTGTCAAGGGTTTCCGGCCAGGGCCTTGAACTATTCGGAGAATCCGAAGGTTTTGACTTGCCGTCCGGCCGGGTTCAGTGTAAAGGAGTGCGACCATATCGACGACAACATGAAGGCAGACCGCGCCATGGGCCCGTTGCGCTCTCGCGTCGAAGTCGCCGTGGAGGGTAAGGGTGAAGACCGATAAGGAAGCTTGTATCCAGGGGAACCGTCGCGAATACGGGGCCGATTATGATCGGATGGGATGGATCGCATCGGCGGACGCGGAGGTCGCGGCCCGGCAGCGGGAAGATCTTCTTGCAGACCTGCCCGCCGGGGTCCGGAAAACCTGCCAAGAGACCAAAATCCAATATGGGGATCTGTCCCCCGGCTGTCGGCGCTGCGCCGAGGGCGGCTGGTCGTGTCTGTTCATCAACGGGCGTTGCAACGGCCGGTGTTTTTTCTGCCCGACGGACCAGTCCGAGACCGGGGAGCCGACCACCCAGACCCTCCGGTTCAGCCGGCCGGCCGATTATGTCGCCTACCTGGAACGGTTCGGGTTTACCGGGGCGAGCATCAGCGGCGGAGAGCCGTTTCTCACTTTTGACAAAACCCTCCGCTTCGCCGCCGCCGTCAAGCGCCATTTCGGGGATCGGCTCCACCTCTGGCTCTACACCAACGGTCTGTCGCTGACAGCGGAGGGCCTGAAACGCCTCGCTGACGCCGGCTTGGACGAGATCCGGTTTAACATCGCCGCCGCCGGCTACGGGCTTAAAAAAGTGGCCCTGGCGACGACCGCCATCGAAACCGTCACCGTCGAAATTCCCGCGATCCCGGAAGATGAAGCGCGGTTAACCGATCTTATCGCATCCCTCCGGGGCGTCGGGGTCCGGCATCTCAACTTGCACCAGCTCCGGTGTACGCCCCGCAACCTGCCGCAGCTTCTTAAACGTCGTTACACCATGGTCCACGGTCCCCGGGTCACCGTGCTGGAATCGGAACTATCCGCCCTGAGGACGCTCAGGAAGGTCGCCGATTCGGGCATCGATCTCCCGGTCAACTACTGCTCCTTCGCCTATAAACAGCGGTACCAGGCCATGGCCTATCACCGGCATCTGGCTGATGTCGCGCGAAAGCCTTATGAAAGCGTAAGCCGGACCGGCCGGATACGCCGAACCTGGATCGCCGGCGAACCCGACCGTCTGAAAACCATCGCGGGACGTCTCGGGGCCGACCCCGCTTCCGAAGGGCTCTGGACCTTTGACGGCCCCGCGGGCCGCCTCTTTTTCCATCCGTCTGTCTGGCATATGGCGACCGCTGACGCCGCTCCTGTTGCCGTCGCATACGACGAGGCCATTCTTGCGCCGTCCGTCTCTTATCGCCGTTCCTTCACCGAAGTGACGCTGACGAAGAAAAAAACCGTCTTTATCGAACGGGAGCGGGTGTTGAAGGACCGTCCCCTATCCCCTGTTGAAACGCCCTGGTTCGCCCGGATGATCTCCGCCGAACGGGAGGGCGCAACGGCCGCCGACGGCCCGGCGGATCTCGGGGAGCAGGAACAGCTTCGGGCCGGCCTGGAGGAGATTTTTTAACCGCGCCCTCCTGAAATTCATGAACGACGCGTCAGTCGCCCATCACAATGGGCCAGACCACCGCTTTCCATTTTTCGGCGCAGCCGGGCATGCTCTCTTCGCAGACCTCGGACCAGGCCGGAAACGAGATGGACATGACCGCTTCCGATACCAGCTTCAGGTCTTCCGGCTTGACGGGAACTTCTTTCAGATCATATTGGGTCACCGTCTCGCAGGGTTCTTTGCCGACATTGCAGCGGAGGGCGTCTTCGAACAGCTCTTCTGAATACGCCCATATGTTCTCCACCAGTCCGTCAAAGGCGGTCTGAAGCTTTTCCTGCTGTTCCGGGGAGAGTTTTTTCCATGTATTCAGATTGATGGCGTATCCGTTAAAGCCCACCTGAAAGCCGATGGGCATGAAATACTCGGTCACCTCGGGCCATCCGGCGGAATTGGCCGAAGACGCCCCGGTGATGGCGCAGTCGCAGGTTCCCCGGGCCAGGGCCTGGAGCACATCGGAAAATCCGATGGGAACCGGCGTGGCCCCAAGGCTTTCGACGAATCGCGCCAGGTTCTGGTCATAGACGCGAACCCTCATCCCCTTGATGTCCTTGAGCCCCCCGATCTCGGGCTTGCAGAACAGCACCTGAGGTCCGAAGGGCCAGAGTCCCAGAAGCCGGGCGTTGTATTTCTCCTGAAGCCGGGCGTCGAAATGGGGCCTGTAGGCATTATACACCTTGCGGGCGGTTTCGTAGTCGGGATTAAGCCCCACCAGGTCCTGGCCCAGCAGGAACGGTTCGTCCCGGGCGGCCTGGGCCGTTCGAAGGGAAACGATGTCGAAAAGGCCGTTTCTGAGCACCCGCAGGGTGTCTTCGGATTTCAGGCCCGTGACGTCGATGGGTTTGTAATCCGCGGCGATGTCCAGCCCGGTGTTCTCCTTGAAATTCTCAAAAAAGGGTCTTTCCTTGTTCTGCTGGATGAGGCCCGTGGCCAGAGGCTGGCCGAGGACGGAGAATTTCATTTCCGCATGGGGCGTTCCGGAGAGGAGGATCAGGAAACACACTGCCATTGCCAACCGTTTCATGGGCGTTTCTCCTTCGTTGTGATGTTATATCCATAGGATCAGGGGGAAAACCGTCGGCTGCTTCATGGACCAGACGTCTTGCCGCTGGTTGTCGGGAAGATATACATCTGCGCGGGAAGGCCTGTCAAACACAACTTCGACGCCCGCCGCCGCCTTGCAAAAAATCTCTTTTGATCCATACTGAAAAAAGCTATAAACAGCACCGGCAATATGGGTTGCAACGATGTTTGATGAGTGAATTCGAGGAGGAAGCGCCATGTACCGGAACCGAAGCCTGAAATTTAAGATATTCTCCGTCGGATGCGGGCCCCTGATCTTATTTCTTGCCTTGGGCGTTGTCGCCTATCATGGGGTTCAATCCCTTCGGGAAACCGAGGAATGGGTCGGCCGCGCCGGCGGTTTTGTCCGGGAGGCGCTTGCCATCGAAAAAGAGGCCATGAGCATGGCCACGGCCCTGCGCGGCTATCTACTGTCCGGCCAGGAAGACTTTCTGGCGCCTTACAGGGACGGAACCACGCGCTTGCCTCAGCGGATCGACGCCCTGAAACAGAAACTTCAATACGATCCGGACAGCGTGGCGCAGCTCGACCGGATCGGAGGCATATTGACGGAATGGCGGGAAACGACCGCCGAAGCCGCCATCGCCCTCCGGGAAGAAATCGGGGACGCCGAAACCATGAACGACATGGCGCGACTGGTGGCGAAGGCGGAGGGCGAACGCTATTTCAAAATTCTGCGGGAAAAGGTCGCGGCGCTCATTCAACAACATGAACAGCTGATCGGGGAACGGATGGCGTATGCCGATACGGCCTACCGCTCCGCCCAGCAGAATATGATGCAACTCGTCGAAACGGGGTTCCGAATGGACCAGACCACCGAGCTGCTGGCCATCGCCAATGAAGTGTTCTCTTATGCGCTGGAAATGCAGAACGGTTTGCGCGGGTTTTTGTTGTCGGGAACCGAGACGTCTTTTGAACCCTACCGCCGGGGGCGGCAGCAGTTTTTCATGATCGTGAAAGTGCTGAAGCAAAAAGCGCAGTCCGATCCGAATCAGCTCGAACGCATTGAAGCGGCGGAGACGCTGATCCGGGAATGGGACGCGTCCGTCGCCCGGCCCGTCATCGCCATTCTGACCGACGCGACCGGCGACCTCGGGACCCGTTCCCAGATGGGCGAACTCGTCGGTAAAGATTTGGAAGACTTATATTTTGGACAGTTCCGGGACGCAATGGCCGCCTTCATCAGCACAGCCCAGGTCGACATCAAGAAACGGCGGGAGGCTTCGGACCAAATTCGTCGCCAAAGCATGGAGGACATCTACACCCTTAACGAGGCCAACGCTTTGCTCGATGAAACCCATGTGGCCATCCGGAACATCCTGACGCTCCAAAACCTGGCCGTGGATACCGAGACCGGCATGCGGGGATATCTCCTGTCCGGAGTCGATGCGTTTCTGGCGCCGTATGAGCGGGGCCGGGAGGGGGTCATAACGAGGCTGGGGCAACTGAAGCTGTCGGCGGGAAGCGGTCCGGAAAGAGCGGCCCTGCTGAACGAAATCGAAAAGACCTTCACCGCATGGCTGGAAAACGTGACCGTCCCCTACATCGCCCTGCGCAAAGAGATCGGCCACGCCAAAACCATGGACGACATGGCCGACTTCGTTCAGGAAGGCGGCAGCAAGGCCTATTTCGACCGGTTCCGGGAGGAGATGGCCGCTTTCGCGGAAACTCTGGAGGGTGGGATGGCATCCCGGCGGGCGAACAGCGCCGCCATCGCCCGGGGCGTCAAGAGTTCCGTTTTGGCCGGCGCGGCCATCGCCGCGGCGCTGGCGCTTCTTTTTTCGTCGCTGCTGTCAAGACATATCAGCCGCCCCGTCAACGGCATTGTGGGCGAACTGGGCGGGGCCGCCGAGCAGATCCGCTCTGCATCGCGGCAGGTCTCCTCGGCGAGCCAGGACCTTTCCGAAGGCGCCGCCCGACAGGCGGCCGCCATGGAGGAGAGCGCGTCGTCCCTGGAGCAGATGGCCGCCATGACCCAGCAAAACGCGGTCCACGCCGACGAAGCCGCCAAAATCGTCGGGGAAAGCCAAGGGATCTTTTCCGACGCAGACCGGCTTATGGCCGACCTCGACCGCGCCATGACCGACATTGCATCGGCCAGCGAGGAGACCTTCCGGATCAACAAAAGCATCGACGAGATCGCGTTCCAGACGAACCTGCTGGCCCTCAACGCCGCCGTGGAGGCGGCCCGGGCCGGCGAGTCCGGGGCCGGGTTCGCCGTGGTGGCCGAGGAGGTCCGGAACTTGGCCCTGCGGGCCGCCGATGCAGCCCGGGACACCGCCGATCTTATCGAAGGGACTGTCGGCAAGGTCAGAAACGGCGGCGAAATGGCCACGCGGGCCAGCGCTGCTTTCGCCGACGTGTCGGAACAATCGAAGAAAATCGGCGATCTGGTCCGGGAAATCGCGGCGGCTTCGGGCGAACAGGCTCACGGCATCGACCAGATCAACCGGGCCGTGGCCGACATGGACCGGATCATCCAGCAGAACGCCGCAAATGCCCAGGAGACGTCGGCATCGTCCGAGCAGCTCCTGGCCCAGGCCGAGGGCATGAGGGGCGTGGTTTCGGATTTGTCGGCCGTGGTCAACGGCCGCAAAAGACGTGCCCGGGAGTCGGAAAAATCGCGCCCGAGCTTGCCCTTTTCCCGGCGGAAAAAACTGCCGCGACTTCCCGGATGACCAACGGACGCCTATAGGAAAGGAGGCCGGTTTGAACCCCAAAACGCTTCTCGATCTCATCCACGTCAGCATCCCTTTCCCGATGCTGAAGGAGCAACACCTCGATATGGTGATCGAATTCGGCGTCAATCCCGAGATCAGCTTTTACGCCGATGCCCTGGACACCTATTCATACGACGATTTCAAAGCGGTGGCGGACCGGCTCCGGGAGACGGGCCGATCTGTGACGTTCCACGCCACTTACCTGGATCTGTCGCCCGGATCGCCGGACCGGTTGATCCGGGGAGCGACCCGGCGCCGATTCGAACAGGTGCTGGCGCTCGCGCCGCTGTTCCACCCCCGGACGGTGGTCAGCCACCCGGGGTTTGAAACGCGACGGCACGGGCACATCCGGGATGAATGGCTTGGCAATGCCGTGGAAACCTACGCCTGGTTCGGCAGCCGGCTGCAGGATGAAGGAACGCGGCTGATGCTGGAAAACGTCTTTGAAGACGGGCCCGACGATATCCGGGAATTGTTGGCCCGGTTGGATGGGCTGGCCGGCTGGTGCTTCGACATCGGCCACCAGGCCGCTTTTTCAAAGACCGACATGGCGGGATGGATGAACGGTCTGGGCCGGTTCCTGGGTCAGATGCACCTGCATGACAACCGGGGCGAAGGGGACGACCACCTGGCCCCCGGCAAAGGGAGCATTGATTTTCCGGCCCTTTTCGACCGGCTGAAAGACCGGAAGGATGATCCGCCGGTGGTGACCATCGAGCCCCATAACGAACCCGATGTATGGGACAGCGTCGGCTACCTGGCGGGAATATGGCCGTGGTGAAAACAAAAGCCGGAAGTCATGGCGCGACTTCCGATCAGATGATCTCCCGGCCGCTTTCGTCGTGGGGTTCCACCCAGACGATGTGGACTTTGTTGATAATAATGGTCTTGGCGCCGCCATCCCTGGCCTTCACGTCCACCAGCACGATAAAGGGCTTGTCGTCCCGGGTGAACAGATCGGAAACCCGATCATAAACGCCCGAAAGATTGATTTTTCCGGTTAATGTGGCGCCTTCGACGGTCCGCACGGTAATGGCCCGGTATGCGATTTTATCGTCGGAATTCAAATTGCGCCTCCTTTGATGTTGTCATCCCTGCGTCATTTTCGGGGAAAAAGAAAGACGTTAAAGGGAAGAATCGAATTTGTTTTGCAAGGACAAGGTTCTTTTGCTATACACAAAAAATATCTTTTTTGGCGACAGGAAAGCAAACAGGAGAAAAAAATGGCGATTAGCAAGGACCTTCTCGACATACTGGCATGCCCCAAATGCAAAGGGGACATCTATTTGACCGAATCCGGAGACGGCCTGATCTGCGACAATTGCAAGCTGCTGTACGAGATCAAAGACGACATCCCCATCATGCTCATTGAAGAGGCGAAACCCATCGAGACGACGCCGGAGGATGGAGCAGGGGCGAAGAATGAGGGATGAAGTCCGCCGTACTTCCCTCCGTTCCTGACCTCCCGCCGCTGATTTTTCATGAGCCGCCCTCAGCCGCCCAAATTCGCAAAACTGGTGATCGGACTTTTCATGGCGGATAAGCCGCTTCTGGATGAACTGGCCCCGATTCTTGAGGAGCGGTTCGGACCCGTGGACACCGTCAGCCCCTGGATGGCCTTTGACTACACCACGTATTATACACCGGAAATGGGAGACCGTCTATCCCGGCGGATGTTCGCTTTCAGAGATCTCGTACACCAGGCGGATTTGCCCGTTGTCAAAGGCTTCACCAACGACGTGGAGAACCGATTTTCCACAGACGGGCGCCGGACAGTGAACATCGATCCCGGATACCTGCTCTATGAGCGGTTCGTGCTGGCCACCGGGAAAAATTTCACTCACCGCATCTATCTGAGCGACGGCATTTATGCCGATCTCACGCTCATCTACCAGAAAAATACATTCAGACCGCTGCCCTGGACCTATCCGGACTACGCTGACGAAAAGATGATCCGCTTTTTATCGCTGGTCCGGCGGCGGTATGGACTGGATCTGAAACGATCGGGGACCCCCTTATGATGAAGAGTATGACCGGCTTTTCAAGTGCGGAAAAGACAGTCGGCGATCTGACCGTTGCCGTGGAAATCCGATCCTACAACAGCCGCTATCTGGATTTGACGGTTCGCCTTCCCCAAAGGTATCTCTCCATGGAGGAGCGGATCAAGCCCCTGGCGTCGGCGGCCATTTCCAGGGGGCGGGTGGAGGCGCGCCTCCAGATCCGGGACGAATCCGAATCGGCCCATGCCTTTGAAATCGACGCGGCCCTGGCGGACAGCTGCCACGAAGCCCTCAAGACCCTTCGGGACCGGTTCGGTCTCGCAGAGCCCATCTCCCTTTCTCTGATTGCCGGGACCGGGGGCGTCATCCGTCCCAAAGAGGCCTCGCCGGATCTGGAAGCGGGATGGCCGACCGTCCGGGACTGCGTCTCCGAGGCCCTGCTCGCTTTCAACGCCATGCGGGAGCGGGAGGGCGCCTTTATCGCGGCGGATTTCGCCGACCGGCTGGCCGCCATCGAGACCGCCATCGACGCCATCGAGACCGACTCCGAGGGGTTGGCGACCCATTACCGGCAGCGGCTGATGGAACGGATCGGCGTCCTGACCGAGGGTGCAACCGAGATCGATCCGGCCCGGATCGCCCAGGAAGCGGCGTTTCTGGCGGATCGAAGCGACATTTCCGAGGAAATCGTCCGGGCCCGGAGCCATCTGGCGCAGTTCAGGAAAACCATGGCCGCCGAGGAGCCGGCCGGCCGGACGCTCAATTTTCTGTTGCAGGAGTTCAATCGGGAGTTCAACACCATCGGGTCCAAAACCGGCAATGCGGATGTCTCCCATCGGGTGGTGGACGTTAAATCAGAGCTGGAAAAGATCCGCGAACAAGTTCAAAATCTGGAGTGACAACATGCAAAATACCCAGCTCGGGACGAAACCGTTTTCGCCCCTGCTCCTCAACGTCGGCTTCGGCAGTACGGTGGCGGCGGACCGGGTCGTGGCCATCCTGCCCCCCAGTTCGGCGCCCATGAAACGGCTGAAGGACGAAGCCAAAGAGGAACGACGCCTGGTGGACGCCACCCACGGCCGCAAGACCCGGTCGGTCATCGTCATGGACAGCAACCACGTGGTGCTCTCCGCCATCCAGGCCGAGACCATCGCCCAGCGGTATGCGGGACTGCGGGAGACCCAGAAGGAATCGCAGGAAAGCCATGGCTGAAGCGACCACCCGTCCGTCCGGCCATCTGTTCATTGTCTCGGCGCCGTCCGGCGCCGGTAAATCGACCCTGTGCGGCGCGGCCCGGGAACGGTTTCCGAACCTGCGGTATTCCATCTCCGCCACGGCCCGTCCGCCCCGTCCCGGCGAAGTCCACGGCAAAGATTATTTCTTCGTATCCGAGGAGGAGTTCAAAAAGGGGATCGAGGAGGGCCGGTGGGCCGAATGGGCCGTGGTCCACGGGAATTACTACGGCACCCCTGCTGAATTTATCCGGAACACGCTGTCGGATGGGCATGACATCCTCCTGGACATCGACGTCCAGGGGGCCGAGCAGTTGATGGACCGGTTTCCGGACAGCATTTCCATCTTTATCATGCCCCCGTCCCAAGAGATTCTCAGAGACCGGCTGGAGAAACGGGGAACCGACGATCCGGCGGTGATCCGGCGCCGCATGGAAAACGCCTGGAAGGAGATGGCCCTGAAGGACCGCTACCGCCACATCATCGTCAACGACAATCTGTCGCGGGCCGTAAATCAGTTCATCGACATCATCGATCATCACCGCCGATCCCAACATGACCCGGCCATGGGGAAAGGCGGCGGTAGTCCGTGAAAACCGAGATTCTATACGGGATTCATCCGGTGGCCGAGGCGATTCGCGCCGGCAGGCGGAAAGTCGTCAATCTCATGGTGGCCGAAAAGACTTCCCCCCGGTTGGCATCCCTGATGGAACTGGCGCGGTCCACCGGCATCCCCGTGGAAAAACGACCCGTCGCCGATCTGAAGGCCATGGCCGGAACCGACGGCCACCAGGGGGTTGCGGCAAGGGTCGGACCGTATCCGGTCCTGGACCTGTTCGCGCCGCGGCAGGTGGCGGAATTGTCCCAGAGTCCGCCGTTTCTCCTGCTGCTGGATTCCATTCTCGACCCCCAGAACCTGGGCGCCCTGATCCGCACCGCCGTCTGCGCCGGCGTGGACGGCGTGATACTGCCCAGGGACCGGTCCGCCGGTCCGTCGCCGGCGGTTTCCAAGGCGTCGGCCGGCGCCATGGAACACGTCCGGATGATCCAGGCAACGAATCTGGTCCGGTCCATGGAGATGCTCAAGGCGACCGGCATCTGGATCACCGGACTCGACCGGCAGGGGACCCGGTCGATTTTTAAAAGCGACCTTAAAGGACCCGTCGCCCTGGTGGTCGGCGGTGAGGAAAAGGGGATCCGTCCCCTGGTTAAAAAGCAGTGCGATTTTCTGGCGACCATTCCCCAGAAGGGGTCCATCGATTCCCTGAATGCGTCCGCCGCCGGGGCAGTAGCGCTTTATGAAGCCTTCCGGCAGCGGGGTCTGGATAGAACCGACGGTTAAACATTCGGAACAAAGGACGGCATATCATGACGCAAGAAGAGAAAATCACCGTGAACCGGGACGGCAGCCTCAACGTGCCGGACCATCCCGTGATCCCCTTTATCGAAGGCGACGGCATCGGCCCCGACATCTGGAAAGCCGCCAAAATGGTGATGGACGCGGCCGTGGAAAACGCCTACGACGGCAACCGAAAGATCGCCTGGCAACAGGCGGCGGCCGGCGAAAGCGGATTCCAGGACACCGGCGAATGGCTGCCCGAAGCCACACTCGACGCCATCAGGGAACATGTCGTGGCCATCAAGGGGCCCCTGACCACGCCGGTGGGCAAAGGCATCCGGAGCCTCAACGTCACCATCCGCCAGCGGCTCGATCTTTACGCCTGCGTCCGGCCCGTGAAATATATCGATTCGGTGCCCAGCCCCATGAAGCGCCCCGACAAAATCGACATGGTGATCTTCCGGGAAAACACCGAAGACGTCTACGCCGGCATCGAGTGGGCGGCCAAAAGCGACGAGGCCCGGCGCGTCGCGGCGTTTCTGAAGGACGAGATGGGGGTGACCCTGCCGCCGGGATCCGGCATCGGCATCAAGCCCATCAGCGAGCGGGGCAGCAAACGGCTGGTGGCCAGGGCCATTCAATACGCCATCGACAAGAACCTTCCCACGGTCACCCTGATGCACAAGGGCAACATCATGAAGTTCACCGAAGGGGCCTTCAGCCAGTGGGGGTACGAGGTGGCCCGGGAACAGTTCGAAGATCGGGTCATTTCCGAAAAAAAGGTGTATGAAAAATACGGCGGCAACCCGCCGGCGGGCCGGATCGTCATCAAGGACCGGATCGCGGACATGCTCTTCCAGCAGGTGCTGCTGCGGCCCGAGGAATACGACGTCATCGCCACCCCAAATCTAAACGGCGACTACATCTCCGACGCCCTGGCGGCCCAGGTGGGCGGGCTGGGCATGGCCCCGGGCGCCAACATCGGCGACGACTGCGCCGTCTTCGAGGCCACCCACGGCACCGCCCCCAAATACGCCGGTTTGGACAAGGTCAACCCGTCGTCCCTGATCCTGTCGGGCGCCATGATGCTGGACCACATGGGCTGGCCGGAAGCCGCCGACATGATCCGCACCGGCGTGGCCGCCGCCATAAAAGACGGCGTGGTCACCTACGACCTGGCGCGGCAGATCGAAGGGGCCAAGGAGGTCAAATGCTCGGTGTTCGGGGAGGCGATTGTGGAGCGGTTGAGATAGACGGGCAAGCCTTCCACCGAGCAATGATGCCGCGATACATCACATTAGAAAGACTGGCGGAGGTCGGGTTCAACCATCGCAATGCGGGGAAAACGGTCGTCTTCACCAACGGCTGCTTCGACATCCTCCACGCCGGCCATGTGCGGTATCTGACGGCTGCAAAAGCCCAGGGGGACGTGCTGATCGTCGGCCTCAACTCGGACGCTTCCGTGAGGAAAATCAAAGGAGACAAACGCCCCATTGTCGGCCAGGAACAGCGGGCCGAGGTGCTGGCCGGCCTGGCCTGTGTGGATTATATCGCCATTTTTGACGAGCCTGATCCCTATCGGTTGATCCGGTCGCTGATGCCCGATGTGCTGGTCAAAGGGGCCGACTGGCCCGAAGACGCCATCATCGGCGCGGACATCGTCAAAGCCGCCGGCGGCCGGGTGGCCCGCATCGACGTGGTGGCGGAAATCTCCACATCCCGGATCATTGAAACGATTCTGGCGCGTTACGGAGAGGCGAGATCATGAAATGGGCGCGGCAAAACGGCTTGGCCTTCTACCAGTTTCCCCATCTTTCCGGATTCCCGGAAATCCACCATGGCGTTTTTACCCGAAAAGGCGGGGATAGCGGCGGCCCCTTTGCCGAACTCAATACCGCCCTCAGCGTGGGAGACGATGCCGGGGCCGTGGCGCGGAACCGGGCGAAAGTAAAGGCGGCGTCAGGCGGGGGGCGGTTGCAGTTCGCCCGGCAGGTGCATGGCGTAGACGTGGTGGCCTTTTCAAAAGACGGCAATGGAGCCGCTCCCGGAGAGATCCTGGCGGGGGACGCCATGATTACCGACATCCCCGGCCTCAACCTGATCATCCAGGTGGCCGACTGCCAGGCGGTGCTGCTCTATGACCCGGTCCGTCGCGCCGTGGCCAACATCCATTCCGGGTGGCGGAGCAGCGTGGCGAACATCATCGGCGAGACGGTGGGGGCCATGGCGACTTGTTTCGGCAGCGATCCGGCCGATGTGTTGGCTGGCGTAGGCCCCTCGCTGGGACCGTGCTGCGGGGAATTCGTCAACTATCGGGAGGAGATCCCCGAACCGCTCTGGGCCTACCGCATCGGGGATCATCATTTCGATTTCTGGGCCGTCAGCCGGGATCAGTTGAAGGCCTCCGGGGTGTGTGAGAGCAATATCCACATCAGCGGACTCTGCACCCGATGCCGCACCGACCGGTTTTTCTCCTATCGCGGCGAAGGGCGGACCGGCCGGTTTGCAGTGGTTATCGGTTTGAGAAAAAATCCCTGATCCGTTGCAGCAAGGGTTTGCGAATTTGCACCCTGAGATAGAGGTCGCCGGGCTCACCGCCGCCTTTTCCCCGATAGCCCATCCCGCCCAGCCGGACCCGCTGACCTTCGCGGACCCCGGGCGGGATGCGCACCACGAGCTTTTTCTCTTTTATCCGGTGAAAATAGGCAAAAGCACCCCCGGTTCGGGCCATGGCAGGGGAAAGCTTGATGACGTCGTCGATGTCTCCCCCGCGTTCGGGGAAGGTCGCGCCTGTGATTTTTTCCATGGCGTACCGCAACGCCCGGCTCATCAGGCCTGCCTTTACCTGCTGGGCGACTGATGCGCCGGAGCCGGGGCCGCGCGCGGTCCGGCTGCCGACCCCGCTTCCGAAAAAGATATGGCCCGTCCCGAAGGAAAAGGGGCCTCTGACCGTGTGACGGGCGTAGCCTCGACCCTGCCGGTGAACGTCGCGTAATATGTCGTTGACCCCCCGGAAACCGAAATTTTTTGCGATTTCCTCCAGAATCTCGTCGATATCCGACCCTCGAAAAATGTCCTGATCCGAATAGGCCTGCCGAAACTGATTGTGGGCGGATGACGAGCCGAAGCGGCCCCGGAGGGCGTCGTATTCCCGTCGTTTGTCCGGGTCCGACAGGGCGGCGTAAGCTTCGTTCACCGCTTTCATCCGGTCCATGGCCTCGGGATTGTCTCTGTTCCGATCCGGGTGGTATTTGAGGGCCAGTTTCCGGTAGGCTTCTTTGAGGGCTTTGGCGTCTGCGTCCGCAGCAACGCCCAGCACTTGATAGTAATCCTTTTGCATTGTCCGCTCTGAGGCGACGCCCCTTTCTGATGGGCTTTGTCCTTGAAAGATCCCGGCGATATCTCCGCTATTGCCGGCGCTGATTCACAAACATAAGCATGCAGGGCCGCATTTCAACGTCAGGCCCCCACGGCGCCGCCCAGGGTTCAATAATAGCCTGTTTTGGGATAAAAGCCAAAAACAATATGGGCTTTGAAAAGAATGCCCGGCGTGAAATTATAGTCCCGCTCACGCGGATAAGCGATCTGGGGCGCCACTTCAAAGGAAAGCCAATCCCGCCAGATAATCCGGCGGTAGCGCAACTGGACGATGGTTGTCGATAGGTGCTCGTGGGGCCGGGTCCTGAATTGATTGATCCATTGGAGTTCGATGGCGGTCCGGCGGTCGATGGCCCGGGAAAAGGAGAAAGCCAAATCGTAAAACAGGCCGTTTTCCATCTCGTACCATTTGACTTCACTAGAGGTCCGGAAAAAATAATCTTTGAAAAATTCACGTTCCAGATCCAGGCGGGAGATAGATTCCCATCCTTCGTCGGAATACCATCGAACTCGCTGGGTAAACCGGAGGGCCCAGGGACGGTAATCAAAGGTCTGCCGGTATCGCGGACCGATATAGACCATCGGCTCGAAGCTGCGGATTCGCGCCCCGCTTTTCAGGTGAATGTTGAGCCGGTCGGTTGTCGTCAGAAGATACCGAAAACCGGCGGTGAAGCCGCCCCCCTCTTCGTCTTCGTCGGTTTTTTTCAGATTTCCGTCGCTCAGCCGGTCGGATGGGATGCCGGGGCTGGTATCACCGGAAATTTCAAAAGAGAGTCGTTCTTCCAGTTCGGGCAAGACGATTTTCAGGTGGGTTCTGGCGTCGAAATTGACCCCCTCACCATTGATGGCGCTGCTTTCAAAAGAGAGCCTCATGCGGCTTTCGTTTACTTCGGTTTCATATCGTTCATCATCGAAAAAGGCGTCGAACCATTCGGCGGAGGACAGGAGACGTCGGGAAATATGATCGTGGGCGTTATCCATCATGGGCCACCGGGGTTTATCGGCGTCCGGCGCCGCCACTTCCGTTGATGGCGCGTTGGAGGCGTTTTCGGCCTGTACCGTCGAGGGCGGTTGCATGAGGAGCATGACGACCAGGACGGCGAAGACCCACGTCCCCGTCAGCGCTGCGAGGTGTTGCATCCGGGTGGTTGCAGGGCGATGAAACATGTCGCGAACAATAGCACAGTCGGAACGCCTTGGCAAAACGATCTATCAGCGTAGATCGTAAAAAAGGGTCCCACGGGGCCCCGAAGAGGAGGGTTGCGGTTTGGCCGAAGCCAGCCGCTCCGTCTCATGTGCGGGGTTTTCGGCCGCGGTTTTTCCGTTCCATTAATGTCTATCAAATTTAATGCCGCTCCTCCAGGCGGGAAAATCAATCCCCTGAAAGGATTTAAAATTGGGGTTGCAATATCGTTACATTTTTGTAGTATGGAGGGATGGTGGAAACTGCAACCGGAAGCGAGCCGATCATGAAAACCATCGAAGAAGTCACCCTGCTCTACGAGATCAGCAAGGCCCTGAACGAACATATGGACCTGCGGAAATCCCTTTACAAAGTCCTGGATATCCTCTCCAATTCAATGGATATGGTGCGGGGAACCGTCACCATCCTGGATCCGTTGCGAAACGAGATCAACATCGAGGTGGCCCACGGCATCTCCCGGACCGCCATTGAAAGCGTTAAATACAAGGTGGGGGAGGGGATCACCGGTCGCGTCATCGAGACCGGGGAGGGGGTGGCCATCCCCAAGATCAGCGAAGAACCGCTGTTTTTGGACCGGACCGATTCCCGAAAATACAAACATGACGGAGAACTCTCCTTTTTTTGCGTGCCCATCAAGCGGGACAAGCAGGTCATCGGCGCCCTGTCGGTGGATCGGCCCTATGAGCCGGAATATTCCCTTAAAGAAGGGATGAAGCTGATGTCGGTCATTGCCACCATGCTGGCCCGCCATGTGATCAACCTGGAGACCATCCGCCTGGAGAAGGAGCGGCTGCGCGAGGAGAACCGGCGGCTCAAGGGGGAACTGGAGAACAAGTACCGGATCACCAACATCGTGGGCAACAGCAACAAAATGCGGGAAGTGTTTCAGATGGTCTCCCAAGTCTCGGGCAGCAACGCCACCGTGCTGATTCGGGGGGAGAGCGGAACCGGAAAGGAGCTGGTGGCCAATTCCATCCATTACAACAGCCATCGGGCCAACGGCCCTTTTGTCAAGGTCAACTGCGCAGCCCTGCCCCAGAACCTCATTGAAAGCGAGCTGTTCGGCCACGAGAAGGGGTCTTTCACCGGCGCCATCAAGCAGAAACTCGGCAAATTCGAGTTGGCCAACAAGGGAACGCTCTTTCTGGACGAAATCGGCGCCATTACCCTGGATGTTCAGGTGCGGCTGCTGCGGGTGCTCCAGGAAAAGGAATTCGAGCGGGTCGGCGGTCACAAGACCATCAAGACCGACGTGCGCATTGTCGCCGCCACCAACAAAAATCTGGAGGAAGCCGTAGAGGATGGATCGTTCCGGGGGGATCTTTACTATCGCCTCAACGTATTTCCCATCTACATGCCGCCGTTGCGGGAACGCAAAACCGACGTGCTGCTGCTGGCCGACCACTTTCTGGAAAAATACGCCAAGGAAAACGCCAAAGAGATTAAACGGTTTTCCACCCCGGCCATCGACATGCTCATGCAGTACCACTGGCCGGGCAACGTCCGGGAGCTGGAAAACTGCATCGAGCGGTCGGTGCTCCTGTGCGAGGAAGGGGTGATCCACTCCTACCACCTGCCCCCCACCCTCCAGACGGGCGCCGAATCGGACACCCTGCCTTCGCGCTCTCTGGAAGAGGCCATCGCCAATCTGGAAAAAGAAATGCTCGTCGATGCCTTGAAAAACACCCGGGGCAATATCACCCAGGCGGCCGGGACGTTGAAGACGACGGTCCGGAAGTTCAGCTACAAGGCGAAGAAGTACGGGCTGGAATATACCGAGTTCCGGGGGTAGACCGCCGGAGCCCGGTTAATGAAAATGCGATCAGTAAAACAAGCCCAGGATATAGTTTCCGGCCACGAACAGCACGCAAACGCACAAAACGCCCTTAATGATTCCGGCCGGAACGAACCGCTGAGTCCGGGCCCCAAGGTACATGCCGACCACGCCGCCGAGCCCGAACAAAAGGCCCAATCCCCAGTCCGGCGCCACGGACATATTGGGATAGACATAGGCCAGGGCCTGATAGAATAGGACCCCGGCTACCGAGGTGATGAACGTCCCCATGAGGGCGGCCCCGGCGACCACGTAGACCGGCAGTCCGATGATGGCCACGAAAAACGGCGCCACGATCGATCCGCCGCCGATGCCGTAAATCCCGCCGGCGATGCCCACGAGAAAACAGACGCCGTAGACCACCGCCGGGGAAAAACCATACCGTTCATTGTCATAGGTGAACGCGACCTCCCGCCATGACGACCGGTCGAGTTTGAGATCATGGGCCGACGCGCCGCCCGTCGGTTTTTTATCCGCCCTTGTCCGGCCCCTCCGGAACAAATCGATCAAAAGCCGCCAGCCGATGTACAGCAGGACAAAGCCGGCGAAAAATTTGAAATGGGCCGGGTCCGGCAGGTATTCGATGCGGACCCAGGCCCCGATGAACACCCCCGGCAGGGTGCCGATGATCACCGCCCAGGTCAGGGGCCAGAGCATCCGTCCCTCCCGGATGTATCGATAAACCCCGCTCGGGATGGCCACGATGTTGAACACCTGGTTGGTGGCGCTGACCGACGGCGCGGTGTATCCGAGCACGCTCACTTGAAACGGCAGCAGCAGAAACGCGCCGCTGACGCCGCCCATGGAGGTGAAAAAGGAGACGATCAGCGCCACGAAGAACGGGATCAGCGGATGGACCTCTATGCCGGAAACCGGAAAGAGCATGGCTGCCGCCTTTTACACTATTTCCCCAGCCATTTCTTGATGTCGTCCTTGGAAGGCACTTTCCCGGAACATTTCACTTCGCCATCAACGATCACCGCCGGGGTGGTGAAGACGCCATGCTTGGCGATGTCCATAATCTCCTTGACCTTTTCGATTTGGGCGTCGACGCCCGTCTCCGCCACGACTTCCCGGACGGCTTTTTCGGTTTGTTCGCATTTGGGGCAACCCGGCCCCAGCACTTTGATTTCCATAGAATCCTCCTTTTTTTCAAAACAACGCATTGCTTTTTCAAAGGATTGTGAAGACTTTTCTCCTGATCGCTTCGGAGTGCCGTAAAAGTAATAGCCGTACATCAACATCAATACAGCATCCAAGCCAGAATCGCAAGCAGGATGGCCGTGACCCCCCATTTGGCCTTGAAAATGGCCTGCCAGACCCCGGTTGCCCCGGGCGCGGGTTTGATCTTTATGCCATGGACTTTCATTCTGATCTTTTTTATAATACAAAAAAGCAAGGCAATGCGCATCGATTTCGATTGCGGCATTGAAAACGATTCTTCGGCGCCGGTGCGATGCATTTGCAAAGATGGTTAAGAATATGCATTTTGAGTGGGATGAAGAGAAACGCAAAACGAACATCCGCAAACACGGCCTTGATTTCAGAGACGTTCCGAAAGTGTTCAAATCGCCTTTATTGGTAGGCCGCGACGACAGATGTGATTATGGTGAAGAGCGATTAATTGGAATCGGCATGATAGAAGGAAGGTTCGTTGTCGTGATCTTTACCGAAACCGATGATGCCATTCGCATCATTTCAATGATGAAAGCGCTGAGCCATGAAAAAAAGCGATATCAACAATACCTCGGAAACCAACTGGGATTTGGTCGATTCCCTGACGGATGAAACCATCGACAGGACGGACCTCCCGCCGTTGGATGACGCTTTTTTCGCCAAAGCAAGCTGGCGGATGCCCCAGACAAAAGTGGCGGTCACGCTTCGGATGGAACCTGATTTGCTGTCCTGGTTCAGGGCTCAGGGGGAGGAATATGAAGATCGAATGATCGCCGCGCTTCGGATTTACGCACAGGCGCACCGGGACATGAGTTCAAATGTTTGAACCCGGGCCGGATCGCCCCCTCCCGCATCCGCCCCTTTGCAAGGAGGCGGGAGAGGGCGGGTAAGCGCCTACTTCAATTTCCCCAGCAACGCGCTGGCGATGGTGTTCTTCTGGATCTCTTTCGTGCCTTCGTAGAGTTCGCAGATCTTGGCGTCCCGGTAGAACCGCTCCACCTCGTAGTCGAGCATGTACCCGTAGCCGCCCAGGAGCTGGATGGCTTCGTCGGCCACTTCCACGGCGGTGCGGCCGGCCACCATCTTGGCCATGGAGGTGAGTTTGGGATCGATGCGGCCCTGATCGAAATTCCATGCGGCTTTGTAGACCAGCAGACGGGCCATTTCGATCTTGGTGGCCATGTCGGCCAGCTTGTGCTGGGTCACCTGGAACTGGGCAATCTTCTTGCCGAACTGTTCGCGGGATTTGACGTAGGCCAGTGCCCGGTCATAGGCCCCCTGGGCGGTGCCCAGCCCCTGGGCCGCGATGAGGATGCGGCTTTCGTCGAAAAATTCCAGCACCTGGTAGAAGCCCCTGCCTTCTTTTCCGATAATGTTTCCCTGGGGTACGCGGACATCCTTGAAGTTGACCTCGGCGGTGGCCATCATCCGGATGCCCATCTTGGTCCCCACGCTGTTGGTGGAGACGCCGGGCCGGTCGCCCTCCACCAGGATCAGGCTCATGCCCCGGTGGCTGGGGGCGGCGTCCGGGTCGGTCTGGCACAGCACGCAGTAGAAGCCGGCCATGGGACCGCCGTTGGTGATGAAGATCTTGGAGCCGTTGATGACCCAGTCGTCGCCGTCCTTGACGGCCGTGGTTTCCATCCGGGTGATGTCGGACCCGTGGTCCGGCTCGGTGAAGGCGCCGCAGGAGAGCACTTCGCCCTCGGCCACCTTGGGCAGCCAGGTCTTTTTCTGCTCGTCGGACCCGAAATGGAGGACGATCTCCGAGGCGAAATCGGCCAGGATCAGGCAGGCGCCCACGGAAGAATCGCCCCGACAGAGTTCTTCGGCCACCAGGATGTTCTCCATCACTCCCAGCCCCTGGCCCGAGTATTCCTCAGGGAAATGGATGCCGATAAATCCAAGGTCGGCGGCTTTCTTCCAGATGTCGATTGGGTATTCGTGCTTTTCTTCCAGCTCCAGGATGAGGTCTTTTTTAAACTCCCCTTTGACGAAATCCCGGACCGCCTTCTGAATCTCCTTCTGCTCCTTGTTCAACTCGAATTCCATTATGACAACCTCCTGTATTTATAATCAAAAATTGTAAAAAAATCGAATCCACATTAGCACAGGAAATACGGTCTTGCAAGGGATTTGAAAAGGCCGTAAAGTCTCCTCGCGGGTCGCCCTTCGGGAGAAAAGGGAGCCCCATGGTGAAAAGTGTCTTGACTGTTGGGGTCAACTGGCCTAAATACTTGGTGATTATGATGAACAAATATCAGACCTAAAAAATTGAAAGGAGTGCGCACCACATGCCGTTTTCAATAGCCCTTGCCGGCAAAGGCGGCACCGGGAAAACCACCGTTGCCGGGCTGCTTATTAAATATTTGACCTCAAAGGGAAAAAGCCCCGTTCTGGCCGTGGATGCCGATTCCAACGCAAACCTCAATGAAGTGCTGGGATTGACGGTTTCAGACACCTTGGGTCACGCCCGTGAAGACATGAAAAAAGGACAGGTCCCCCAAGGCATGACCAAGGATGTCTTTATTTCCATGCGGATGGAAGAGGCCATCGCCGAGGCCGACGGATACGACCTGGTGGTGATGGGTCAACCCGAAGGGTCCGGTTGCTATTGCGCCGCCAACACGCTGTTGACCAATTTTCTGGAGAAATTGACGGACAATTACCCCTGGATCGTCATGGACAACGAGGCAGGGATGGAGCACATCAGCCGGCTGACCACCAAAAACGTTGATGTGCTGCTCATCGTCGCCGACACCTCCCGCCGGGGGCTCCAGGCGGCCGTTCGCATAGACCAGCTGGCCAGAGAACTCAACATCGGGGTGACCAAAAGCTACCTGATCATCAACCAGGCCCGCGACGGGGTTCCGGATGCCGCCATGGCCATTATCAAAGATGCAGGGCTGGAACTGGCCGGGACGATCCCTGAAGACGACGCTGTTTACGAATATGACATGAAAGGCGAGCCTACCGTCCGCATACCCGAGGACAACCCGGCGGTACGGGCTGCATTCGATATATTCGATCGCATTATCGCCTAGTCTGAAGGCGGCGAAGGGAGAGGGTATGAGAAGAACAGGCTTTCTGTATGATGAACGGTTCTTATCCCACAAAACCAGCGATTACCATCCCGAGATGCCGGATCGTCTCGTTGCCGCCTACAAGGGCATCGAAGCGGCCGGGCTGCTGCCGCATCTGACGCTCATCGAGGGCGAAATCGCTGATCAGAGATGGATCGAAGCCGTCCATCATGTCGGGTACATCCTGCGGTTCGAAGAAGCCTGCCTTTATGGCATGACCGAATTCGATTCCGCCGACAACCAGATGTGCTGTGAATCCTATGAAGTGGCCCTGCTGGCCGTGGGAGGCATTATCAAAACCGCCCGGTTGATGATGGAAGGGCGCATCGACAACGCCTTCTGCGCTGTGCGGCCGCCGGGTCACCATGCCGAAGTGGACAAGGCCATGGGGTTTTGCTATTTCAACAACATCGCCATCGCGGCCCGATACCTCCAGGAGGCATGGGATGTCCAGCGGGTGGGCATCGTCGACTTCGACGTTCACCACGGCAATGGCACCCAGCACATCTTTGAGAACGACCCCACCGTTTTTTATTATTCCATCCACGAACATCCCTCCTTCGCCTTTCCCGGAACCGGACGGGATTTTGAAAAAGGGACTGACGCCGGATACGGCACGACGCTCAATACGCCGGTCCTGCCGGGTCAGGGGGACAAAGAGTACAAGGCGTTCATTCAACGGGATCTGATCCCCGCCTTTGCTGCCTTCGATCCTGAGGTGATCCTGACCTCGACAGGATTCGATGCCCACAAAGACGACGACATGTCAGGCATTAACCTGACCACGGGCTGTTTTTCCTGGATCATGGAACAGATCATGGAAATGGGAGATCAATATGCCAAGGGACGGGTGATCTCTATTCTGGAAGGGGGATATTCGCTCAAGCGCCTTCCCGAACTCGTTAAAAATCACATGGAAATTCTGCTGGGAATCTAAAGGAGACGCTCATTAGAGATTCCGAATCGTTAGGAGGGAATCATGTTTGTCGATAAATCCATGACCCAGAAGGTCATCACCATCGGCCCCGACAACGTCATTCTGGAGGCCAGGGAGACGATGACGGAAAACGGCTTCCGGCATCTGCCGGTGGTGGATTCAGAGGATCGGCTCGTCGGCATCGTCACCGACCGGGACATCCGCAGCGCCATGCCGTCGGTCTTGCTCGACGACGCCGACAGCGTCGAGGTCCGGAAGCGGCTGGGCCGGATCACCGTCAAAGAGATCATGACCCGGGACCCGGTGACCATTTCACCGCAGTACACCATTCAGGATGCGCTGCTCCTCATCCAGAAGAGCCGGGTAGGGGCCTTTCCGGTGGTGGATGAGACCGGTCGGTTAAAAGGGATCATCTCTGTGCGGGATCTGGTGCGCTCGTTTATCAACGTGCTCGGCATCGGCGAGCCGGGGATGCTCATCGGCATCCTGGTGGAGGACAAAATCGGGCAACTCAAAAAGATCGTTGACGCCATCACCGAGGAAAAAATCTCCTTTGGCAGCGTGCTGGTGGCCCGTCACTGGGAAGAGGGAAAACGGGCGGTTTTCCCCTATCTGTTGACCAACAACGCGATCCGCGTCAAAAAGAAACTGCAGGATATCGGCTACACCCTCATCGATCCCATGGATTGGTATATGGACCAGATTCCCAAAAATGAGTAACCTTCCGGCCCGCGCGGTCCGGGAGGAAACGCCGGCCCCGCCGCCCGGCGCGGATCTGTTTATATACTACCTGCAGGGACGGATGGGGCATGTGGACGAGATGCTCACGGGAGCAGGCTTCATCGGCAACTGGCAGGAGGAGGATACGGCTTTTCTCTTTTTCGACCGGCCTTCCCTGCGGAAAGTGGAAGGCGTCGTGCAGGCCCATCCGCACTTGAAGCTTCTGGATCATTTTCACATGACTTACAGGGATTGGCAGGGCGGTCCCTTAGTTCCTTTCAGGGAAGGCCGGTTCACGGTTCATCCGGCCTGGACGGCCCCGGAGGGGATCCGGGAAGATCCTTACGCCCTTTGCCTGGACCCCGGCGTGGTCTTTGGCGCGGGGACCCATCCGACCACGCGGGACTGCCTCGGCCTTCTGGACGCCCTCTTTCAGCAGGAGCGAATCGATTCGGCCCTGGATCTGGGCGCCGGAACCGGCCTGTTGGCGCTGGGCGCGGCCCGTTTGGGGGCTGAGCGGATTCTGGCGGTGGATCTTAACCTGCTGTCGGTCCGGACGGCCCGGAAAAACATCCAGCTCAACAGAATGGAAGCGGTCGTTCTCGCGGTCCAGGGCCGGGCGGAAACGATGATCGACTGCGCGGCGGATCTGGTGATCGCCAACATTCATTACGATGTGATGAAGGATCTCATCCTTTCCCGGGGCTTTCTGGAGAAACGGTGGTTCATACTCTCGGGACTCCTGCGCAGCGAAGCCCGGGCGGTGGAAGAAGAACTGAGGCGGTATCCGGTAACGATACTTGAAAAAAGAACCCGCGACGATATCTGGTCGACGTATCTGGGGACGACCGGGGGATGCGGATGAAACCACCGAAGGGATGGGCCTGAAATGGAAATCAAATGCTGGGGGTCGCGGGGCTCCATTCCGGTATCCGGCAGCATGTATGTGGCGCACGGCGGGGACACCACCTGCATGGAAATCCGTCCCAAAAGCGGCCATACCATCATCGTGGACGCCGGGACCGGCATCCGCCGCCTCGGCAACAAGCTCATGGGGGAGGAAAACCGGGACGTCCATCTCATCTTCACCCATGTCCATTGGGATCACGTGGTGGGATTCCCGTTTTTCAAACCCATCTACCAGCGCGACGTCGCCCTTCATATCTACCGATGCCCTTTTTCCGATTTTCTTGAAAAGGCGCTCAACCGGGTGATGAAGCCCCCTTATTTTCCCGTCCGGTTTTCGGAAATACCCGCAAAGACCCATTACCAGCCCCTCAACTGCCCGGAGCCCTTCGAAATCGGGTCCCTGACCATCGTCCCTGTTCATCTCAGCCATCCCAACCACGCCACCGGATTCAAGTTCATTGAAGATGGCAAGACCTTTGTTTTCATGACCGACAACGAGCTGGATTTCCACCATGCCAGGGGGCTTTCCTATGATGAGTACGTGGCCTTTGCCCAGGGAGCGGACCTGCTGATCCACGACGGGGAATACACGCCGGAGGAATATGAGCGGTACCGGAGCTTCGGTCACACCACCTACGAACAGGCCCTTGATCTGGGCCTGGACGCCGGGGTCGGGACCCTGGGGCTGTTTCATCTCAACCAGGACCGGACGGATCGGGACATGCGGCGCATCGTCAAGGCGTGCCGCCGACGGATCCGACAACAGAAACGCCGCCTTGAATGCGTCGCCGTCAAGGCGGACATGACATTTAAACTGTAGGGAGTTTATGCAGGAATCGATTCAAAGAGCGGCAAAGGATCTGGCCGGGGCAGAAAACGCCGTGGCCCTGACCGGGGCGGGCATCTCCGTGGAAAGCGGCATCCCCCCCTTTAGGGGCAAGGGCGGGATATGGGAGAAGATCGATCCCATGGAATACGCCACCATCGAGGCGTTCATGGCCGATCCGGTCAAGGTGTGGAATGTGCTGATCAAGGAGATGAAAACCATCATCGATCAGGCCGCGCCCAACGAGGGGCACAAAGGGCTGGCCCGTTTGGCGGAGATGGGGATTCTGACCACCGTGATCACCCAGAACGTTGACGGCCTCCACCAATTGGCGGGCAACGCGGATGTCATCGAATTCCACGGCAATTTCGCCTGGCACCGGTGCATGGCCTGCGATGCGCGTCTGGAGACCGGCAAGATCGATCTGAGCCGCATTCCGCCGCAGTGTCCCTGCGGGGGCATCTACCGGCCCGAAGTCATCTTTTTCGGCGAGAGCATTCCCCCCGAGGCCCTGACCCGATCCCGGAAACTGTCGGTTCAATGCGATGTGATGTTGGTGGTGGGCACCTCGGCCACCGTCCACCCGGCGGCCTATATGCCGGTGATCGCAAAGCGCAACGGCGCCGTGGTCATCGAGATCAATCCTGAACCCTCGCCGCTGACCGGCAGCGTGAGCGATTACCTGGTCAGGGGGAATGCAGGGGAAGTGATGACCGGCATCATCGCTGAACTGGAGCGGCTCCGGCCGGCATGACCACCCGACCGAAGGCCCCGGACTCCGCCCCGGGAAAGGGGTGGGTGGAGCGGGTGACCCTGACGCCGCCCAGCCTGGAAGACAATTCCGGAGATGCCGACCGGTTGGCCCGGGAACTGAGACGGCGACTTTCCACCGATGCGGTGCGCATTGAGCTGCCGTTGCTGCGCCGCCTGCCCGATCTGCTGCGGTCGGCAAACTGGACCCTTCGCTGCGTGGTCTTCAAGGAGACCGGGGGTTGGGTCGTGACCCGGGCCATGCCGGCCGGGGACGCCCCATCGGCGGCGGGGCTGGCGGTGGACCTGGGCACCACCCGGATCGCCATGCAGTTGCTGGACCTGGAAACCGGCGACATTCTGGGAGAGCGGGCTTTCGACAACCCCCAACTCTCCGTGGGGCCGGACATCCTGACCCGCATCCATTATGCGGATAGGTCCGGCGGTCTGGAGCGGCTCAATGCACTCGTCATCGACGGGTTCAACCGGGAAATCGGCGATCTCTGCACCGAAACCGGCATTTCGTCCAACGATGTCTGCCTGGTCGCCGTGGCCGGCAACACCGCCATGACCCACCTGTTTCTGGGCCTCAATCCCCACTGGATGGTCCGGGAGCCCTATATTCCGGCGGTCAATGCGCCCGGCATCCTCTCCGCCCGCAACCTCGGCCTTAAGATCGCGCCGTCGGCCCGGATTTTCGCGTTCCCCAACATCGGGGCCTATTTCGGCGGCGACCTCATTGCCGGCATTCTCTATTCCGGACTCCACCGGTCTCCGGAAACCGCCCTTCTGGTGGATGTGGGCACCAACGCCGAGGTCGTGCTGGGCAATGAGAACTGGCTGATCGCCTGCGCCGGCGCCGCCGGCCCGGCCCTGGAAGGGGGCGTGTCCAGGATCGGCGCCATGGCGGGGCCGGGGATCGTCGACCGGGTGGCCATCGACCCGGAGACCCGGGCCTTCCATCTCCACGCCATTGAAGACGAACCGCCCCGGGGGATCTGCGGATCGGGATTTATCGATCTGGCCGCCCAGTTGTTCCTGCGGGGCATGATCGACATCCGCGGGAAACTGGTTCCGGATGCCTGCGGGGAGCGGTTGAAACAGATCAAGGGGGCGCCGCACCTGGTATTGGCCCCGGCTGAAGAATCGGCAACCGGCGAGGACCTGACCATCGATCAGGCCGATCTGGACAGCCTCATCCGGTCCAAGGCCGCCATGTACACCATCCTCGAAACCCTCACCGGCACGGTGGGCGTCGCCTTCTCCGATATTTCCCGCTTTTACATCGCCGGAACCTTCGGCGTCTTCATCGACCCCGACTCGGCCATCACCATCGGCATGATGCCCGATATCGACCGGGACCGGTTCACCCCCCTGGGCAACAGCTCCCTGGGCGGGGCGGCCATGCTTCTGACCTCGCGGGATGCGCTGGATGCGGTTTACGCCGTCAGAGAAGGGATCACCTACCTGGAATTGAACGTCAATCAGGACTTCATGAACCGGTTCAGCGCGGCCAAATTTCTGCCCCACACCGATGCGTCGCGGTTTCCGTCAGTGGCGCCGCGAATATCGCAATGGACATGATGTAACGTCTGCCCCAAAACTATCCCCGCACGGCGGTAACGATGCTGTCCACCATCCGGGACGCCCGTTCAAGCACCACTTCGTAGGTCGTGGCGGGAATCGATTTCTGGAGCTGGGATTCCATGAACGCCGACCGGTCTCCGGGATCGTCGGGGACATGATAGAAAAAGGCCCGGATCTCGCCTTTGTTGGCCATCTCCCGAATCCGTTGAATAAACGCCTGCTGTTTCTCCTCCTTTGAGGGATGGGGCGTGGTGTAGAGGAAGATGAGCTGGCCGGTCTTGTCCGTTCCGAATGCCTTCAACGCGGCTTCGGGAAACGGGTGCTGCCGGGGGCAATCGCTGTCTTCATTGAGCAGATCCGAAAAGATGATGAACCGTCCGCCCTTGCGTTCAGGCAAAACGGTTTTCAGGAGCGCGTGGAGCGGCGTGGTCAGGGGTTTTACAGAGGTAGGGTCGATTTCCGGCGCCGATATGTCCCGGATCTTGTTTTCCACCTCGTAGGTGAAGGCGGTTTCGTCTGAAGGCGACTGGGTGGCGACCACTTTTCGC
>JAABTD010000004.1 GCA_011390065.1 Desulfobacteraceae bacterium
CTCTTCCGATCTACGGATTCCATGCCGCAGCCGGGATTGCCGAAGCTGACTACATGGTAGGATACGGCCTCGTCGCCGATGAACTGACGGAGCCGGGAGACGACATTGTATTTGAAATCGAAGAGGGTTTCTTCCTCGATGGTGGCGGATACGTCGATGGCGATGTAAAAAAGGTTGGGCGCCGGCTGGCGAATCTGACGGAATTCCGATGCGACGCCGTCGCTTACAAAATACATCACGCCGAGGAAAATGATCAGAGCGGCAAAAAGGCCTCCGATGATCAAACTGAGTTTTTTCAAAACAAACCTGCTTTCGGATGTTGCGGCTTCAGACCGCGGTTATCCCTTTCCGGTCAGCCTTTATTGATCAGCTGCATCTTGGCGGACCCGATCTCGATGACGTCGAACTGCTTGAGCGCCACCGATTCCTTGACCGATTCGCCGTTGACTTTGGGCTTGGACATCCCGCCCACGTAGCTCAGATAATAGCCGTCCGGACGTTTGCTGATGGTGGCGGCCGTCTGGCCCACGGTCAGGCCGGAGACCACAATATCCGAAGAAGCGTTTTTTCCGATCTTCGTCAGCTTCTTGGTCAGTTCCACCTCGCCTTCGCCTCCGGCCAGAAAAGAGAGTATCCCGATCTGCTCCTGTCCCTGTCCCTGACCGGCCATGCTGGAGACATTCTTGGCCAGCATGGATCGGTACTTGCCGGTATCCATCACCATGGTTTCGCCCATGGCGTCCTCGGGTTCATCCGGCTGCGCCTCTCCCTGACCATACTGAAATTCGATGATGTGCTTGCCGATGGTGATGACGTCCCGGTCTTTGAGCCAGTGCGAGATGGCCAACTGGTCGTTGACGAAAGTGCCGTTTTTACTTTTCAGATCGGTGAGCAGAAAGCCATTCCCGGTCCAGTCGATCTTGGCGTGATGTCCTGAAACGGCGAGATTTTCGATGACGATATCGTTGTTTTCCCGCCGCCCGATGCTGATGGACTGCCCGCGTTCAAGGCGGTACTCCTTGATCTTCGCCGAGTCCTTCTTGAATTTAAGCGTCAAAGTTGGCATCCGAAACCCTCTCTTTTTGGATAGTGGGTAGTGGACAGTGGATAGTGGTTAGCGGGCAGGTCCCGCGAGCCACAAACCACTTATCACTAAAACACTAATACAGATGGCTTTATTTGAACAGCCGGGCGATCCATTGCAGAATCCCCCCCTTTTTCTCTTCAATGTCTCTTACCTTCAACACGATGACGGTGATGTTGTCGTCGCCGCCCCGGTCATTGGCCAGATCGATCGCGCCTGGCAGGCCGCTTTAGACGACTGGTTCTGGACTTCGTTTCGAATTTCCGCCGGCGAGACCTTGTCGGTCAGACCGTCGGAGGCGATGACGATGATGTCGTCCTTAAAGCACTGGATCTCGCAGGTGTCGGGTTCGACGGTTCGATCGATCCCCATGGCCCGGGTCAGCATGTGTTTGAAATTTTGTCCCAGTTGACGCTCGGCATCCGGGTTGATGGCCATCTGTTCGGCGATCACCGTGTGGAGAACGGAAAGATTGCTCACCTCGTTGTTTCGGATCAGGTAGATGGGGCTGTCGCCGACATTGGCGGCAATGGCCGTATGGTCCGTGAAAAAGACGGCCGACACCGTAGATCCCATGCCCCTGTAGCCCGGCTTGTCGCTGGCTTTCTGGAAGATAATGCGGTTGCTGAGATGGATGCTGGAAAGGAGCCGGTTGGCCTCCCTGGAAAGGCGCTGGTCGATATGGGCCAGCTCCTCGGCCTCGTCATTGTTCCGAATGCGGTTCATGTGATCCTGGATGGTCTTGACCACGAGACCGCTGGCCACTTCTCCGGCCTGATGCCCCCCCATGCCGTCGGCCACCACGTAGATCTGCTGATCGTCGTCCAGATGAAGCGAATCCTCGTTCCCCTTCCGCTTTTTGCCCACGTCGGTCATGCCGGCCGATTCAACGACGATCATCGGTTTCTCCTAACGCTGTCGCCCTTTACGTTTTGGTGAGATTGCCTGGTTCGGTGCGTCATGCGCCGGCGGCTTTCTTTTTCTTCTGGGCGGCGTGGGCGTCGATTTTCTTGCCCAGGGTCCGCAAATGGGCGGCCATGTGGCTCGCACGTTGATATCGCTTGTCCCGGTCCTTCTCCAATGCCTTGTCCATGATGGTCGCCAATGGCTTGATCACCCGCGGATTGATGTCTCTGGGGTCGGGATGGGGGGTGTTCATGATCTGGTGCATCAGGGCCGCCGGGCTGTCGCCCTTGAACGGGACCGTGCCGGTGAGCAACTGGAACATCATGGCGCCCAGAGAGAAAATGTCCGATCGGCCATCCACCTTTTCGCCGGAGATCTGCTCGGGCGACATATAGTGAGGGGTGCCTTTGACCACGCCGGTCTGGGTCTGGGAGTCGGCCGTGATTCGGGCGATGCCGAAATCGGTGATTTTGACCATCCCGTTTTTGACCAGCATGACGTTGGCCGGCTTGATGTCCCGGTGGACGATCCCTTTTTCGTGGGCGTAGTCCAAGCCCTCAGCGATGTCCGCCACATAGTCGATGACTTTCCGGATGGGCAGGAGGCTTTTCTTCTTGGTGTATTTCTGGAGATCCTCCCCGTCCAGGTATTCCATGGCGATATAGGCCAGATCCTGCTCGTCCCCCGCATCGTAGATGGTGACGATATTGGGGTGGGACAGGGTGCCGGCGCTCTCGGCTTCCCGGAAGAATTTGGCCTTCATCTTTTGAGCCTCTTCGGGCTCGTAATCTTCCGAGAATTTAAAGGTTTTGATGGCGGTGGTCCGGTTGATCCTGGGGTCCTGGCCCAGATAAACCACGCCCATGGCCCCTTTTCCAAGTTGTTTTGTGATCTCGTAACGGCCCAGGGTCGGCTTGGTGTCCCCGCTGCCGGACAGCAGATCGTCGCTGGATCCGCTTCCCGTCAGAAAGCCGCTGCCGAAGATCATGGTCTCGCTGGCTTCCACCAGCTTTTTCCGCCGACGCGCCACGTCCTTGTATTTCGGGTCGTGTTCTTCGATATATTCATAGACCGCCGCTGCTTTGGTGAACTGGCGCTTGCGCTCGTAATCTTTGCCCAGCCCGTAAAGGACGTCTTTCATCTCCGCGTCCACCGGCGCCCGGCGGAATTTGTCGAAGGCCATGTCGAGCATTCCCTGGCTCTGGAAAGAGATGCCCAGCATCCGGTTGGTCTCCGCGGACTGCTCCTCGACCTTTTCCTTTCGCGCTTCGGCGACGAAAAAGCTGAGAGTGACCACCGCGATGTACCCGATGATCAGCTGGAGCAGGGGATAGGTCACTTCGATCCAGAGCCCCCGGGCGGTGAACAAATAGACGGCGCTGCCCAACATCAGCCCCAGCAGGCCGGCAAAGACGATGCCCGAGACCAGGGCCTTGAGGCGCGGCATCAGAAAGGCGATGATCACGCCCAGGATCAGGATCATGGCGTAGACCGCCGTCGGGTTCCAGCCGGGCTTCTGGATGAACTTCTGGTTGAGCATGGACCAGATGGCGTGGGCCGTGAACTCGCCTACGGACATGGTATTGGCCGCCGGCGTCGAAAGCGGATTCATGATGCCGGATGCCGTTGGCGTGATGAGGACGATCCGGTCCTGGAATACGCGGTCCGGGATTTTGCCGTTGATCACATCGAAAAAGGAATAGCGTTTAAACGGCGCCTCGCCCTCTTTAAAGCTCACCAGAAATTCGGTTCGCCGGGTGACCGGCATTTCGATGAGCCCCAGCCTTACCGATTCCCCCAGCGCCGCCGAGATGTTCTTCTGGATCACATCCTGGTACAATGCAGCGATTTTCATGGTGAAGGAAGGAAAATAGAGACCGCCGTAGCGGTAGAGAAGCTGCTCCCGGCGGGCCTTGCCGTCCACATCGTAAAACAGGTTGACATGGCCCAGTCCCATGGCCGCCTCCCGGAAGGGCGGGATGGGGGCGGAGATCTTGCCCCCTTCGGGAACGCCGGCGCCTTCCGGATTTTCGATGTTCCGGATGGCCTCGTCCTGGATGGCCAGGGCTTTCTCCCGGGCGTTTTCAGCCACCAGGGAGGACTTGAAAAAGATGGGGAGCACCACGTTGCCCGCCGCCTGAATCGATTCGGCCAGCTGACGGTCGTGATCCAGTCGCTGTCGGGCCTGCTGCATGGCCTCCAGGACCTCGGGGTCCTTGGTGGACCGGGCCAGCATCTCCGTGAGGTAAGTCAGTTCCTTCAGGGCGGAACTTTCCTCCGGTTCGCTGTAGATGACGTTCAGGCCGATGATCCTGGCGCCCGCGGCGGCGATCTTGTCGATGCCGCCGGCGATGCGGGAGCGGGGCCAGGGCCAGCGTCCCAGTTTTTCAATAGAGTCGTTGTCGATGTCCACCAGAACAATGGCGTCGGAAGCGCCGCCGCCCTCCCTCAAATTCATGCGGACATCGTAGAGCTTGAGTTCCAGCGCATCGATAAAATCGATTCTGATCAGGGCAAACAGCAGAAACAACAGCGTGATGCCGACGCCCAGAAAGGCGGCTGGATGTTTTTTCAATAATCCCATGTAGGTTCCTCGTTATGAAATCCTTACGGCAGGCTGGTTTTTTTAAAACCTCTAACTTTTACCCAAAACTGGGTGATATGTCAAATTAAAATGATGTTGCGCCGCTCCGCGGAATGCTAGACCCGGCCGCCGCTCCACCGGAGCTTGGCTTTGAGCACGTCGAAGTAGTGGCGCCCGGGCATGGTGATCATCTGGACCGGGTGAGGGCCTTTCCGGATGATGAGGGTGTCGGTCTCGTCGATGGGCAGCCCCACCTGACCGTCGAAGGTGAGCATGATATTGGATGATTTTTCGGACAGTCGGATATGGATTTCAGCGGCATCCGGTACGATCAGCGGTCGGTTGGTGAGGGTGAACGGGCAGATGGGGGTCAGAATGATCCCCTTGACCGTGGGGTGGACCACCGGTCCGCCGGCGGCCAGAGAATACGCCGTGGAGCCGGTGGGGGTGGCGACGATGAGGCCGTCGGCCCGGAAAGTGGTCAGATAATGCCCGTTGATGTGCGTCTCGATGGAAGCCAGCCGGGCCAGCGCTCCTTTGTTGATGACAAGGTCGTTCAGGACCGTTTCATGGACGCTTTCGGCGGTGTCGCGTTGGATCTCGATTTCAAGGCGCATCCGGGGGTGGATGTTGAAATCGCCTGACAACACCTTTTCGGCCGCCGGGATGAGATTTTCCTCCGCCGTTTCGGCCAGAAACCCCACCTCTCCGAACTTGACCCCCAGCAGCGGGATCGGCTGGTTCCCCACCCAGCGGGCCGCGCTCAGAAAGGTGCCGTCCCCGCCCAGCACGAAGATGCAATCCAGGTCGCCGGGCGCCACCGGCAGGTCGTGGTTTTCGAACCGACGACCCGGCGGCAGGCTCTCCCGCCGAACCACGGTCACTTTGCGGCGGTGGAGCCAGCTTTCCAGCGCATCGGCGCTTTCGGCGGCCTTGCGATCTTTTTTAATGTAAAGTCCGACTTTTTTCAAAGGACCTCCTCTCCTGGAAGGCGGATCGGAAAGCATTGTAGCGAAAGATTTGCAGGGTGGGCAAGGCTTTTTAAATAAAATCACAGAACGGATATTTAACTTGACTCAGACAAACCATATAGATATATGAGGGAATTTATAAGCGCTTTCGTTTATAAACCAAACAAGAGGAGGAAAGAGATGGTGAAAAAAAGCATGAGCAAAATGTGGGTTGCGATGATCGCCGGAATTTTTATGGTTCTCACCATGGCGGGCGCGGGATTCGGCGCCGAACCCGTGGTGCTGGGCGTGGCCGGCGCCCATAGCGGCGACCTGGCCTCCTATGGGATCCCCTCCATCAAAGCTGCGGAACTGGTGCTCAAAAAGATCAATGCCCGGGGCGGCATCCTGGGGGAGCAGGTCAAAATGACCACGGAAGACGACGTCTGCAAGCCCGAAGTGGCCACCAACACCGCCACCAAACTGGCGTCCGAGGGGGTGAAGATCGTGCTGGGCCACATCTGCAGCGGCGCCACCAAAGCGGCGCTGGGCATTTACAATGCCTCCAACGTGGTGGTCCTTTCCCCGTCGGCCACAAATCCGGATCTGACCCAGAGCGGCGACTATCCCAATTTCTTCCGGACCATTGCATCCGACGACGCCCAGGCCCGGCTGGAGGTCGATTTCGCCATCGACAAGCTGGGGCTCTCCAAGCTGGCGGTCATCCACGACAAGGGGGACTACGGCAAGGGACTGGCCGAATTCGCCAAGCAGTTCATTGAAGACTCCGATGAGGCCGAGGTGGTGCTCTACGAAGGGGTGACCCCCGGCGCCGTGGATTATTCCGCCATCGTTCAGAAGATCAAGCGTTCCGACGCCGACGGCGTCATCTTCGGCGGGTACCATCCCGAAGCGTCCAAGATCGTCATGGGCATGCGCAAGAAAAAGATGGGCACGGTCTTCATTTCCGACGACGGGGTGAAAGACGACACCTTCATCAAGGTCGCCAAGGAATACGCCGAAGGCGTCTACGCCACCGGCCCCAGGGACACCTCCAAGAACCCGCTCCACATCGCGGCCGAAAAAGAACATCAGGAAGCCTTCGGCGCCGATCCGGGCGCCTTCTTCTACAATGCCTATGCCGGTGTTCAGGCCCTGCTCAACGCCATCGAGAAGGCCGGTTCCACCGACCATGAGGCTGTGACAAAGGCGCTGCGCTCCGAATGGGTTGAAACGCCCATCGGAAAGATCTCCTTCGACGAGAAGGGCGACGCCATCGGCGTGGGCTTCTCCATGTACCAGGTCCGCAACGGCGCTTACATCGAGGTGAAATAGATTTGTGTAGGGGCGGGGCGAAAAATTTTTCGCCCCTGCATTCCCGGGGGACAGGCCGGTTCCGGGTCTGTCCCCCGTTTTTCGCACCTCGCATCCGACCCTTTATCCCTTTCGCAAGGCAGCTATCATGGAATATTTTATCGAGCTTTTCCTCGGCGGCCTGACCCGGGGCAGCATCTATGCATTGATCGCCCTGGGGTACACCATGGTCTACGGCATCATCGAGCTGATCAATTTCGCCCATGGCGAAATTTACATGATCGGCGCTTTCACCGCCCTCATCGTGGCCAGCGTCCTGACGCTGCTGGGGTTCAACGAGTTGTCGATTCTGGTGATCGCTTCGCTGTGCGCGGTAATCTGGGCGGCCTCCTACGGGTTTACCATTGAAAAACTCGCTTACAAGCCGCTCCGCAAGGCTCCCCGGCTGTCGGCCCTGATCAGCGCCATCGGCATGTCGATTTTTCTTCAGAATTACGTGCTGCTGGCCCAGACATCCGATTTTCTCCCTTTTCCGGCCCTGATGCCCGAGTTCGGATTCCTTGAACCCTATGCCCATATCATGAGTTCGGCCGAGGTGATCATCGTTCTCACCACGGCCCTGGTCATGGCGGCCCTGACCTTTCTGATCAAATTCACCCGTCTGGGCAAGGCCATGCGGGCCACGGCGCAGGATCGGGACATGGCGCTGCTGTCGGGGGTGAACGTCAACCGGGTCATCTCCTTCACCTTCATCATCGGGTCGGCCACGGCGGCCGTCGGAGGGGTGCTCATCGCCTCCCACATCGGCATGATCAATTTCTACATCGGCTTTATCGCCGGCATCAAGGCCTTTACCGCCGCGGTGCTGGGCGGCATCGGCAGCGTGCCCGGCGCCGTTTTGGGGGGCATGGTTCTGGGCTGGACCGAGAGCTTCGCCACCGGCTACGTCTCCAGCGACTACGAGGATGTGTTTGCTTTCACCCTTCTGGTCCTCATTCTGATTTTCAGACCCGAAGGGATCCTGGGACGCTCCACAACGCAGAAGGTATAGCCCATGCTTACATTCGCCGAAATCAAACGATCGGTTCTCGTCTCCCTCTGGTTCATGTTTCTGACCTTCCCCATCATGGTCGTCCGGGTCAATCCCATCGAAGAAGTGGTCGAGTGGCGCTGGCGGAATCTGATCGTCATCGGAGCGGGCAGCTTTGCGCTTTCCTTTGTCTGGCGCTATATGATGGCGCGCAAAGAGGCCGGCCTCAAGCGGAAGGAAGCCGGCGGGGAGAAGGCCCCTTTGGTCAGGCGCATCATGGACCGTCCCCGGCTCTCGCGGTCCATTGTCGGCCTCGTGGTCGCCTTTGTCTGCGTCTTTCCCTTTCTGTTTTCCACCTATCAGGTCACGATTATGTCCACCGCCCTGATTTACGTGATGCTGGGGCTGGGGCTCAACATCGTCATCGGCCTGGCCGGCCTGCTGGATCTGGGATACGTCGCCTTCTACGCGGTGGGCGCCTACAGCTACGCGCTGCTCAATTTCCATTTCGGCGTGGGATTCTGGATCGCCCTGCCTTTGGGCGGCCTTCTGGGGGCGCTTTTCGGGGTTCTGCTGGGGTTTCCGGTGCTGCGCCTCAGGGGCGATTATCTGGCGATCGTCACCCTGGGCTTCGGCGAGATCATCCGGCTGATTTTGGAGAACTGGAATGAATTTTCCTTTGGCCCCAGCGGCATCGCCGGCATTTCCCGGCCCGGATTTTTCGGCATCGACATGTCCCTGAACACCGCCACCATTTACGTCTATTTCGTGTTGATCGGTCTGGTGATCCTCACGGTTTTTTTCGTCAACCGTCTTCAGAACTCGCGCATCGGCCGGGCCTGGGTTGCATTGCGGGAAGACGAGATCGCCTGCCAGGCCATGGGCATCGACAAAACCAAGACCAAACTGACCGCCTTTGCCCTGGGGGCTACCTGGGCCGGCATGGCGGGCGTCGTGTTCGCCGCCAAGACCACCTTCATCAACCCCGCTTCCTTCACTTTCCTTGAATCGGCCATTATCCTTTCCATCGTCGTGCTGGGCGGGATGGGGTCCATTCCCGGGGTCATTCTGGGGGCCCTGGTGCTGATTCTTCTGCCGGAATACCTGCGGGCGTTTTCCGACTACCGGATGATCCTGTTCGGCGCCACCCTGGTGCTCATGATGGTTTTCCGGCCCCAGGGGCTGATCACCGGGGTGCGGAGGGTCTACCGGTTTCAAGGCGACAACGGAAGGAATGAAAGCTGACGCAGCCTATGGAACCGATACTCGACGTCAAAAGTATAACCATGGATTTCGGTGGTTTGCGGGCACTGGACCGGCTCGATCTGGATGTTCAAAAAGGGGAGATCGTCGCCCTTATCGGTCCCAACGGCGCCGGAAAGACCACCTTCTTCAACTGCATCACCGGGCTTTACAGCCCCACCCGGGGCGACATCCTCATCACCCCTCCGGGGAAAAAGACGGAGCGGATCAACGGGCTCAAGCCCAACCATGTGACGGAACGGGGGCTGGCCCGGACTTTCCAGAATATCCGGCTGTTCCAGAACATGACGGTCCTGGAAAACGTCATGATCGGCCGCCACTGCCGCACCCGGACCGGCGTGGCCGGCGCCATGCTCCGACTGAAATCCGCCAGGGAAGAGGAACAGACCATCGTTGATCATAGTCGCGCCATTCTGGAACGCATCGGTCTCTCGCAGTTCGTCAATGATCTGTCCAAAAACCTGCCCTACGGCGCCCAGCGGCGGCTGGAGATCGCCCGGGCCATGGCCACCGATCCGTTCCTGCTGCTCCTGGACGAACCGGCCGCCGGAATGAATGCCCAGGAGACCCGGGAACTGGACAATCTGATCAAGAAAATATGCGACGAGGACGGCATTTCCATTCTGCTCATCGAGCATGATATGAAGCTGGTCATGAGCCTCTCCGACCGGATTTTCGTCATGGATTACGGCCGCAAGATCGCCCAGGGCACGCCCGAGGAGATCAAAAACGACCCCGAAGTGATCAAAGCCTATCTCGGAGAGGACCCCGATGCTTAAACTGATCGACGTCAACACCTATTACGGCAATATCCAGGCGCTCAAAGGCATCGATATCGAGGTGGACGAAGGGGAGATCATCTGTCTCATCGGCGCCAACGGGGCCGGAAAAACCACCACCCTCATGTCCATTTCAGGAATCGTTCCCCCCCGGCAGGGGGAGATTTTCTTCATGGGCCGACCCATCCACGAGATGGACCCCGACGCCATCGTCGGCCTCGGCATCTCCCAGGTGCCGGAAGGACGCCGGATTTTTCCTTTACTGACGGTGGCGGAAAACCTGGATATGGGCGCGTTTTTGCGCAACGACAAGAGCGAGATTAAAAAGGATCTAGCCTATATCTACGACCTTTTCCCCATCCTGGCCGAGCGGCGTCATCAGGCCGGGGGCACCCTGAGCGGCGGCGAACAGCAGATGCTGGCCATTTCCCGGGCCCTCATGGCCCGTCCGCGGCTCCTGCTCCTGGACGAGCCTTCTCTGGGACTGGCCCCCATGGTGGTCCGCCGGATTTTCCAGATCATCGAGAAGATCAACGCCGAAAACAGGACCACCATCTTCCTGGTGGAGCAAAACGCCAACCTGGCCCTGAAAATCGCCCACCGCGGGTATGTCATGGAAAACGGCCGCATTACCCTGGCCGATTCTGCGGCCAGCCTCCTGTCCAACGAGGCGGTGAAAAAAGCGTATCTGGGCATCTAAAGGGCTGTTCTCACATTCACCGGTTTTTGAACCAGTCCTTGTTCCACCATGATCCGTTCTGTCTCCTCCCAGGCCGAAACGTCGATGGTTCCAATCTTGAAACCGGAGGACGGCTTGACGAATTTCCGGGTGACGGCCCACTGCCGGCGGATCTGGTCCACCGGCGTATCCGGGTCATATGCGTGGATGATCCGGATTGTTTCGTCGGAATTGGCCGGATCCATCGCCGCTTCCCAGCCCGTCAACAGCGCCGAGATGAATCGATCCACCACCTCAGGCTGCTGTTCAATCATGTCGCGGGTGGTCACCACCGAATTGGCCACGAACCGGACCCCGGCGCCGTGCGGGTCGAAAAAGACCGCCTTCTCCCCCGCCTGCCGCAGCTTCTCCTCGATGATGATCCCCTGGGCGTTCCGGTAGACCGGCCAGAGGTCGACCTTTCCTTGATAAAACGGGGTGTAATCGTACCGGACGCTGTGCAACTCGACCTCGCTCCCGGCAATGCCGTATTTGGCCAGCAGCGCCCGCATGATGGTCTCGTCGTTGCCGCCGAAGGTCACCCCCAGCACCTTCCCCGCCAGATCGGCAGGCGTCTCGATGACGGTGCGGTCCGACCGATAGATCCATTGGAGGGGATTGATCTGGAAGAGCTGGGCCGCCACCACCACCGGCGCACCTTGGGAAAGGGCCCGGATGACCATGTCCGCCGATGCGACGCCGAACTGGGCGTGACCTAACTCCAGTTCCTTGATGGCGTCTTTTTCAGGTCCTCCGGGCTTGACCTCGACGGAGAGCCCGGCCGCTTTGAAGATTCCGTGCTCCATGGCGTACAGTTCGCCCGCTGCGCTGGTGTTGAACACCCATTTGAGACGGTAGGCGAGTTCGGGGATCTGCGGTTCCCGGGTTTTCTGCTGTTTGCAGCCCATCCCTCCCATGATGCACAGGGCCGCAACCATGGCCCAGATCCGGATGGCGGTTGGTTTTCTCATCAGCCCCTCCCTTCTTTAGGTGTTTCAAATCGTTTTTCGATGCGGAACCCGGCCCATTCCAGACAAAACAGGTACAGGGATGTGAAAATCCCGATATAGAACAGCGCCACTAGAATCTTGGCCAGATCGCTCTGGTACAAGGCGATGCGGATGCTGTAGCCGATGCCGTTGGCGGCGGCGATAAATTCCGCCACAATGGTGCCGACCATGGCCATGGTGGCGCTGCCCACGATGACGGTGGTCAGTTTTCTCATGTTTTCAAAGGCCCGGATCTTGACCTGAAGCCGCCAGTTCATCCGGCCGGTGGCATTGAAGAAATGTTCGATGTCCTTCACCGGTTCGGAGAAGATCCCCATGAAGGAGAGCAGCAGGGGAAAATAGCAGATCATGGCGGCGATGAGCAGACGGGAGACCGGCCCGTCGCCCAGCAGGATGAAGATAATGGGCGCCACCGCCACGATGGGATAGGCCTGGATGTTGTAGGCGGCGGCGCGGATCATGGACCCGGCCCAGGAGCGGCGCCGGCCGAGAATCCCCACCACCGTCGCCAGAAAGATGGAGATCATGTGGCCCACCACGGCCACGCCAAGGGTGTTGAGGGTGTCCGCCACATATCGTCCGGAGGCCCCTTCCGCCGCTTTCCAGATCATCGGGACGCCGGGAATCACATAGTCCGAGAGGCTGAGGCCGTATTTGAATCCCAACAGAACGGAAAGGCCGATCAGGTAGACGATCAGAAACTGGTAGAGCCGTTTATGAAGCATGGACGATCTCCAGCATGGTCCGTTCCAGTTCCGCGGCGTCGGACCGGTCGTCGCTGGTCTGATCCTGCCCATGGATGGAAATGGCCTGGGGGGATCGCCTCACCCCCCGCAATACCAGAATCTCCCGGCAGAACCGCGCCACTTCCGCGACATTGTGGGAAATGTACAGAAACAGCTTGCCGGGAAAGATCCGCTTGATGCAAAGGATGATCTTTTCCCGGGTCGCCTCGTCCACATTGGCGAGGCTCTCGTCCATAATGAGCAGATCGAAATCCTGTACCAGATAGCGGGCCAGATTGACGCGGTTTTGCTGCCCCATGGAGAGTTGGCCGAAACGGGAATCCAGATGTTCCGTCAGACCGAAAACGGTCTCCAGTTCCTCGAGCCGGTTCTTCTGTCCTTCCCTGGTCACCCCGGCGAGATGCATCCCCACGCTGGCCCATCCGGGCAGCCGCTCGGTGTTGTAGGAATAGAGGATGCGCGAGACCGCTTCGGTCCGGAGGGCGCCGGAATGGTCGTTTTCCTTGCCCGCCAGCAGTCGCGCCAGCGTGGTTTTTCCAACCCCGGAAGGCCCGAACAGGGCGTGGAACCCGGGTTCGGAAATGTTGAAATCAAGGTCTTTGAACACATAGAGCGATGTGGCCGGGTATCGGTAGGTGAGGTGGTTGCAGTGAATGCGCATGGGGGATGAGCCGGCGTCGGCAAACCGCAGCGTATCGGGCTCTTTGCTTCTCCTTTCATGTCTGCGACAAAAGATACCATATACAATTACCGTCTTGTGGATTTCAAGGAGATCAGCATATCAGCCTTCCAGAACATCGCGCAGCTTGGCCCCTAAATCCTTCGACGAGAACGGTTTCTGGATGAAATGCACGCCTTCGTCCAGCACGCCGTGGTGAGCGATGACGTTGGCGGTATACCCGGACATGAACAGGCGTTTGATGCCGGGATAGATGGACAGGATGTTTTTGGCCAGATCGCGGCCGTTCATTTCGGGCATAACCACGTCGGTCATGAGCAGGTGGATGGGTCCAGTGTGCTCATTCGCCAGAAGGATGGCCTCGCCCGGGGTTTGGGCCGTCATCACGGCATACCCCAGTCTTTCGAGCATCATCGCAGCCATGCGCAGGATGGCCGGCTCGTCTTCCACCAGCAGGATGGTCTCGCTTCCGCACACGGCTGTTTTTGCCGTTGCCGCATCAGCCCGAACCCGCGTCCCGGCCAGGTGCGGCGGCAGATAGATCCTGAAGGTTGTCCCCTGACCCGGCTCGCTGTACACATTGACAAAGCCGTTGTTCTGCTTGACCGCGCCGTACACTGTGGCCAACCCCAGGCCGGTGCCCTTGCCCACCTCCTTGGTGGTGAAGAACGGCTCGAAAAGGTGGCCGATGGTCTCCTTGTCCATGCCGCAGCCGTTGTCGCTGACCGCCAGCAGCGCGTATTCGCCGGGCGCAAACCCTGCGTGAACGGCGCAATAGGCCTTGTCGAACGCGGCCTCGCCCGTCTCGATGGTAATCTTGCCCACGCCGTTGATGGCGTCCCGGGCGTTGACGCACAGATTGGCCAGAATCTGGTCGATCTGGGAAGGATCCATCTTGAGCGGTGGAAGATTCTTGCCGGGCAGCCAAACCAGGTGGATGTCCTCGCCGATGAGCCGGCGCAGCATTTGGAGCATCCCTTCCACGGTCTCGTTCAGATCGATGACCTTGGGCGCAACGGTCTGCTTTCGGGCGAAGGTCAACAGTTGCCGGGTCAGAATCGCCGAGCGCTCGGCGGCCTTCCGAATTTCCTCCAGGTCGGAAAAGAGCGGCTGCGCCGGGTCCACCTGCTCCATGGCCATCTCCGCATGACCGATGATCACGCCCAGCATATTGTTGAAATCGTGTGCCACCCCTCCGGCCAGCCGGCCCACCGATTCCATTTTCTGGGCCTGGGTGAGTTGCTCCTGGAGCTTCCCGCGCTCCTCCTCGGCCTGTTTCTGTTCGGTGATGTCCCTGAATTCGACCACGCGAACCATCTTGCCCTTGTAGGGAATGTTTCTCGCCTCAAGACGCAAGGGATATTCTTCCCCATTCCTGCGCACCCCGAATGCTTCATAGGGCTTCTCATAGCCGGAACGGATATGGTTCATGACTGTTTCGCGGGTTTTTTCAGCGATCAACAGAAGCCCATCCATCCCGATCAGCTCATCATAGCCAAACCCGGTAATCTCAGTGAGTCCCTGGTTGCATTCCAGGATGACGCCTTGGTCGTGAATGGCGATGCCGCCGAATGAGGCATTATGCAAAGCCTTGAAACGGATTTCGCTTTCCACGAGATCCCGCTCGGCCCGCTTGCGCTCGGTGATGTCCTCGAAAGTGGCATAAGACTGAAAGGGTTTTGTTTGCCCCGGCTCAAACAGGGGGATTGCCGTAATCGTCAGCCAGACATGAGTGTTCTTTTCCGGGTTAAACACACCTCGAACCACCGGCCCGACAGTCTTCCCGGTACGCAGGGCGGTTGTGGACGGATGGTCCGTGCCTGGAACATCTGTGCCGTCTTCCTTGATCATTCTCCAGCGCGGGTCCATGGACGTCTTGCCCCGCATCTGGTCGAAGGTGAGGGCAAGTATTCTCTCGGCGGCTGGGTTGGCCGAAATGATGGTCCCATCGGCAGCATGATAAACCACACCCTGGGCCATGGTCTCGAAAAGGCGGCGGTGTTTTTCCTCGCTGCCCCGCAGGGCCTCCATGGCTTGCTTTGTCTCAACCATTGAGCCGATGAGTTTTGCCGTGGTGTTGAGACGGTTTTTCGCCATCTCAATCATATAGGGAGGTCGGGAATCGTACGCGGTGGCCTCGCGGAGGAGGTCCTCATGGTCGAGATGGTAGGTATCGGCCAGCATCCTGAGCTTTTCAGGGTCTTTGGGCGGATCGCCGTACCCGAAGTTGATCGCTCCGATGACATTTCCGCCGGCAAAAATCGGCGCGGCGTACAACCGAATGCCGCCATTGCACTCGATGTCCATCTGCGCGCGTTTGGCCATGGCCTCTTTGGAGCAGTCGGTCCAGCAGGACTCATGGCACAACCACCGGCCGGAGTTGAGCGCTTCAGCATTGTCAGGGGTATCGCAAAGATTCCGCGATGCTTTGTCCATCATTCGGCACCAGCCCGAAGCAAAAATCCCGAAGGCATAGTCGCCGTTTGCTTCGTAGATCGCGGAGGAAGTCTCGAGCAATTCCAGATAGTCGCCGGCAAGACTTTTCAGACGTTCGTGACCAATGGATTTCAGGATAATGCCATCAAAATTCAATTCCGTCAGATCGCCATATCCCTGGTCTTGCGTCTCTGTCTGGATTTCGGCGTTCAAAACCGGCTTTTTGGAAAGTATCCATTTAATCCGTTTCAATTGCCCTTCGGCTTGTTTGCGCGCCGTAAAATCTCTTGTGTTGAACAGGATTTCCTTTGGATTGCCGGCATCATCAAGAATGAACTTCCCGACAGTCTCAAACCAGAGATAGTCTCCATCCGCCCGGCGATACCTGTACTCGACCTTTCGGCCATCTTCCCTGTTGGCCAGGAAATCCGCAAAAGCGGTTGCCGTTTCCTGGTAATCATCAGGGTGGACAAATTCCATGACGTTCCTGCCGACAAGTGAATCCGGATCGTATCCCAGGATGCGGTGGGAAGGACCGACGAATTTGAAGTTGCCTTCCATGTCGGTCACGGACAAAAGGTCGGAGGTGGTGTCAATAATGTTTTGCAAAAACAGGGATTTGTCCCGAAGGGCCTCTTCATTGCGGCGCAACAAGAGAATATCGGCAATGCTGGAAGTGATCATACGCAGGCGATCGATGTGTCTTTCTTCGTACCCCGGCCCCCTGTTTGCCGCTCCGGCCACTGCGACGACACGGTTGCCATGGAGGATCGGAACACCCAGGTAGCGGGTTATCGGCACATGGCCCTCCGGCAGCCCCTGTTTTTCAAGGGCGCCCGGGTAGTCATTGCAGATAACCGGTTCCCGCTGACGGATCGGCTGCGCCCATAACCCTGCCGTTTCAATCGGAAAGCGCAAGGGTTTGTCTGAAATCCCGCACTCGGTCATCGCCGTCGGTGACCAGACATGAGCGATCATCGCCGATTCGTCCGGTTCCAGCATGCCGAAAAAAGCCATCGGGCTGTCGGTCACCTCTGAACATGCCTCACAGAGTACGGCCGATATCGCATCGTCGCTTTCGTTGATCATCTCATGGAGCCGAAGGGTTATTTTTTGACACTGGCGCGCCCAGTAAGTTTCTGTAATGTCGATATGCGTGCCGCGAGCCCCAAGAAGACCACCGTCCTGAGAAAAAAAGGCAATGCCGTTGGTCAGGATGCGGACACGCCTGCCGTCGCCGTGGCGGCGCCAATATTCAATATCCTTGACCGGTTCCTGTTGACGGAGCATTCGGGCCATGATTGCGCTGATCCTTTCCCGGTCTTCGGGATCGATCAGAAATATGAGATTCCGCCCGATGATCTCTTTCGGTTCATAGCCCAAAATCTCATAAACTCGCCCTGAAACGTGGGTCACGGTGAGGTTCGCATCCACATCCCAAACAATACCGGCGCTGGCCTCAGCGACGTTCCGGCAACGTTCCTCACTTCTACGCAACGCCTCCGCAGCCTGTATGCGCTCTGTGATGTCCGTAATGAACCCCTGACAAGCCACGACCCGCCCATCCTCATCCCGTATGGCGTGAACATTTCTGGAAACCCGGAATTCCGTCCCATCCTTGCGCTTGAACCGGCATTCATCCTCAACCACCTTGCCGTGTTCTATCACCAGACGCATGAATGCTTCACGGTCCGCAGGATCGACATACACCTGCGTCGCGATGTCCGTGATGGAGGCGATCAGTTCTTCCGGGCTCTCGTACCCGAACATCCTGGCCAATGCCGGATTGGCCGAGATGCAGCGACCCTCGGGCGTGGAGGTGAAAACGCCGAGAGGGGCGTTATTGAAAATGTCCTGGAGATGGCGTTCAGGCATGGACGGTTCCTCGAAATTGCAAGTCGTTATGGTAGCTCGGTTTCTTGCGCCGGTTCACTGACGGGTTGTGCGCCGGGCACGGCACGATGTACAAGAACCTCCTCTATCCATCAAAGTCAGGCAGGTATACTCGGCGTTCGCGTGCGCAAGGAAATTCCGAAGCCTTCCGGCGGGGTGCGGCTGCTGGGCATCCCCACTGTGTTGGATCGACTGGTCCAGCAGGCCGTCGCACAGGTGTTGCAGCAAATCTGGGAACCGACGTTTTCGGCCAACCGCTTCGGCTTTCGGCCGGGCAGGTCCCAACACGACGTGCTGAAACAGGCCAAAAAGTATGTGGAAGACGGCTGTCGTCACATCGTGGCGTGATCAAATCGGTTGTCCGGCATTGCTTTGATGGATTTCTTCTCGAACAATTCGTCTTAAAGTATCTTCCAAATCATCGTATTCCAAAGCTCGTCGAAGCGTGTCGTTAATTAATTTTTCATATTCGCTTTCCCCGCCCATAGCTTTGAAATATGCAACGAGAACAGTATCAAGTTCAATGGTTACCTGTTGCTTTTTAGATGTGATAGGTTTCAGGCCGACACGGAATTTTGCGCGATTTATATCCTCTTGAGCAACTTCAGGATATTCATCCCGATCATCAGAGATTTTTGAAGAATATGATTTGCTCATTTTTTGTTGCCTCTCGCATAGAAATTATACGGATTTCTTCTTTTGTTTCTGTATGTACGATAACAACTACGCTTCCTTCAAGCAAACCTATTGTGACCCACCTCTGTTCACCGTAATCTTCACGGTCATCCTCGAAAGTAAAAATCGGCCCGGCGAATACTTTTGCCGCTTCGGCAAAATCAAGGCCATGCCTATTCAAATTTTTTCGTCGCTTGGGTTCATGCCATGCATATTGCATATTTTGACTATGGCCATTAGCCTGTTGATATGTCAAGAAAATAAGGATTTAGGCGGCCGGACGCCTGCCCATAGAGGGAAGCGGAAGGAGTATGATCAGATAATCACTGCTGCTGGCAAAGGTGCATTCATATACCATATTGTCGCTCTCATCTGTCAGATTCGGTTTCAGCAGAATATACCCTATGTTTCTTAGCCTGGAGAGCTGGTAGATCAAGAATATCCGCTGCTTCTGAAGCTGACATATTCAGCTTTGCCAGATTCTCCTTCCGTATGAGAAAATAGCGCAAAGCGAAGCGGCGCGCTATTTTTTGTCAAGCGAATCCAATTGTTCGGCTTCCCTGAGTTTGTCAACATCTATATGATCTTGAGGTCTGCCACTCGCTTTTTTTGCTTTTATAAGATCAGATCGCGATATGAAAAATAATTTGAGATCACCCAACTCAATGACTTCACGGTTTTGCCATGCGACATCGAATTTTATTCCAGGAATTGACATCATAATATCAACTCGCATAGGCGGTCTCCCCATCTGATAAAAATATCCTTCGTGGACGAAATCATCTGAAGTAAGATTTTCTAACGGTGCACCGAACTCTTTCAATGCCAAATAAACACTTTTTGCGTTGTCTTGATCTGTTGCAATAAACAAATCGAGATCTTTCGTAAACCTTGGTTCACTGTATTTCATTACCGCATAGCCACCGACAATAAGATATCGAATTTTATGCTTTTCGAAAAGTTTCAATAGTTCTTTGAAGTCTGGACTCGTTAGCATTTTTTCCTCGTATTAAAAGATAATCGTTTAGCATTTCCGTTACGGCTTCAAAAATGGCAAGATCTCCTTGCGATTGCCAGAAACCAATATCAAATGAACGTTTGTCATCGGTTATGCGCTGATATTTTTCTTCTATTTTTATCATCACTTATTCCTATAATCATACTTATGCCGATCGGTTTAACTAATTGGTTTTACAGAGCGTAGCGGAGTAAAAATCCAGTGCGGTGATTTGTCGTCGCCGGGCACGGCACGATGTACAAGAATCGAGTCAGGCGGGCCTGGCGGGACGAGCCTGCAACGCAAGGCAAAGTCCTCTATCCATCAAGGTCAGGCAGGCATGCTCGGCGTTCGCGTGCGCAAAGATGCGTGTTTACCCTGGGAGATCCGCACGGTTGTCCTCTCCAAAGGTATGGTCGAGATGTTGTGGCCCCGCCGGGAAACCAGGCGGCAAACAGAGAAAACAAACTTCGACCTGAAGCCGGAAACGAACTGAGCCGCGATGGAACAAACGCGGAGTCTCACCCCGGCGAAGGTCCGAACGGTCCCCGCCCGAATGGACGCGGGTAAATGGTTGCGGTTGTAAAAGAGCGTATGCTTGCCGACACATTGCAACAGTCGTTGAAATGTCGTCAGGATTCCGTTCTGGAAAACCCGGCGGGTCCATGACCTGCTTCAACCAGCCGAACCGCCACTTGCGGACCCGTGCGAGCGGTGGTGGGAGGGGGAGTCGTTAGGCTTCCCCCTATCCCCATGTGTGGCGCTATTGATTTATTGGCTTAATTTGGAACTGGCAATTCGATTGAGGCTCACTCCAGATTCTGCGGCCTGAACAGCAAGTTTTCGATGAATATCCGGTGGCACTCGCACCATGAACTTACCGCTATATGATCTGCAAGCAATCGGTTCCGGAATAGTCTCTCCCGATGTGTCCATGTCCTGTACAACGTCTGCAACCAGTTTTCGGATACCCTTTAGAGCCGCTTCGGGGGTCAGAGCCAGCCAACTTAGGCTCGGAAACTCCGCACACAAACCCACATATTCATTATCATCTTCGGACCAGGTTACTCGGTATGTATATCGATCATTTTTTAATGGCACGATCGACCTCCAACTTTTCAAGGGCCAAAAGCACTTGTTTTACCTGGTATGCCTTGGCCTTTCCTTTAAAATTCTGGATATTGATTCTTGGGTCACCCTGCCAGGGGGTTTTATAAATTCGATGGCTGCTTGAATTTTGACGAGGTTCCCCAAAAAAATTATCACAAACCTTACATAAATCGGTAAATCTGACATCTTTTGGATTTAGCTTCATTTGCTTCAAGATGTCGGCGGTTTTTGTCATGATTATATAGTATTAATATTGATATCAATGTCAAGTTCAAATCATAAAACTATGGTTCTGCTTTTCAAATTGAGGCCGTTCCGCCGCGGCGGGATTGAAATGACCATAGCGTCTCGATCGACCCGAAAATCAGGCAGGGCTTGCTTGACGGCCGCTACAAACCGTTGCCGGCAAGGCGGAAGGAAATCCCGAAGCCTTCCGGCGGGGTGCGGCTGCTGGGCATCCCGACGGTGCTGGATCGATTGGTCCAGCAGGCCGTCGCACAGGTGTTGCAAGACATTTGGGACCCGACGTTTTCGGCCAACAGCTCCGCGGAAAGGGTGATGCAATCAACGACAACGTTCATTGAACGACGTCTCCGGCTGAAAGTCAACCAGGATAAGAGCGTCGTCAGCCATCCTTGGCAGCGGCCGTTTCTGGGTTTCAGCTTTTCCAGCCGCCGGGACAACCCGAAGATTCGCATCCACTCGAAATCGATCAAGCGGTTTAAGCAGCGGGTGCGCGAACTCACCAGCCGAAGCTGTGGGTTGAGCGTCGAGCAGGTCATCGACCGGCTCAACGTTTACACCAAGGGTTGGTGGAACTACTACCAGCATGCCGAAGTGGCCGCCGGCAGGGAGTATAGAAGCTTTTTGAAAAACTTCCTGTAATAATGCTGTCATAGCTTAACCTCCGTTAATATGCTACTCATTAAGATTTATCGTAATCTATGGCTATTCAAGAACGTTGCGCAACCAAATATTGGCTTTCCGATAAATAAGAGACATTTTCTACCTGTAACAGCCTCCTCTTCATCGTTCCACCTTGTTTGTAAATAAACAAAATTTTAACGCTCCCCATAACCGGCTGGCAATGGAGCGCAGCGGAATTGCCAGTCCGCGTTGATGCGGTTGTTGGAAGGTCATCTCTGTATTAGTTTTTCTCCTAAACGCTTTGCCTTTGCCGTTAAGGTAGACGAAATTTCCTTTGACTTCTTGGTTCCTGGTTTAGCTATCGTGCCCACTACCTTGTACCCCCCGTAGTGTAGAACCTCTCTGACCGCTCTGATTGCACCCCTGCTCTCAGGAAGAATGAAATTGAAGGGCCACGGTGTAGTGCATGCTGTCACAACTACGGCACGCTTCCCTTTCTGCCTTGGCTGTGGCATGCCCTTTGGGCTTTCTCCCATAAACACCGGAACATTGCGGTCAAAAAGAAGTTTCAGCGGCGCGCACATGTTACCCCAGTGTGTCGGGGTACCAATGATCAAGACATCAGCATCTTGAATTTTTTTACCCACTATGTGCGCATCATCTTCAGGCAAAATGCATGTTTCTTTCTCTCGGCAGACCATGCAGGTTGTGCAATATTTCATATTGAGTTTACATACATCAATCCATTCAATTTCATGCTCGGCTGATAGTGGTTCCGTTACATATTTAAGGAGTGAAGCAACCGTTCCACTTTTCCGGTAGCTTCCGTTGAGCACTAACATTTTCATCTTTTATCCTTCCTTCCAACGAAGATTATTCTGCAAAAATGCAGAATATTACCTATATAAAATTATATAGAAACATCTATGATTATAGAGTTCCATATAGAATTAGACAAAAAACATCCATATACATCTATATACATCTATATATTTCGCTCTTATCTGCACAAAACATGCTCCCGCACCATCAAAGGACTCACCATACATAACAACCCACCCCCATACTCCCCAGCCCCCTTCTCGCCCCTGCTTTTCTTCGTGTTGAGCATTCCGTCCGCCAACGCGAATCATGGAGTGTCATTTCTATAAGAGCTCATCTCCACCTGGCCGGTCTTTCCCAGTCCCACGGTCCCGGCCGGCAACAGCCGGCGCCGCCACTGCGTTGAGGCTTCCCGCACCATCTTCCCCTGAAAGCGCCTCCGCTTGATTTATCGACCAGTTTTTCGGGAAAAATCCTTGGCATCGGAAAAATCCTTGCTGATCATTAACACCCCGCGAACGATATAAGAAATGTCCGTTTTTTTCAAGCCTTGGTTGGGTTGAACAGAGGCAAATCTTTAGGATTTAAAAATTTTTGACCGCAATTTCCCACAACAATTACGATATCTTGCACGATCTCTATGAGATTTGCGCCAGAAAATTGCTTGCATTAGCGGGAATATTATCATAAGGGTGTCGGCTTATTTTTTTGTCAAGATTAAAAGACAATGATGTACGAATAAAGAATGACTTCAATAAAAGAATCTATATTGCCGCCGAACAACAGCAACGCCCATGATCCGTGACCTCCTGAAAAAGCCGATCCTCATCTTCGGCTGCGGCAACATCCTTTTCGGGGACGACGGCTTCGGTCCCGCCGTGGTCGACCGGCTGCTGCGGGATCATGCCCTGCCGCCGGCGGTGCTGGCCGCGGACGTGGGCGCCAGCATCGAGGATCTGCTCTTCGACCTGGTCCTGAGTCCGGATAAAACCCGTCACATGTTCATCGTGGACGCCCTCTCCCGGCCCGGCGCCAGTCCCGGCGATTTGATGGAATCGGATATCGAGGACCTGCCGGCCAACAAATCAGGCGATTTCTGCATGCACCAGTTTCCATCGGTCAACCTGCTCCGGGAACTGCGGGTCGACGGCGGGGTCCGGATCCGCATCCTGGGCGTTCAGATTTCTGAAATCATCTAAGCACCCGGCCCGGCGTCTTTGTCACGGGCGCCTTCCAGGGGCCCAAGGACATCCCCCAGTCGGTGGCCGAGGCGTCGTCCGCGGCCGGCGAGGCGGCCCGGCTCCTGTTCGGGGCCAACAACAGCCTCACCAAGGTCAAGACCTACCCGAACGAAATCGACATCTCGGGCCGGCCCCCGCGCATCGGCGTATTCGTCTGCTCCCCGACACCCAGGACCTCATCGCCAAGCGGATTTCGGAACACGACCTCAACCGCATCGTGGTGGCCGCCTGCACCCCCCGGACCCACGAGCCCCTTTTCCAGGACACCCTCCGGGAGGCCGGCATCAACGCCTACCTGCTGGAGATGGCCAACATCCGGAACCAAAACGCCTGGGTCCACCAGAACGAGCCGGAGCGGACCACGAAGAAGGCCAGGGATCAGGTGCGGATGGCCGTGGCCCGGATGGCCCGCAACACCGGCCTCCACCGCCTCTCGGCGCCGGTTACCCAGAAGGCCCTGGTGGTCGGCGGCGGCCTGGCGGACATGACGGCGGCGCTGTCACGGCGATCCTGACCCACCTGATGGACATCGGCCGCATCGACGGGGCCATCGTCAGCAAACCCGTGGGCGCCTTCCACCGGGAACCGGCCCTGGCCACCACCCGGGAGGAGGTTATCGAGGCCGCCGGGTTTCATTTCGACACCTCCCACGGCATGCACCTTTACAGCGACACCTACTCCACCTGGTCCCCCTCCATCCAGGAGCCGGCGCCCGTCATGCGGCGGGGCCTGCGCCGGGTGGCCTTCGTGGGCACGCCGTGCCAGATCGAGACCATCCGGAAGATGGAGGCCCTGGGAATCGTGCCGTCGGACAGCATCCACTTCCACCTGGGGCTCTTTTGCACCGGCAACTTCACCTTTCATGAAGACCAGCGAAAAAAGCTGGAGGAGATGGGCGATTTCAAGTGGGACGACGTGGCCAAGGTCAACGTCAAGGAGACCCTGATGATCCATCTTAAAAACGGCGAGATCCGGCGCATCGGGCTGGACGATCTCGACTTCATGAAGCGGTACGCCTGCTCCGGGTGTGAAATCTCCCTGGTGGACATGGGAGAGCGCCTGCTGGACGTGCTCCAGCTGGTGGATTTCGTTCACATCCCGGTGCTCATGGATCATAAATATTACGGACAACTGGGAGACGGGGATCACCTCAGCTCAATTTCCGTCCGAGGGGGTTCCGGAGCTGCTCGACCGGTGCTATGCCCTGGACGAAAAAATCCCGGTGGACGTCTACCTCCCCGGCTGCCCGCCCCATTCCGACCAAGTCTTCGCGGCCCTGGCTGGACTGCTCCAGGGACAGCCGGCGGCCCTGCCGGACAAAAGCGTCTGCGACACCTGCCCCACGGTCCGGGAGGGCAAGGGCCAGGTGCAAAAACTGCGGCGGTTTCTGCAGGCCCCCCAATACAAAAGCGACGAGCCCCTGGACCGGATGCGCTGCCTCCTGGAACAGGGGGTGCTCTGCATGGGGCCCGTGACCAAAGCCGGCTGCGGCGGAGAGAAACGGACGCCGCGGTGCATCTCGGTCCGGGTCCCCCGCCGGACCCGTACGATGGCTGAGCCGCCGCCTGCGGTAACAACTATCCTGACACAGGGGGATTTCGCCATGTTCACCATCGATTTCGCCAAAACCCAGGTCTTCCCCAATTATCTGGACGCGGTCCGGACGGTCGGCGTCATCAACACCGGCTTCATCGGCGCCGTGGACAAAAGCGGGGCATTGAACCTCTTCGACGGCGACATCCGGATCATGAAGCCCGACGGAACCCACACCGATTTCAGCCCCGCCGACTACACCGATTACATCGGCGAGCACGTGGAACCGTATTCCTACGGCAAGATGCCCTACGCCAAGTTCTGGAACGAGGGATTTTCCCTCGACCTGGACGCGCCCAAGGGGATCTACCGCTCCAACTGCCTGGCCCGCATCAACGTGGCGGATAAGATCGACACCCCCCGGGCCCAGGCCGAACTGGAGGAGTTCCGGGAGAAATTCGGCCGTCCGGCCCAGGCCACCCTGCTTTACCACTGGGCCCGGCTCATCGAGGAGGTCTACGCCTGCGAACACGCCATCGACCTGCTCAAAGACCCGGAGATCACCGACCCCGACGTCCGGACCCCGGCGGAACCGAAAGCGGGCCGGGGCGTGGGCTGCGTGGAGGCGCCCCGGGGTACGCTGATCCACGACTATTCGACGGACGAGAACGGATTGATCACCCGGGCCAACATGATTGTGGGCGCCACCCACAACCTGGGCCCCATCAACATGAGCGTCCATCAGGCCGCCAAGACCCTGATCAGCGGCAGCCACGTGGACGAGGGCATCCTCAACCGGGTGGAAATGGCGGTGCGCGCCTACGACCCATGAGTCTCCTGCGCCACCCACCGCCTGGACGGCGGTAACGGGATTTCTATCACCGTGATGGATGCTAAGAGGGATGTGGTGATGAAGCGGTAGGGGGTATTGGGGTTTTTGATGGATAGAGGGGAGAAGGCGGGCGGCCCGGGGG
>JAABTD010000033.1 GCA_011390065.1 Desulfobacteraceae bacterium
GGCGGCCCTGACCCGCCAGCTTCTGGCCTTCAGCCGGAAACAAACCCTCAAACCTGAAGTGCTGGACCTCAACGACGTGGTTCGGAACCTGGAAAAGATGCTGGGCAGACTGATCGGCGAAGACATCGTCCTGAGCTTCGAGCTTTCCGGCGAGCCCACCATGACCATGGCCGACCCGGGTCAGATGGAACAGGCGATCATGAACCTGGCGGTGAATGCCCGGGACGCCATGCCGCAAGGCGGCCGGCTGGTCATCCAGACCGCCAACGTCGAACTGGATGAGGATTATGCCCGCGACCATGTGAGCGCCCGCCCAGGCGAACACGTGATGCTCGCCGTCGCCGACACCGGTTGCGGTATGGACAAAGACACCCGGTCCAAGCTGTTCGAACCGTTCTTCACGACCAAGGAAAAGGGAAAAGGGACGGGGCTGGGGCTGGCCTCGGTGTACGGCATCGTCAAGCAATCCGGGGGAAACATCTGGGCCTATTCCGAGCCGGGCCGGGGAACCACCTTCAAAATCTACCTGCCGCGCACGTCGGCGAAAACGGCGACAAGGGAGGACCGGGTCGCGCCCGTGCCGGCGCTCTCGGACGGCGAACAAATCCTCGTGGTGGAGGACGACCCCGCGATGAGACAGCTTTGCGAGCATGCCCGACATGAGCGGCCCGGCGCTGGCCGAGCGGCTCCGGCAGACCCTGCCGGACCTGAAAGTGCTCTACATGTCCGGCTACACCGACAACGCCATCGTCCACCACGGCGTCCTCGACCCCGGCCCGCCAGTGAATCCAGCGGCGGGCCGGGGGAGGATTCGGATCCGTCAGCTCTTCACGCCTTTGGCGATGCGGTCGCCGATTTCCTTGTCGATGTTGCGCCAGTATTCGAAGGCGCGCTCCAGTACAGGCCCGGTCACGCCGTTTTTGAGGTGACCGACGACGTTGGATATAAGGCGGTCGCGTTGCGCGTCATCCATGACCTTGCGCACCAGGGTCCCGGGTTGACCCCAGTCGTCGTCGTCCTTGCGCAGGGTGTAGGCGGCGCGGATGAAGTCGCCGCCGGCATTCCAGACGGCCTGTTCGGGATAGCGCGCGGGATCGGCCGCCGGGCCGCCCTTGGAGTTCGGCGCGTACACCGGGTCGGAGACGTTTTCAATCCGCATCGCACCGCCTTTGCTGTAGCTGCGTACCGGGCTCTTTGGTCGGTTGACCGGGATCTGTTTGTAGTTGCCGCCCAAGCGGGCCCGGTGGGCGTCGGCGTAGGAAGTCAGGCGGGCCAGCAGCATTTTGTCCGGACTGGCGCCGATCCCGGGGACGAGGCTGTTCGGCTCGAAGGCCGCCTGCTCGATCTCGGTGTGAAAATCGCTGGGATTGCGGTTCAGGGTCAGCCGGCCGACCTCATGCAGCGGATAGTCCCCGTGGGGCCAGACCTTGGTCAGGTCGAAGGGGTTGAAGCGGTAGGTTTCGGCCTCCTTGAAGGGCATGATCTGCACTTTGAGGGTCCAGCTCGGGTGATTTCCCTCCTTGATGGCGTTGAACAGGTCGCGGCGGTGGTAGTCGGCGTCCTCGCCGGCGATCCGGTCGGCCTCCGCATCGGTGAGGAAGTCGATGCCCTGGTCGGTTTTGAAATGGTATTTCACCCAGAACCGTTCGCCTTTGGCGTTCACCCACATGTAGGTGTGGCTCGTGTAGCCGTTCATGTGCCGATAGGACTTGGGGACGCCGCGATCGCTCATCAGAATGGCGACCTGATGGGCGGACTCGGGAGACAGGGTCCAGAAGTCCCACTGCATGTCGTGGTCCCGCAGGCCGTTGTCGGCCCGGCGCTTCTGCGAATGAATGAAGTGCTGAAACTTCATGGGATCGCGCACGAAAAACACCGGCGTGTTGTTGCCCACCATGTCGTAATTGCCTTCGGTGGTGTAAAACTTGAGGGCGAAACCGCGCACATCGCGCCAGGTGTCGGGGCTGCCGGCCTCGCCGGCCACCGTGGAGAACCGGGCCAGCACATCGGTCTTCTCGCCCGGCTGGAACAGGGCCGCCTTGGTGTAGGCGCTGACGTCCCGGGTCACCTCGAAATGCCCGAAGGCGCCCGAACCTTTGGCATGGGGCTGGCGATCCGGAATCATTTCCCGATTGAAGTTGGCCATCTGCTCGGCGAGGTAGTGGTCCTGGAGCAGAATGGGGCCGTCGGGACCGACGGTCAGTGAGAACTCGTCGCTGGACACGGGAATGCCGGCATCATTTGTAGTGGGGTTCTGATGGTCGTTTGCCATGGTAATGCCTCCTTATGAATTTCAAGAAAATCGTTATGCGGCCAATGTGTCGGCGTTCACCTCCTCTGAAACGGAAAGTCTTGTTTTCATCTCCCGTTTACCATATCATGGCGGGTCAAAAGACGACACCGCTTTTTCCGAAAAAGCGGCGTCGATAGATTGCAGGGAGTTGCCATGAATGATCCAAAGCACATCCGACAACTGCTGGTCCGATGGGCGCTGGCGGCGGCAATGGTCGCCGGGGGCGCTCTGCCGAATCCCCTTTTTGCCGCAACGGAGACAAACGCACCCCGCCGGCCCGCGCAACTGCCGATCAACCGGCCCGAGGGAATTACATCGGAAACCGATCCGGTCCGCCATATCGCCGTCTCGGCCGACGGCCGTTGGCTGGTTTACACCACGGTCGGTGAATTCAGCGCCGGAACGGACCTGTGGCTCCGGTCCGCCGATCCCGGGCGGGTGGTGTTGCCCCGTCAGCTCACCGACGACCTCTCCGACAAGGCCAATCCGGCCCTATCGCCCGACGGCCGGTGGGTCGCCTATGCCGGAACCGGCTACGACGTCAAGGGCGATATTTACCTTCTGGACCTCAGGGGAGGAGAGGGGACCGATCCGATCCGGCTGACCGGGCGGGAGACAGAAGACGGCGGCCCATGTTTCTCTCCGGACGGCCGCACCCTTTATTTTCACCAGGCGGGATCCGGAGAAACCCGGCGCCGTGTCGTCGCCGTGGACATCGCCGCGCGAGGACCGGTCCGAACGGTTCTTAAGGGCGGCGCTTTTCCGGCCGTCTCTCCGGATGGAAATCGGATAGCATTCGTCACTCACCGCTACCATCCCGACGGCGATATCGCCATGATGGATCTGGCTTCGGGCGAGGTGGTCCCCCTCACCCGGGATCCCGAAATGGACTTTTCTCCGAACTGGTCCCCCGATGGCAGCGCCGTCTTTTTTTCGCGGATCGCCCTCGATACCGACGGGGACGGACGCGTCACGCCTGGGGACAACGCCCAGATCTTTTTCAAGGACCTGACGCCGCCGGCCCTTCCGACGCCGATGCCGATCACATCGGCTACCACCTCCGCCTTCGGGCCGAAGTCGGTCGGGAACCGCCTTTTTTTCCTGTCGAACCGGGGCGGCGGCGCCAACTGCTGGTCGCTTCCGACCGACGGCGAAATCCCTCTTCAGGCGGATGCGGCCGCCCAGCTTTCCCTCGCAGTGGAACTGGCCCGCAAGGTCCCGCCGGACCCTTATCTGGCGATCATCGCTTTTTACAAGGTTCTCCACGGGTATTCCAGCCAGGGAAAGCCGGCGGCCCAGGCTGCGCACCGCATGGGCCAGGTTTACGAGCAGCTGAATATGACCGGCCCGGCCCTGGACGCTTATGGGCTCGTGGAAAAAGCCTTCGGATCGGTCATGCCCGAAGCAGCCCTTGCGCGCATCGCCCAAACGGCCGTCCAGACGCGGACGGCAATGGACAGGGGGGAAGGATCGGCCGCCCTCGACCGGGGGATGGACCGATTGTCGACCATCGCCGCCGGGTCCGCGCTGCCGCAGGTAAAAGCCCGGGCCGAGATCGAAACGGCCCGGCTGCTCATGGAAGGCAAAGGCGGGGCTTCGACGCTTCGATCAGCCCTGGAACGGCTGGATAGCGTCGTCGGCAATCCGGCCCTCGAGCGGTCCCTCCGGGCCGAGGCGTTCCTTTTGAAGGCGGACGCGTATGCCATGGCGGGACTGGGCGCCCAGGCCTATCCGCTTTACCTGGACGTCATGGCGGCCGACGACCCCGGCGGGCCGTGGGCCGACCGGGCCGTGACCCGGATCCTCGAACGGGTGGTCGACCCGGGCGGAGACCTGGACCGTGACGGGCAGGTGCGTCGGTTGCGGGGGCTTGCCGCCGAAAACAAGACCGATCACCCCCTGCTGGCGGCCGGGGCCCTCAACCGAATCGGCGACCTTTATTTCGCCGCCGACGAATGGGGGTCGGCCAAAAACGCCTTCCGGGAGGTGCTGTCGACATTTTCGGCGCCCACTCCCCGAACCGCCGCGGCCCGGCTGTCCCTGGCCGAAATTCTCTACCGGGAGGAGCGATTCAGCCAGGCCCTTTCCCTCTATGAAACCGAAATCGCCGCCCGTCCCTATGCCGACGACATCTACCGGCTGGCCCGGGACGGGTATATCCGGAAGTCGGCAGCAGCCGGCGAATATCTCTTCCGGCTGGGAGAGATCCCTTCGGCCCGGTCCAAATTCAAGGAACTCATCGACTATGATCCGGACATCGTCCCGGCCCATCGCGGCTACATCCGGTGCGCCGCGGCCATGGGCGACATCCGCAAGGTTCTGGCGGATTACCGGGCCCGCATGACCGCCGCACCCGACGACCCTGTGGCGGTTTATGCGACGGCGCTGTGTCTGACTTATCTGGATGAAAACTCGGCCCTGCTGGAGTCCCGGGCGTTGCTCATGAACGCCATCGCCCTGGATGGCCGGGTTTCCTATTATCACCAGACCCTGGGGTATGTCTTCGAAGTGCTGGAGACCGTCCACGGCCAGAAGGGGCAACTGGAACTGGCCCTGGAATCCTATAAAAAAGCCTATTTTCTCAACAGCGGCAGCCCCCGGCAGGACCCGGCCAATAGGGCCCATCTGCTGCTCAACATGGGCAACGCCTCGTTTCTGCTGGACCATTACGAAACCGCCTTCCAGTATTATACGCGACGACTGGAAGCCGACCAACCCTTTGACGACCCGGCCACTGAAATCCTTTTCTATCGTCGCCTGGGTGCGGCCGCCTTTCAAGCCAGGGCCCCTGAAGAGACCCTGTCGTCCTTTGAGAAGGCCGTAGCCCTGATCGACGACCGCATGTCCCCCAGAAGCGCCTCCGACGTTTTCGGCCGGATCACCCGATTTGTCCTGGACCGCATCCTCCATCCGCTGTTGACCTCCGAAGCGCCGCCCCCTGAAGCAAAGGCCCTGGCCAAAGCGGCATCGGAGATCAACCGGGAACTGATGCGGTTGACGACCGACGACGTGACGCCCCCGCCCGGAGATGGTTGGGACCGGTACGAACAAGGCATGACCGCCCTCATGGCCCGCCAGAAGGCGCTCAATCCCCGCGTGATCGCCCTGGCCGAAACATCGGACGGATTGGGCGAAACCGGCCGGACCGTCCGTGAGACCCTGGAGACCTTGATGCTCCGGACCGCCGAAGCCCTCCGGTTTTCCACGCGACTGGCGGTCCTCAAGGCCGAGATGATGGATCGCCTGGGGCTGGCCTATCAGGAGGCTGGGGAACATGAAAAGGCCATGGATCTTTTTTCCAGCGTCTACGACCTCAACGAGCGGCTGGGCAACAAAGACAATCTGGCCCGGAACCGGCGGTCCGCGGCCTACAACGCCTATCTGCTGGCCGGAGAGCGGACCGGAAAGGGCCGCGACGATCTGCTCGATCAGGCCCTGACGGACTTCGCCTCGGTCATCGAACTGGTCAACCGGCACGGCGCGTCCAGACCGGCGGAACGGAAGGGAGGGGGGCTGTTCAACATCGATCTCCAAGTCTCCCTGGACGAGGTTCGGGCCACCGGTGCGGCCCACGGGTTCACCGCCGCTCAGGAGATCCGGCTGGCCGAAACTTTCATCTATCGGATTCAAACGGAACTGGGGCGGCTGGACCCGGCTCACAAAGCCCTCGACCGCCAGCTCTCCCAGTATCCGTTCGAAGGGGACGTGCCCATCGGAGACCGCTACGGCGTGGCCCTCCTTCACCACAGGGCCGGACATCTGGCCCAGGCCCGTCAGAAGCATGAAGCGGCCTTCAATCATTTCCGCCGATCGGCCGACCTTTCGCTGGGCATGAACAACCCGGTGAGTTCCGCCCTGAACGCAACCAACATGGCCCGTGTCCTGGTCGACCTGGGCATCGCCGCCACAGACCGTATGCGCGACGATCTCACGGCTGTGGACCGCCGCACGACGGATCTTCTGGCCCGCCATCCCATCCCCGGCGACCCCGCGGCGGCGGCCGCTTATCACAACCGGATGGGAGTTCATTGGCTGAACATTTCTCCCTTGCCGGCGGAAGGGGTGGCCGGCCATGTGGCCCGGTTCCGGCAAAAGGAGCGGGCCGTCCGCCATTTTCATCAGGGCCTTTCGGTTCTCGATGGAGCGAATGACCCGGAAGGCCGGAACCATCCGGCCCTTCTGGCCGCCCTCCACCTCAATCTGGGCCGGGTGGCGCTGGATTTGAACGAAGCCGATCCCGCCAGCGACCAGTTCAACGCCGCATTGACGGCGGCGCGGAAGGGACGCATGCCTTCCCTGGAATGGCGGGCTCTGGCAGGACTGGGCCGGCTGGAAGAAGGACTTGACGCCCTCAGAAAGGTCACTGCTTTGGCGGCGGGCTGCCGCCGACTGGAGATCGTCCGGGCCTTTGAGCCGCTAGTGGTTCGGCGGCTGGCGGAAGAGGGGCCCGAAGCGGCCTTCAATCTGGCTGAAGAAATTTCGGAACTGGAGCGGTTCAATCGGATGGCCTTCCTCCTGGGAGAGATCAGCTCCGGGGATAAGGCGCGCCTGCTAAAGCTCAGGCGCCGGCTGGAACGGATTCAGCAGCTCCGGGCCGACGCCGGCGTCGCCGAGGGGGAAAAGCGTCAATACTTGAATGAACGGCTCGTTCAGGAAAAGGCCCTGCTGACCGGGGTCATCGGCGAGGAAGGAGAACACCTGCCGGAGATCGTCCGGTTTTCGCCGGACGAAACCACCACCGAGACCCTGCTGATCCTTTTGGGGCTGGCTGCGGAGATCGAATCTGCGGCCACGGCCGACGATGCCGGAACAAGCGACGACGCCCGATATGCGGATCTCATCGTTGCCTACCAGGGGACTTTCCGGCAGGCCTTGGAGCAGATGGAACCGCGCACCCCTCCGGGGATTCTCGCACTGTTCGGGCCAACGCCCGTGGATGCGGCTGCGGTTCAGGCGGCGCTGCCCCCCGATGGCCGGCTGATCCGGGTTTTCGGGCCGGGATCGCCGGACCGGCCGCCCGTGGTTTTCAACCTCACGCCCGAAGACCTGACCGGAGAAAAAGGGGGGGGCATCGCCACCGGCGCCGGCGACTACATCGCCGCCGACGCATTGGAAGCCCTCGATCCCTTGCCCGGTGCAACGGCCGTCCTGAGCGGCGCACATCTGGTGCGGTGCTTTACGAATAAAAAACCGTTCCGACGCTCCCTGCTGTCCATCCCGCCCATGGACCCGCCGCCGGAAGGATACGAGACCGGGGCGCCCCATCACACCGTGGTGATCTCCCGTCCGGTCGATCTCTTTTCCACCGCCCCCACCCGGGCCGGCCAGGCGCCCCAGCGGTTTATCGGGGTGCTGGGTGAAGAGGGCGTGCGGCAACGGCTGGAGACGATTCTCTCCGATGAACCCGACGTCTCTCTGGCCTTCCTGTCCGATGCAGCGCCGGATGCCGGGGATCTGATCGCCCATCTGACCGCCCTTTTCGGTATTCCCTCTGTGATCTTGGCCCCTGATTCAGGGGCGGAAAAACCGTTGATCCGGGATTTTCTGTCCGCTTATCTGGGCGACTCGGCTTCCGACGCGCTGGAGCAGACGTTTTCAGAAAAGGAGATCGCCTCCGCCCGATCGGCGGGGCTCATAGGGTACAAAGGGATGACCCCGGCCGAAGCCTCGGCATTCGGCAAGAAGCGATTTGCGGCCTATGTCAAGGAGGGGAGAGGCGCCCTGGAATCCGGCCATCCGGCCCGGGCGCTGACGCTTCTGGAACGCGCCGTGCGCATCGCCGGGGAGGAGGTCGATGCTTTTTCCAAATACCTGCCCGCTTTGCATGAATTGAGCCGCGAGAGCGCCTACCGGGCTGAAAACCTGGAAAAGGCCATCGAGCACGCCGGGGCCCTGACCGATCTCTGGGCTTCAGCCCGGCCCGATTCCAAGGAACACGCCGAGGCCATGTTGCGGTTGGGCGTCCTCTATGCCCAGGATGAAAACTACGCCGAGGCGGTCCCCCTTTTGGAAACCGCCTCCGAAACCCTGGCGGCCCTGGATCTGACGCCGGAACGGGCCGCGGCCCTGACCAATCTGGGCATCGCCCTGGAAAACGCCACTGAATACGACCGGGCCCTGATCCACTTTCAATCCGCAGCCTCCCTGAGTCAAAGGCTGGGCAAAGACGACTTCATGGCCCGGCAGCAGACCAACATCGGCCGGATTCAGGATCTCAGACTGAGCCAGTACGCCTCGGCCCTTCAGCACTACGGCAAGGCTCTGGACATCCATCAGGACCTCGATCAACCTGAAGGCGCCGCCCAGGCGCTGCTGGACATGGGGCGGTGTCACCGGCTGCTGGGAAATTTTCCCGCAGCGGACCGCCATTACGCGGACGCCCTGGATCTATCCAAACGCCTTGCCGACGGCGAGCGGTTGAAGGCGAAGATCCTCATCGAGCAGGCCAACAACGCCTGGTATCAGGCCCGGTACCAGGAGGCTTTCGGGCTTCAGCGGGAGGCTTACGCCATCGCACAGTCTCATGACTGGCCGTTGATGCAGGTCATCGCCCGCAACACCGCCGGGCTCATCTGGTGGACCCTGGGGGATTACGAAAAGGCGCTGCGGGAGTTGACGACGGCCCTGGAGACCGCCGGCCGCCTCAAGGCAAGGGACGACGAAATCGCCACAACGCTCAACAACATGGGGCAGATCCTGCGGGAAATGGGCCGGTATAAGGCGGCCATGGAAAAATTCGACGCGGCCCTGGCCATCGACGAGCGGATCGCGTCCCGGTGGGCCCTGGCCCACGACTATCGCAACAAGGGATTGACCCTGATCCGGATGGGGCGGCCCGGAGAGGCCATGCCCTTTTTTCAACGGGCCGTTGAGGAGGCCGGCGCCATCGGCAACCGCATCAATGAGGCCAAGGCCCTGCTGGGACTGGGGGAGGCGGCGTTCCAGCTTGAAAATCGCGACGCCGCCGCCGTCGCCTGGGAATCCGCCCTGGCCATGGGGCGGGACATGGCCCTGCGGGAGGTGACCTGGCGGGCTCTGTATGGTCTGGCCCGGATCGCGTCCGACAAAAACGACGGCCCCTCCGCCCTGGACCTCCTCTACCAATCCATTGAAGTCATCGAGGGAATGCGGGCCGATATCAAGATCGAGCAACTTCGGGACAGCTTTATCGCCAACAAGCGGGCCGTCTATGAAACCCTGGTGGTGCTGCTGGCCGATCTGGGCCGGCCCGAAGCCGCTTTCGAAGTGGCCGAGCGGTCCCGGGCCCGGAACTTCATTGATCTGCTGGGAAATCAGCGGCTCTCCCTGGCCGATGGAATGGATCAGGAACTCTACGAACGGCAGGCCGTTTTGCAATCCCGCATTGCCGAGGCCGAAGCCCTGCTGGCCCAGGCAACCGATGAAGAAGAGCGGGCGCTGCATCGTCGGTCCCTGGCCGGTCTCCAGGACGAGCTGAGCGATCTGATGCTGGAAATTCAGGCCCGGAACCCCCAACTCGCCTCTCTGGTCTCAGTGTCGCCTCTTTCTGCCGGCGAACTGACCGGACTGCTGGAGCCCGGGGTCGTGCTGCTCGCTTACTACCTGACGGAAGACGAGACCCTGTTGTGGACGGTCCGAGCCGATGGGCTGGAGTTGATTCGGACGCCTCAGCGGCGGGAAACGCTGGGCCGAACCATCCTCGATTACCGGCGGATGATCCAGAACCTGGAACCCCTGGAAGAGACGTCCCGGCGGCTCTACAGCGGGTTGATAAGGCCTGCGGCGGCCGCTATCGACGGCGCCGACATGGTGGGGATCATCCCCCACGACGCCCTTCATTACCTCTCCTTTGCGACGCTCCTGGGGCCGGATGGATATGTCGTGGAGAAAACCCCGCTCTTCTATCTGCCCACGGCCAGCCTGCTCGATTACACCATGGGCCGGCGAACCGAAACCCGCAACCCCAGGGTGCTGGCCATCGGCAATCCCGAATTGGATGATCCCGCCCTGACGCTGCCCTTTGCAGAACACGAGGTGGGCGCCATCGGATGGAATTTCCCCGACATTACCGTTCTGACCGAAGAACGGGCCACCGAAGCATGGGTGGTCCGGAACATCTCCGATTTCAGCATCATTCATCTGGCCTCCCACGGCGAATTCGACCCTATCAACCCGCTCTTTTCCTCCATCAAGCTGGCCAAAGGAGATGAGGCCGACGGCAACCTGGCCGCCGCCGAAGTTTTCGGTCTGAAAATCAACGCCGACATGGTGGTGCTTTCCGCCTGCCAGACCGGACTGGGCCGCGTTACCGCCGGCGACGATGTCATCGGCCTCAACCGCGCTTTTTTCTACGCCGGCACCCACGCCATCGTTTCCAGCCTCTGGCGGGTCTCGGACGTCTCCACGGCCATGCTCATCAAAAACTTCTACCGGCAGTACGTCATCCACCGCAAAGCGGAAAGCCTCCGCCGGGCGATTTTGCATGTGAAGCAGCGTTATCCCCATCCCGGGTATTGGGGGGCGTTTACGGTGGTGGGGGATTATTATTGACCTTCCTCTCCCTCAGCATTCTCTGCTCCACGATCAATCACCTGATGTTCAAGGCGTTTCAAAGATTGGATGTCGCGGTGCTTCCGGCCATCGTCGTCAACTACCTGGCGTGCATTATCATCGGATATCTCTCGATGGAGCGGACGTCCCCGGGCGGGCAGTGCCTCGGCCCGAACCTGCTTGTCCTCTCCATGCTTCAGGGCGCGCTGCTGATCGGATCGTTTTTTCTCATGTCGGCCACGACGCGGAAAAACGGGGTAGGGGTGGCAGCGCTGGCGGCCCGGCTGGCCGTCATCCTGCCGACGATCACGGCGTTTTTTCTCTATGGCGATTCGGCCCATGCGCTCAAGCTCGCGGGGATCGGCATCGCCGTCGCGGCGCTCTACCTCAGTTCCGTTGAAAAGGATGCCTCCGAAGCGGTCGGGGCCGGCCTTCAGCCGCTGCCCATTCTGTTGTTTTTTTCCTTCGGCATGAACCTCATCCTTGCCAAATACGTCCAGGTCCATCACCTCGACCGGATGACTTACCACGGGTATCTGATGGTTGCGTTCGGATTCGCCTTTCTGTCCGGTCTGGGCGTGTTGATTTACAAACTCGCGAGGAGGGAGACCCCCTGCCGCCGCAAGGATTGGGTGGCGGGGATCCTGCTCGGCATCAACAATTACGGCTCCCTCTATTTCATGATCCGGACCATTGCCCAGCCGGGATGGGAGAGTTCGGTGGTGTTTCCCACCATCAGCGCTTCCGTGGTGATGCTGAGTTTTCTCGGGGCCTTCGTCATTTTCGGGGAGCGTGCATCCCGCCGGAAGCTGACGGCGCTGGCCATCGGGGTTGCGGCCATCATCCTGATCAACAGTCGATAACGCCGGAGAAACCATCATGGCCCTTTTCGTTGCCGTCCGCGATCTGATCATCTCCATTGCCGGTATCTGGTATTTTGAATTTTACCGGGATTATACCTTTCCGGAAGAGCAGAATCTGCTGCTCTATTTTGTTGCCGTTCCCATCATCTGGTCGACGCTCATTCAGATATGGACGACCACCCGCTACGGCGAACAAAAAAATGCCATGATGCATGTTTTTACCCACATCATGGCGGTGCTGCTGCTCGTATCCAGCGTTTTTCTGATCTCCGCTACGCTGAACACCATCGCTGAAACCCTTGATCCCTTCGGCGTGGCGCTGTTCCATTTTGTGGGATGGACGGTGATTTTGTCTCTGATCTACTACGATATGGTCGATATCAATCGAGGATAAAAATATTTTGACTTGAATGTTTTTTCAGAATTGCTATAACAATATGTGAAGCGCCAAACGGGCGATGAAAACGCATGACCATTGATCCGGCGCGTTTTTGCACTTTCAATGCCAAGAAAAGGAGAAGAAAATGAACCGATTGAACCCAAAGAACCTGATTGTCGTCATCCTCCTCGCAGCCTCTTTCATCTGCGCCGGCCCCGCGGCAGCGGCCGACGAGATCAAAATCGCCAGCGTGAGCTGGACCGGGGTGACCGTCAAGAGCGAACTCGCCGTCAATATCCTGGAAAGCCTCGGTTACGACGCCTCTTACATGATGGTGTCCGTACCCATCGTCTACAAGGCCCTTTCCATCGGCGAAGCCGACTTTTTCCTCGGCAACTGGATGCCTTCCATGGCCAACATCGCCACCCAGTTTTTCGAGGACGGCAGCGTGATCAAATACGTGGCCAGCATGCCCGGCGCCAAGTACACCCTGGCCGTGCCGACCTACGTCTATGAGGCCGGACTCCAGGATTTTTCCGACATCGCCAAATACGGCGAGAAGCTGGATTACAAGATCTACGGCATCGAAGAGGGCAACGACGGCAATCTGATCATTCAGAAGATGATGGACAACGACATGTTCGGATTGGGAAAATTCGAACTGATTCCCTCCAGCGAGGTCGCCATGCTGTCCGAGGTTCAATCGTTTATGCGGGACGGCAAATGGGTCGTCTTTCTCGGCTGGGCGCCGCACTACATGAACGAAATCCTCGACATGAAATACCTGTCCGGCAGCACCGCCGAAACCTTCGGGGAAAACGACGGTACCGCGACGATCTACACCAACACCCGGAAAGGATTTGCAAAGGATCATCCCAATCTCGGCGAATTCCTGCTCAATTTCAAATTCCCCATCCCCATGATGAACCAGATCATGGCCAACCTTCATGAGGACAAGCGCCTGACCACGGAACGGGCCGGCCTGCTGTGGATCAAGGATCACCCGGAGATCTACAAGGGATGGCTGGAGGGCATCACGACCATCGACGGCAAGCCGGCATTGCCGGCATTTGAGAAGTTTCTGGCGACGGTGAAATAGCTTCCGGCCGTCAGCGCTTTGATTGCCGCCTCCCGCAGGAAATCATGCCCTGCGGGAGGCGATTGTGTTTGGCTTTTTCCCCTGCATTCCACCATCCATCCACAGCCCGATTACCTCCCCATTGATTTTAGTGCTTCCTTCTGTTATTTGGAAGGTCTTCTGTCGGCCCTGCCGCGCAACCGGATAGAGGGAGATCTGGAATTCAGACCGCTATGGAATACCGCGAACATCAAGATTCAGACGTGCTGGCCTTTCTCGGCATGGCGGTTGTGCTGGTCGTCTTTGTCCTCTATTTACTGAAAAACAATACGTCAGGCGCCGGGAAGAGCGCCCGGAGCATTGGGCCCGAGCCGCTTTCCAACCGGGAGGATGGGGTCCGGATCGAGGGACCGCTGGACGGCGGGGGCGCCGACGGCGTTGCCGACCCCCTTTCAGAGAGTTCCCGGTCCGCCGCCGCTTCCTCAGAGGAGATCAAGGGGATCTTCATGGTGGTCACCTCCGGCGCTCCCCAGACCCAGATGGTGGCCATGTCCCTGGCCAGCCAGGTGTTGTCCAAGGGCCGGTCCGTGCGGGTGCTGCTCTGCGACGAGGGGGGCGATCTGGCGCTGCACAGCTCAAGGGACGTGGTGTTGAAACCTTTGGACAAGTCGCCAAAAATGCTGATGAAAAACCTGATCAACAATGGCGTGAAGGTGGAGGTCTGCCCGTTTTACCTGGCCAACAACGGCAAATCGACCCTGGAACTTATCGACGGCGTCGGCCAGGCGGCGCCCCCCGACGTGGCGGAGGGACTGCTGGCGCCGGGAATCAAGCTGTTTACCTTCTGATGGCGAATCCCTCATTTTCAACCTCAGGAAACCGATAAACCATGCCCTTTATCCAGTCCATCCCCGCCGTCGTTCGGGTCCTTCTGATCTTCTGCATCGTCCTCGTGGCCATGAGAAAAAAGGTGAGCCTGGGCAACGCCTTCATGATGGGCGCCGTCCTGCTTGGGCTCATTTTCGGACTCGGCCCGATTTCGATCATCCAATCCGCTTTCTTTTCCCTGGTCCATCCCAAAACCCTTGCGCTTTCCGGCGTGGTCTGCCTCATTCTGGTGCTGAGCCACAGCCTGGAGGCGGCCGGGCAGATGCAGCGGCTCCTGGATCGGTTCCGGGGGTTGATCCGTAGTCCAGGGCTCAATCTCGTTTTATTTCCGGCCCTCATCGGGCTGCTGCCCATGCCGGGCGGTGCGATTTTTTCAGCGCCCATGGTGAAGCACCTGGGAGCCCAGCGGGGACTTTCCGCAGCCCAGCTCAGTTACACCAACTACTGGTTTCGTCACATCTGGGAATACTGGTGGCCCCTCTATCCGGGGGTGCTGCTGACCACGGCCATGGCCGGGCTGGATATCTGGATTTTTATTCTTTTTCTTTTCCCACTGACATTGGTGGCCGCAGCTGCCGGATTCTGGCCCCTCAAAGGCTATCTGGGGGGTCCGGTCCAGCTCAATGGATCGAGGCGCGCACAGACCCGGGCGTTTTTCAAGGAATTGACGCCGGTGTTGATCGCCATCGGTTTCGGCCTGGGATTCGGGTCGCTCTTTTCCCTTGTTTTGCAGGGGAAAGGAGCCTCGGTGGCCAAGGAACTGGGGCTCATTCTGGCCCTGATGATGGCCGTCGGATGGGTATGGCGGGTCAATCGGTTTTCCGGAGAAGGGAAAAAAGCGATCCTGCTGAAGCCGGAACTGCTCCGGATGTTCTACATGATCGCCTCGATCCTCATCTTCAAGGGGATGCTGGAAGACAGCCAGGCGGTCACGGCGGTGAGCGAGGAGTTCGTCCGGTGGCGCATTCCCCTGATGCCCATTGCCATCCTTCTGCCCTTTCTGGTGGGGGCGGTGGTGGGCATCACCATCGCCTTCGTCGGCACCACTTTTCCCATCCTCATTTCACTGATCGGGACTTTCGGGGAAAGCCAGTATCTTCTGCCCTATATGATGCTGGCCCTGGCCTGCGGGTTTGTGGGGGTGCTTTTTTCACCGCTCCACCTCTGCCTGCTGCTCACCAACGAATATTTCCACACCAGTCTGGGGCCGGTCTACCGGCAGCTTCTGGCGCCTTGCGCCGCGTTGATGATTTGCAGCATCCTCTATTTTCTTGTCCTGCACGGCCTGGTTTTTTAGGCGGATGCCGCCGGTTCATCGGCGCGATCTGCGATCGGCCACGTCCCGCATGGTCTCAAGCCATTCAGCCACCTGGGAGAAAACGAGGAATTTTGCATAGACTTTCCGCTGGGCGTTGTTGGCCAGGCGCGCACGATCCAGGGGGCTCTGGAGGATCGATTCCAGCTGATCCGCCATGCCGTCGACGTCTTCGGGATGCTGGTTAATGCAGCCGTTCACGTCGTCGTCGATCTGCTCGCGGAGGCCGGTGGCATTGGAAACCAGCACCGGCTTCCGTTTCCACATGGCTTCGGTGGCGGTGAGTCCGAACCCCTCCTGGAGCGAGTTTTGAACGACCAGGGAAGATGCCCGCTGAAGCACGTTCACGATCAGCGCATTTTCCTTTCTCGACGCCATGGGCAGGGCCAGGATGGCGATGTCCCGTTGCACCGGCTCCGGAAGGGACATGTAAGCGCCTTTCAGTTCCTCCATCACCTCGACGCCCTCGGGATCATCCTGGATGGAATCAGGATCGGGTCCCGCCAGAACCAGCCGGACGATCGACATTCGCCGCTTGTGCCGGCCGCATTCCCACTCGCTTTCCAGCCGCTCTCCGGCCCGTCGTTTCATCTCCGAGAACCCCTGCAGAAGAGGTAAAAAGCCTTTAAGGCGGTCCCACCGGGAGACCTGGGTGACGATGGGGCGGTACATCAACCCGATTTCTTCTTTATGGGTGGCGGGGGCAAAGCTCCCGTCTTTCTGCATTCGCCGGACAGGATGATCGAAGGGGGGGGTCAGCACCGGCTGGTGATCCTTGGCGAGCCCGGAGTTGCACATGATCCCGGTGAGTTTCACCGGTTCAAGATCACGATTTTTGTGGTTCAGAGGATCGATGGCAGGATAGATGATGCGAAATTTATCGTGGAGATACCCCGGCACATATTCCGCCGTCGTAAAAACGGTTTGCTGATATCCCTCCGAGTAGGGCGCGAGGAAATCCCATGCATGGCGGGTCCGGTCGGTATCCGCCGTCACCCCGATGTGGCACCGCCAGATGGCGTGGATGTCCATTTCGGCTTTGAGCATGTGCCCCAGGGCCATGGGCTGTGGATCGTGGACAATGAGAATGTCCCCCGGCTTCAGATGGGGCTTGAGGTCGTCGGCGTTTTCCCGGTTCACCGCCTCATAGATCTCCCTCTCCGCTGTTCCAAGGTTCATTTTGCCCGCGTCGTGAATAAGATTGTGGATATTTTTGGTCAGAGAGAAGAATTCTTTCCGGTCGGACCCGATCACCGCCCACCGGACGTCAAGCCCCAGGTCGCAACACAGGGAGATTATTTTGGGCAACATCTCGGCAACCCCGCCGCCCTGGGCGGTGGAGTTGACCATCCAGATGGTCCGGCCCCGCAGGGGAGGGACCAGAGCCCCCGCCTTTTCCTTCAGTGTATCCACAGCGTTGGAAAGAAAGGTAATCTTTTCATAATCTTCCAGCCGGATGCGCTCATCGGTTTTGACAAAATCAATCATGTCGAATATCTCCAGGCTGAGGTAATGTTTTCATTCAAACCGAACGATATGCCGCTCGGTCCCGTCGAATTCCACGCCGACAAGACAAATGTCGTCGTTGAAATGCCTCACATCGCCCGCATCAGGGTTTCTTTCAACTCCGTCTCGCACTGGAGCAGCCGCTGTTCCGCTTCGGCCCGGCGCTGTTTCCCCTCTTCGGCGATGTCGATGCTTTCTTTAATGGACGCGATGAGCTGCTGGTTGGCCCGCTCGATGCTGTCGATGCTGAAAATGCCGCGCTCCACCTCGGTTCGCACTTCCCGGTTGGCCTGGGCCAGGTTCTCGGCGTTGGCTTCCAGCAGTTCGTTGGTGAGATCGCTGCTCGCTTTCAGGGCGCCGGCCGCCTTTTTGGTCCGGAAGATGGTCACGGCCTGGGCGAGCTGGGTTTTCCACAAAGGGATGGTGTTGAGCACCGCGCTCTGGATCTTGCCCACCAGGCTCTTGTCCAGTTCCTGGGTCATCCGGATGGAAGGCAGGTTCTGCATGACCACCGACCGGGTCAGCATCAGGTCGTGGACCTTGCGTTCCAGGTCGTCCCGGGCCGTCTGGAGGTCCCGCAGGTTCTGGGCGTCGATGGGGCTCTTACTTTCCTCGGCCTTCATCCGGGCGGCGGGGATCTCCTCGGCGTCCACTTTGGCAAGACGCATCTTGCCGGCCGCGATGTAAAATTCAAGGTCGTGGAAATAAGACAGCGTCGATTCATAGAGCCGGTCCAGCATGGTCACGTCCCGCAGCAGTTTCCGGCGCTGTTCTTCCAGTTCCTTTTCGATGCGCCGGATCTGGTTTTCCACGGTTTCATACTGCTGCATGAACCGGACGATGGGGCTCATCCTGCCGAACAGGCGCGCGAAAAATCCGGGTTCTTTGCCCTGTTTCAGATCCGCGGTCTCGATGCCCCGGATCTGGACCATCATGTTGCTGAGGGCCTGGCCGGCCGGGCCGGTGTCTTTATTGCGGACCCCTTTGAGCATCTCTTCGTTGACCTGCCGGACTTCCCGCTGGGGCTCGATGCCGAAAGAAAGGACGGCGGCGCTGTCGGACAGATCGATGGTCGCCATGAGGTCTTCCACCCGTTTGCGTTGTTCCGGCGAAAGGGCGTCTAAGGGCGCGACGTCGCCGTCGGCTTTGACCAGGTCGCCGCCGTCAGGCGCCTGCATCGGTTTCAGTTCGGGCAATGAGGGGGTGTTTTCCATGAGGTCTTTCCGTTTAAAGAGTTACAGTCCTTCGCTTTTCATCATCCGCCGGAGCACGTCCAGATCCACGTCCAGGGAGAGGGCCTCGTTATCCAGGTTCCGCTGATATTGTCGTTCGAAAACGTCTTCGATTTCCGCCAGCGTCGCCTCCGACTTGTCGAGCACGGCCTGGACTTTCGCCCCGCCCGCTTTGCGGCGGAGTTCCCGATATTGCCGAACGATTTCCACCGTGGCGTCCAGATAATGGTAGAGAAAATTCCAGGACCGGTGGACGTCTTCGGGATCCTCCCTGAAGCCCGCGATGATCCGCTCCGCCGATCGGGCGATCCGTTCGATCCGGTCATGGGTTTCGCCGGAGATATCGGCATTGATCTCCCGGATGGCCGCAATTTTGGCGTTGCTGGTCTGGAGGAGTTCGGCCATCTGCGCGCCATCCATGCCGATCTCGCCGGCGATATCGGCCAGTTCGTCCGCCAGCCGTTTCGGTTTGGGCAGCAGCAGCAGGATGCCGACATAGCCGGCGGCCGCCAGGATCAGGGACCAGACGAATTCCCCAACGATCAGTCGACGGGGAAAAACCAGGCCGTAATGGAAAAAAAGAAACAGGCCGGCGCTCAGCAGGCCGGCCAGCATGGGCCGGGTCCATTCCTTCCCCGGGTCGCCGCTGCCGCGCAAATACGGGTCGGCGGTCACGGTCGCGTTCCCGTCATCCAGTAGGTCACCGTGTCGGTGTTGGCTTTGACCCATTCCAGAATCGCTTCCCGGTGGGAGGTCTTCCGGGCGTCGGCCATGATCGTTTCCAGTTCGTCCAGGGTGAAATGCATCCGGCTGAAAAAAGCGGCCGCCTGCGGATGATCCTCCTTGAAGCCTTTCCGGGCCATGGCGTGGACCGATTCGGCCCCGGCAAAGATGCCCTTGGGGTCTTCCAGGTAACGGAGGGGATAGGCGGCGAATTTCCAGTGGGGACGCCAGCCCGTGGCCACGATGTATCCTTTCTTTTGGACCGTCTTGCCGATTTCCATGGCCATGGCGGGCCCGCTGCCCGTCAGCAACTCGTAGTCGAGGCCGTAGGCCGACAGGGCCTTGCGGCTCAGGGCCATGATCCCGGCGCCGGCGCCGATGCCCTGGATCTTTCCGTCCAGTTCCGCCCGGATTTCCGGTTTGGCCAGATCGGGAATGGCGTTGAGCGTCTCTTTGGGAATGTAGTCGGGAATCACCCATCCGAGATTGGCGTCCTCGTACAGGGTCCCCAGGTCCACCAGATCGGCGCCGTACCGGCGCAGATAGTCTTCATGGGTTTTGGGCTGCCACGACATGAGCATGACATCCAGATCCCCGCTGGCCACGCCCCGGTACTGGACGGAGATGTCCGACAGGGTCAGCTCCACATCGAGGTTCATGCCTTTGGTCAGAACCATGGCGGCCATTTTGGAGATCACTTCGGCGTCGGCCCAGGCGGTCCAGCCGATGATGATGTCCGGTTTCCGCTGCCACTGGCTGGCTATAGCCGGGCGGGGAAGGGCGGACACACATAAAACCGCGACGACGGCAACGGCGATGAATCGGGGGAGATCTTTAATCCGCATGGCTTCCGAACTCCTTTATGGCGTCGAATTGTTGGGATTCCGCCAGGACCCGCTGCAATCCGCCGGACAATTCCTCCGGGTTCCTGGCGCTCTGGTACATGGTGCGGCCCGGCTGGTGGAGGGCGGATGCTTCGATGCAGAAGCCGATGGTGTAAATCAGCACCGGGTTGGCCGGGTTGTTCAGAATGTCGCTTACCGCGGGCCGGGGATCCTGGCCTTCGCTGTGAATTCCGTCGGTGATGACCACGATCCGGTAGTCGCCATAGCCTTGCTGGTAGCGGGCCCGGCGCTCCAGCTCCCCGTGGGCTATGGCCACGGCGTCGCGGAGCGGGGTCTTGCCGGAAGGTTGGGTTTCGGCCACCGCCCGCATGAAGGCTTCCCGGTTGTTCACCCCCAGCGGCACATCGAGGGACACCTGTCCGCCGGAAAAGACCACCAGGCCGATATTGGCTGTCCGGGGAACGCTTTGCAGCCAGGCCCCCAGCGCAGCCCGGGCCGCGTCGGCCTTGCTGGCGTATTGGCCGGCGCAGTCGGCGTCTCCCATGGAGCCGCTCATGTCCAGCACCGCCAGGTAGTTGGCCCGGGTGGGGACCGGATCGAACTGGCGGATTTCGGCATCGCCTGGAGAGGGCCACGTCGCCGATTTGACCTCGGCCACAGTATACACATCGGGCCGCTGAGCGGTCTCCTTTGGAATCCGCGGCTTTTCGGCGCGGGTGGGCGGCTCTTCCTCGCCGCAACTTGAAGCGAAGACAACGAGAAACGTAAACAGGGTCAGGAAGAATAGGCGTTTCATGTATCAGTCTCCTACCATGTATTGGGCGGCGTAAAAACCGACGCCTCGGCTTCCACCTGGACGATCCGGAAATTGACCCGCATGTTGGACAGCCATTCCGCCTCGGTCTTGGGCGGGCAGGGGTCGCCGCCGCACATGCCGGTTTTCGGCTCGGTGATGCCGTATCCCACGGTGACGAACTGGGATTCGTCCATGGAAACGCCCCGGTCGTCGGCGAAATCGATGATGGCGTCCCGCACGGACATGGCCCGGTTGACGCTCAGGTTTTTGGCCGCCTGGCGAATGGAGCGAAGTTCGTGCTGAGGCGCGCCCTTGGCCTTTTTCCGAAGGTAATTGAGGGGATCGGAATGGCCCTCGATGGTCAGCACCGCCCCGCCATACGTCGAAGCCAGTTCGATGACCCGCCCGAACTCGTCCTGATACCGGTCTGCGGAAAACCCCTGCTGGTTGGGCTTGAACTGGATGTTGAACTCGAACAGGGTCTCTTTATCCAGATCCCCGCTCTTTTTCAGGTCTTCCACCACTTTGCTGGCCCGGCTTTTGTCGAACCCCGGCAGTTCCGCCCGGCGCTGGTCGAACAGCCCGCCGGACAGGCTGCCGTAATCCCAGTCGGCCGTGGCGAAGGCGTGGGCGGATTTCATAAATCCACGCTGGACAAAAGCGCTCTGGATTTCATTGTTGATGGCCTTAAAGCTCCGGGGATTGCCGGCGTCGGCCCAATCCACGTTGCCCCTCATGCCGACGGTCTCCACATCGGCCCAGAGGGATTTGGCTTCCTTCGTCGCTCCGGGATCATCCAGAAGATGCCGGGCCACGGCCTCCCAGTCCACGATGAGCTTCAGGACGTTTTCCCGGGCTTTTTCCTCGGCCTTGAACAGAGCGTCCACAAAGGTCTTTAAAAGACCTCGGTTTTCTTCAAAAAAATCCTTCCGAACCACATAGACTTCCGACAGAAGCCGGCTGGCCGATTTGGTGGAAAGCAGGATGTTGGCGCCCCGCACCGACCCCTCGGCGCCGGTGCCCGTGGTCCCGCCGCTGGTCAGCGCAAGGGCGTCCGGCTTGACCACGAAGGCCGCGTCCAGGCCGTTGTCTTCCAGGAAGGCCCGCCCCGGGGTGTGGGATTCGAACCCGAGCAGGTCTTTGGTATAAAGGATTTTGGGCGGAGCCCAGGCGCCGCCTTTTTCCGCAACGGAACGCCGGGCGTCGGCCAGAACCCGGGTCATGTATTCCAGATGAGGGCCGTATGCCTGGGTCACGATCCGCGCCCCGCTTAAATCTTCCGGGGTCCTGATCCGGTCCCGCACTACCAGGGCGTCCGCGCCGTTGGACCAGGCGTGCTGATAGATGGCCACCATTTTCGTCCGGGGGTCGGCCTCGGTGATGTCCGCGGCCATGTTGATCATCCCCTGGGTTCCGACCATGACGGGCATGTCGCAGGCCATGTAATCCGTCAACTGCTCGGCGATGCTGTTTTTCCGGATCAGGCGGATGTCGAGCCCCTGTTTTCCGAAAAGGCTGTCGGGCGCGGTCTCCGGTTCGTAACCGTTGCCGAACAACGGAACAACATGAGCCCCGGAGGCGCGCAGGGGAACGGTCAGATCGTCCGACGGACGGCAGTCCCGGATTTTAGGGGAGATTTTCTCCGAAAGCGGCGGCATCTCGACGTAGTCGAAGGCCTGGGCCGGACCGCAGATCACCAGGAGAAAAATGATGGGAAGCATATTGCGGATGCGCATGGGGACACTCCTTAGCAGGTTGCAATTAAATGAATTCTAAAGCTTTTTAAGGACGATCTCCACCCGCCGAAGCCGGCGGCTGTAAGACCGGCTGCCTTCGTCGGGAAGCCGTTCCAGCGGTTCCTTGCCGCCCAGGGCAAAGGTTTCGATGCGATCCGGATCGACGCCCTTTCGGGCCAGTTCGGATTCAATCGACTCGGCCCGGTCCCGGCTTAAATTGTGATTGATTTCGGGATCGCCTCTCGTTCCGGAGTGGCCTTTTACCAGGGCGGTATAATCGGGATTTTCGCGCATTCGGGCGGCGACAAGGTCTATGGCGCTGGCCGCGCCCGGCTCCATATCCAGACCGGCGCTGAAGTGGATGACATAGCGGCGCGGTTGCTGGTCGCGCCCGATATGGTCCAGAGCGAATGCGACGATGGCCACGATGACGAGGATCGCCAGTCCTGCCCAGTTTTTCTTCGTCATAACGCTAACATGAAAAGGTCATGGGAGAGGGTCCCTGTTCGACGATTTATGGATTAGGGTCGAAAATCAAAGGATAAATAGACGTTACACGTTTAGATTAGAGGAAAAAGTGTTCTCAGTCAATTCTTTTATGCGGTCTCCATGCATTACGGGTTTGAACCGGCCGGCGGGAATGTCTATAGTCCGTCTGTCATCACATCCACCCCGCACCCCAAAGGCAATGACCGTGGTCCGAACGACGTTTCTGGAAAAGATGGGAAAAGCGCTGAAACTCGGCGGATTGGTCGCCGGGATTCCGGTATTGTTCGAGCCGTATCTCTTTGAGGTGAATACCTATCGCGTCCCGCTTTCCCGGCTGCCGGCGCCTTTTACCGGCTTCCGGATCGCCCAAATCACCGATCTCCACTACGGCTTTTTCATGCCGGACCGCTTTCTCGAAGGGGTTGTCCGCCGGGTGAACGATCTGAAGCCGGACCTGATCGCCTGCACCGGCGATTTCGTGCATGCCAGAGGGAACATCGACAATATCGACGCGGTTTGGGCGCATTTAGAGCGACTGCACGCGCCGGCGGGCGTCTGGGCGGTTTTGGGGAATCACGATCATTATCTCGGCTTCGGTCGATCCCTCAACCGGATGACCCGAAGCGGCATGAGCCTGCGTCACCGATCCATTCCCATTGAAATCGGGGGCAGCCGCATCTGGATCGGCGGGGCAGGGGACCATCAGACCGATGAGGAACGGGTCGATGCGGCGTTCAAAGGGGTTCCCGCCGATGCTTGCAAAATCCTGCTGGCTCATAATCCGGATACGGCCGACGCCGCTTTCCACACAACGGTCGACCTCGTCGTCAGCGGGCATACCCATGGCGGCCAAGTCAAGATCCCCTTCATTGCGCCGCCCAAATTGCCGGTGCGAAACGGGCGATATATCTCCGGACTGATGCAAACCGAAAGGACCCAGTTGTTCATCTCCCGGGGCATCGGATGGGCCGGGCTGCCCATCCGCTTCAACTGTTTTCCAGAGATCGCCGTTTTGGAACTTGTCCGCGGGAATGCGTGAATGAAGGAAAGAGATCGGCCATGTGCGGGAATAGAATCGAATGGTCGGCTTTATGTCTCTGATTCCAAATGTTTGTGCCTAAAAACATCAAGGTGCGCCGACACCTTTTGATAGTCGTTGGGATGTTCATCCATATAAGCTTCAACAAGTGACAGAATTTTATCCGCGTCGTTATCAAAAGCACGGACGACGCCAAGGGCGAAGTCCATGTCTTTCGGCCTACCGGTGATAATCTTGGATGCGGCCAAATCCCGGTAATGCGGAACGACGATGTTGACGTTGCTTTTTGGCTCCTTAACAATCCGAATCCGCTTTTGCCACGAGGGCGGCGCCTGAAAAAGCCCCTCGATCGGATTCGGATGGGCATAGACGCCGAACGTCTCGTCGAATTGGCTCAGTTCGCCGAGCGTTCCGTCAACGAGCAAGTTCAGTTCGTCATCGGCGCCGTCGCCGACGCACAGATCCAGTTCTCTGGATACAATGTCGGGATCGAGAAATTGCCTCATGTCTTGGATACCCATATCATTGAGCCACGGAAGAATCGCGTTGGAACCGAAAACCGTCACGTATTCGACCGCCGCCACGGCGCACGATGCTCTCGCGATATGATAAAACTGATCCAGGTTCATGCCCGCTTCTTTTTCATTTCCCGTTTTTTCAACAGTGCGGCATATCTTTCCCGCGCGAAAATGGCTGAAAACGGATGGTTTTGGATAATCCGTTCCCACCAGGCAAGGGCTGGCGGCGGCAGATCGAAGTAGTCTTCCGTTGCGAGCGCCATATCGACCATTTTTTTATGCCGGCCGTCCAGAATCTCAACCCAGGCATCCGTGAAATCCGGGAACTTTCCACACCATTCAAGGCATCGGCGGCGGTCTTCGCTGTTCCGCAAGCATCTCGACAGCCCCCTCCGAACATTGCGCCATGTTCTGCGCGTGATATCGATATGCGTTCGGGGCAGTGCGTTTCGCGCCGTTGTCTCTTTTTGGTTTTTGACGTCCATGGCGTCCGCTAAACCGGCAGCTTTAAGCGACCCGGGATAAATATACCTGTAATTTCAATTTGTAATAATATATTGAAACTGGCGGTGCGTCAAGTTTCGTTTAAAAAGTTTCACCGCTCCGGGGCTTTTTCGAATTTGAGTATACACAATCAATTCAGAATATTGAATTTAATGAGGTAAAATTCAACATCCTGTTGCATTTCCCTACACTTCCGTAACTATCTGCTATCTATACACAATCCAACCCTATCTCATTTCTTTAGGCCTGCATATGATGGATATTCCCACACTTTAAACTCGCCATCGACCCGTCATTTACGGAGTCAAATTATTATAACATATAATTCCAATTACTTAAAAAATATTTCTAATCCTGGCATCGCTTTTGCTCTGTTAAGATAGCAACAAGACAAGGCGATCGACAGATCAAGAGTTCGATTTAAAAATACACCAACTTAATAAGGAGGTCATCACCATGACACGGAAAGAAACCAAGAAAAGCCGGCTGGGATTCGGGACCACCTACAGAAAAGGCGCTTACCACGATCTGGGCCAGGAAGGCGAAATCGGCGTCGTGATGGGCGGGCAGGTCTGGATGGTGAAACCCGATCATTACGCCAAAACCAACAACCCCTGCGTCTGGATGCAGGCGGGGCTGACCCAGTTCAAGAGCTGCAACAATTACTTCGATTGCACCACCTGCAAGTACGATCACGCCATGCATCGAAAGGTGGCGGAAGGCAAACAGATGAGCTGGCAGGACGCCATGCGGATGCGCGCCGCCATGCACCGGCACTGCCGCCACAGCCTGACAAACCGCGTGGAAAGCCGCGTCTGTCATCACAATTACGAATGCAGCTCCTGCGAATTCGACCAGTTTTTCGAAGATGTCTGGACGGCCAAGACCAAGTCCACCCCCTTCGAAATCCAGTCGATCAAGGGATTCGACGTTCCCGTGGACTATCACTTCCACAACGGCCATACCTGGGCCCGGATCGAAAGCGGCGGCTCCATCCGCATCGGCATCGACGATTTCGCCCTCAAGGTTCTGGGCGAAGCGGATGCCTTCGACCTGCCCCTCATGGGCAAGGAATTCGATCCGGACAAACCCGGATGGGGCATGAAGCGAAAGGACAACCTCGCCGACGTGCTGTCCCCGGTCGGCGGCGTGATCACCGAAGTCAACCATAATATCCGGGAAAATCCGGGACAGGCCAATCGCGATCCTTATGGGGACGGATGGCTCTTCCTGGTTCGCACCGGCGACATCAAGAAATCCGTGTCGTCCCTTATGGCGGAAGACAAGAGCTTCAACTGGATGGGCGAAGAGGTGACGGCCCTGGAATCCATGATCGAAGAAGTGGCCGGCCCCCTGGCGGCCGACGGCGGTCTCCTGCAGGCCGACGTTTTCGGCAACCTGCCGGATCTGGGATGGAAGAACCTGACCAACCGATTCCTCAAGACCTGATCCATCGACGTGATCGTCACATGGAGGGCGGGGTCCACACGGCCCCGCCGCCTCCGTCTCATCGAAAGGCATGCCCCATGCTAACACTCCAAACACAAAACGGTTCCAACGCTTCCCTGCCGCGGTGCTTCTGGATGCAGGCGGGCGTCGTCGGGGAAAAACGATGCGCCATCGATTTCGAATGCGCCGCTTGCCGGTACGACCGGACGTTGCGCGGGGTCGCCCTGGAAAACCGCCGGCTCCGGCTATCCGGCCGACATCCGGAGGGGAAACGGGGCCGCATCACCTTCTGGAAAGACGAACTCCGGAAACTGCCCCAGTGGAAACGCCCCTGCGTTCACCACATGAAAAACTGCATCCCGTTCCGCGCCTGCAACCACGATTACAGCTGCCGGGATTGCGAATTCGATCAGTATTTCCAGGATCACTACACTGTCCGGACCGTGGTGAGGCCGGTGGATGTCCTCGACGTGGAGGGTTTCCGCCTTCCCCAGGGCTATTACTTCCACCCCGGCCACACCTGGCTGAAGATCGAGGACGGCGGCACGGTTCGGGTGGGCCTGGATGACTTCGCGCTCCGCCTCATCGGACCGCCCGACGCCATCGAAGCGCCCCTGGTGGGCAAACCGGTGGAACAGGGCAGGGGTCACATCGTCGTCCGCCGCGGCGGAAACCGGGCCGCGCTCCTGTCCCCGGTGACGGGGGTCGTAACCGACATCAACCCCCAGTTGCGGGAGCAGGGAGGTCTGGCCAACGACGCCCCCTATGCGGACGGATGGGTGATGCGGGTCCACGCCAAAAATCTGCGCGGCGATCTGCGGGCCCTGAAAATGGGCGGCGAATCCCGGGAGACATTGAGATCCGAGGTGGACCGCCTCTATGGCATGATCGAGGAGGTCGCCCCCCTGGCGGCCGACGGCGGCTACCTGGGCAACGACATCTTCGGCAGCCTGCCGGCCCTGGGATGGGAACGGCTGAGTCGCGTGTTCCTTCACGCGGAAGAGGGGTGACGGCGGCCCCAATCGGCGGATGCCATCAAACAAGACCGGGTTTTCCGAAGTCGGAAAACCCGGTTTTTTGTTTTCCACCCTGCCTGCTTATGGTATTGATGAATCGAAAAGCAACTTTTTCTTTCGGGAGATTTAAATGGAAGAACTCCAGACATTGCGCGCCTTCATGGAGCAGGGAAACTATGCCGAGGCCCTCAACTTGATCGGAGAGATGGAGGAGATGAGCCGCGACGACAAAATCAACAAGGTCTTCAGCTACGCCGAAATCCTCCTCATCCATCTCATCAAGCAGCACGCCGAAGGCCGCACCACCCGATCCTGGAACGCCGCCATCCGGAATTCGGTTTACAAAATCAACTACATCAACAAACGGCGAAGCGCCGGCGGGTATTATCTCGATGACGCGGAACTCGCCCGGACCGTTCACGACGCCTGGGCGCCAGCCCTTTTACGCGTTTCGTTGGAAGCGTTCGAAGGACGATGCGATGACGCGGAATTGGCCGAAACAATCGATCAAGCGGCCGTTGAATCCGAAGCCATGGAGATGATACGTCGTGAAAAGAGGCATTGAATGTTGAACATTACAATGGACAAACATCGGTGAGGAACCCACCATATGAAAACCCTGACCATAGATATTCCCGAAGAAGTCCTGATCGCCGTAAAAATCCCCAGAGATCGGTTGAAAACCGATTTGAAACGGGAACTGGCGCTTCAGCTTTTATGAAGATTGTGCGTTAGCAAAGGGAAGACTGACTGCCGCCAATGTGCAAATGCGAACAGCCCCCATTCCACTATAAGGACTTTGAAACTGCATATCTCGGAGAGGACGACAACTTCGCATCGGTCACTATCGAGCGATGCAGTCTCTGTGGTCAAAAATGGCTCAAGTATTTGGTCGAAGAAGAATACTACACGAAATCCGGACGTTGGTGGCGCGTTCCAGTCGATCCAGATACGGCGAAAACACTGACGGCCAACAACGCCAGGGCTTTTATCGTATCGTCCAAATGGTGTTTTGTCGGGGGATCGTTCTATGACGGAAAAATTCATCGAACAGAGGCGCCCATCAGAGTTTTTTAGCAACTACAGGACAAGAAACCCGATAAGAGCCCCCCGCCCACAGGATCAAACAGAATGACAATATCCTATCGCATGATCAAACCGGGTGAAGAATCGGCCGTTTCCAGCCTCGTAATCGATGTTTTCAATGAGTTCATCGCGCCGCTGTTTGCCGAGGAAGGCATAAAGGAAAAGAAGCAACCATGACCGATTCTGTATTGCAAAACGAAGAGAAAATGTGGGAGTTGTTTGAACTGGCGCTTTGGATGTCAAAACCAAACGGCTGATGTCTCTTTCCGTTGCCGTTCAAGCTGGATGCGAAGACTGTACGATCTCTCAGACCTCCAAAGCATTGGAACTGGGCGCAACCACCGCGGAGATATTCGAAACCGTTTCGGTAGCCATCAGCATGGGCGGCGCCCTGGCCTGGAGCAAAGCGTTTGTGGTTGCCGATTATCTCAAAGAGCGGGAATTGATATAGTCATCTCGACATCCTCAACAACAGAAATGGATCATCACAATGAAAACAATCGGTCTTCTCGGCGGAATGAGTTGGGAATCCACGGTCTCCTACTACAAATCGATCAACGAAGGCGTCAAAGCCAGGTTGGGAGGTCTCCACTCGGCGAAGATCCTCCTGTACAGCGTCGATTTCCAGGAAATCGAGACCCTCATGCGTCAGGGGCAGTGGGAAGCTATCGGAGAAATACTGACCTCAGAAGCCAACAGGATCGCATCCGCCGGCGCTGAATTTCTTCTGATCTGCACCAACACCATGCACATCGTCTTTCCGCAGATTGAAGCCGCCGTCGATGTCCCTCTTCTCCATATCGCCGATGCCACGGCGAAGGTCATCCAATCCAAAAACTACAAAAAAGTCGGTCTTCTCGGCACATCCGCCACAATGGAAGAACCGTTTTACAAAGACCGATTGCTGAACAAATACGGCATCGAGACGGTGGTTCCGGAGTCGGCCGACAGGGGCATCGTCCACAACGTTATCTTCGATGAACTGTGTTTGGGAAAAATCGAAGACCGATCCAGAACGGAATACATCAGAATCATCGAAAACCTGGCATCTCAGGGCGCGGAAGCCGTCATTTTGGGATGCACTGAGATCGCGATGCTGGTCAGCCCTGACCAAACATCCGTCCCGTTGCTGGATACCGCGGAGATCCATGCTCAAAGAGCGGTGGAAATGGCGCTGTCATAGATTGAACAACCACCGAATCCGTCGAATCCGCGAAACAAAGCCACAGTTGTCGAGAACAATTTAGCCCATCGAAACTCGAAAACAGGATACCGCACAAATGGTTTTTAAAGCTGAAGATAAAAAACTCACCGCCACGCTGGATATCAACGGCAAACGGCAAACCTACTCCGCGATCATCGCGGGATGTCCAAACCCATGGTGTCACTGCACCGCCGCCCACATCCGGCTGACGCTGCTTGACGCGGACGGAACCGAAATTGCCGAACCCGTCACCGTCCTCATTGATTTAGAGACCAAAAAGCCGACATACGCGGACCCGGAAAACGTATCGGACGAAGATAAAGTTCTGGCCGAAACCCTCGCGGCGTCCCTGACCGACGACGATATGGAGGTGGTCCAGACGTTATATTTTGCCTATAAACGGCACATCACGGACAACGCCGATCTGGATTCCATTGATATTGATTTGCCCATTGACATGATCGAAAACGAGGGGACAATGATTGGCTACAGCGAGATCCTGCCATACAGCAAGGAATTCCGAATTTCCGCCAACGACAAGGATTTCATGGTTCTCGATCAGTATTGTCTTCGAACTGGATGCGGATGCAAAAATGTCGTACTATCGCCGGTTATGATCCACGAAAACGGCAAAACCAAGGAACTGCCGGCCTTTCGAGTGGATTACCACGCCAAGAAGTGGGAAAAAGCGAGCGAATCCAAATTATGGGGAAAATCCATCAAACTCGACGTTTTCCGGGAAAAGATGCTGGAGGCGCATCCGTCCATTTACAGCGAGCTGAAGCAGAGACACCAGAACCTGAAGAGAGTGTACGCCAACTCCAAGCGATCCCATGCCGCCTCTCAACCGGTTTCTCCGGTGAGATCGACCAAAAAAGCAGGCAGAAACGATCCATGCCCCTGCGGCAGCGGGAAAAAATACAAGAAGTGCTGTTTAAACGCATAAGGAGAACCGAAAAATGAACCCCAAGAACCTCCTGTGTCAATTCAAAATCGAACTGCTGGAGATAGAGCCCGCCATCTGGAGATACGATTTCGGCGATGGATGGGAGCACAGCATTACGGTCACGCCCAAAGCTATTGGCCGGATAATCCCGACGGTTTCGACCCCCAGTCGGTGAAGTTCGACAGCCCGAAAAAACGCTTCAATCTGGCGTTCCAGGAGTCGATTGAGGTGGACCCCATTGTCAAGACAATTTTTGGGGCTTTTTAAGGTGGTTT
>JAABTD010000188.1 GCA_011390065.1 Desulfobacteraceae bacterium
GCAAATGGACGGGGTGGACTGTGTGGACGCTGTGGACAAAGTGGACGGATGATGGCGGCATTAAGCAAAAAATCTTTGTCCCTTTGTGCCTTTGTCCCTCTGTCCCTTTGTGCCTTTGTCCCTCTGTCCCTCTGTCCCTCTTCCTTACTTTCCAAACCCACAAACCGGATACCGGCACTCCGCGCACCCCGAACAATACCCGCCGTGGCCCATTTCGACGATGTCCGCCTTGGTCACGGTTTCGCCCGCCAGAATCCGGTGGACGGCCAGTTCGAAGATGCTGGCCCGGAAGTACATGACGCAGCCGGGCAGGCCCACAACCGGCACGTCGCCGATAAAGGCCAGCATGAACATGGCGCCGGGGAAGACCGGCGCCCCGTAGGTGACCACCTGTCCTCCGGCGGCCCGGATGGCCGCCGGCGTCTGGTCGTCCGGGTCGACGGACATGCCGCCGGTCACGGCGATCAGTTCCGCGCCCTGATGGAGGTAATCCCTGATGGCGCCCACGGTCATCTCGATGTCGTCGGAAACCAGGGTTTGGCCCATCACCGGACAACCTAAACTGCCGAACTTGTCCCTCAGAACGGGGCCGAACTTGTCCTGGATGCGTCCTGAATACACCTCGCTGCCGGTGGTGACGATGCCCACCTTTTTCGGTATGAAGGGCTTCACCTGGATCACCGGGGCGTGGTTCCGGCAGATCCGCTCCACCTGCCGGACCTTTTCCTCTTCGCAGACCAGGGGGATGATCCGGGCCCCGGCCACGGCCTGACCGGGGAAGACGATCCCGTCCGTTTTCAGGGAGGCGAAGGCGATGGCCTCGATGCTGTTGATCCGGGACAGGGCTGCGGGATTGACCTTGAGCAACCCCTGATAATCGGCGATCAGGTTGACCCGGCCCTCTTTGGGCTCGGTCAGGGTGATGCCCCGGCCCGCCGCGCCCTGGGTGATGCGAAGGGCCGCCTCGTTTTCATGGACGGTCCCTTCGTCCAGTTCCAGCACGTACAGGTGGCGCTTGCCGATGTCCAGAAAGACGGGGATGTCTTCCTCCCGGATGACGTGACCCTTGCGGAAGGCCGGGCCCTTGGACTCGCCCGGCGCGATCCGGGTCACGTCGTGCCCCAGCACCATGCCGATGGCCTCTTCTACGGGGATGGTTTTCATCGGATTATCCGATCTTCAGCACCATGGCGGCACCGGTATCGCCCGCCGCGCAGCCCGTGAACAGCAGGTAGCCGCCGCCGGCCATGGCCGTTTCTTCGATGCCCTCGATGATGCACCGGCCCGCCGTGGGAGCCTGGGGATGACCGAAAACCAGGGATGAGCCGTAGTTGTTGAACCCGTTGACGTCGATCTTGAGTTCGTTAGCCATGTAGATGTCATTGGCGGCGAATGGGTTGTGGGTCTTGACGGTTTTAATGTCCTTGATGTCGAGGTTGGCCGCCTCGAGCGCCCGTTGGGCCGCCGGGACCACCGCCATGGCCATGAAGCCTTTCTTGGCCCGGGAATAGCCGTAGGAGAGGATCTGGACCTCGATGTTCTTGTCGGCGCTCAACTCTTTGGCCTTCTCCCGGGTGGTCACCAGCAACCCGGCGTTGCCGTCGGCCGGATGGGTCTGGGCCCCGAAGGTGTGGGCGCCGTCGGGCAGCACCGGCCGGAGCTTGGCCAGGCCGTCTTCAGTGGTGGGCATCACGCCTTCGTCGGCGTCCAGAACCACCGTCTTTTTCTTGGAGATCTTCACCTCGGCCGGGAACATGTACCGTTTCTGGAAGGCCCGGTCGTCGGCCAAAGCATCTGTATACTGCTCGTAGCGGCGCAGGGCCACCGCGTCGCACTGTTCGCGGGTGACGCCGGTCTCCTTGGCCACGTTTTCCGCCGTCTGGATCATGGCGCCGCCGGCCCAGGGGTCGCGGTTGAAATGGTCCATGAGCCAGTTTTCGGAAATCACCTCGCCGCCCGGCCCCAGGGGATTGGGCCAGACCGTGTGGGGGCCGTTGGAGGTCCGGTCGGTCATGAGGCAGAAGGGGGCTTCGAACATCCCGGTTTCCACGCCCATGGCCGCCTGATAAAGGCAGGTGGTGGAGGTGGAGCAGGCCTGCATCAGGGTCACGCCGGGGATGTGCTCGGCGCCCATCATGGCCGCGGCCCAGGGGCTGCCGTAGAACACCGCCGGCTGGCCGATGGTGATGCCCAGATAGAGGTAATCGATGGATTTGGGATCCCATCCTTTTTCCGCGAACCATCGCTTGGCGGTGTTGGCGCCCAGCACGATGGCGTTTTCGGTTGCCAGGGTCCCCTGCCAGCGGGCGAAAGGGGTGGAGTAGTATCCACGGAATGGAATGTAGGCTTTGGTCAACATGTGTGAGGTCTCCTCGCATGGTTTGTAGGGGCGAAAAATTTTTCGCCCCTACCGTTTCCTGGATATATAAACAGTATTTTCAAATATTTGCTTATTTATACGTCTCCCTCAAAATCCGATGCAAAATCTTCCCCGTGGGCGTCCGCGGCATCTCGTCGCGGTCGATGAAGATGATCTCCTTGGGGCGTTTGTAGCCGGCCATTTTTTCACGGCACAGAGCCGCGATGTCCTTTTCCGTCAGGTTTCCCCGGGCCGATTCCTTGGGGATGATCACGACGGCCACTTTCTCGCCCCATTTGGGGTCGGGCAGGCCGATCACGGCCGCGTCGAAGACATCGGGGTGGGCGGCCACCACGGCTTCCACCTCGCTGGGGTAGACGTGCTCGCCGCCGGTGATGATCATGTTGTCCTTCCGGTCGACGATCTCGAAATAGCCGTCCTCGTCCATGCGGGCCATGTCGCCAGCGCTGAACCAGCCGTCCCGGAAGGCGGATTCGGTCTTTTCCGGCATCTTGTAATATTCGTCGAAGAGCATTGGGCTCCGGGAGAACAATTCCCCCACTTCGCCCGGCTCGACCGGCTTGCCTTCGGGGTCGAGGATCTTGACGAAATCGGAGCCCACCACCTCGCAGCCGATGGAGCCGAGTTTCCGCATCTGGTCTTCGGGCTTCAGCACCGTGACCATGCCGCCCTCGGTGGAGCCGTAGGCTTCGTAGAGCTGGACCCCCGGAAAGAAGTCCATGATGGCCAGCTTCATGTCCTTCCGGACCGGGGCCGACGAGCAGAGGAGCTTCCGGATGGAACTCCGGTCGAACCGTTTCGCTTCCTCGGCCACGTTGAGGATCAGGTTGTAATGGGTCGGGATCAGGGAGATGAAGGTGATCTTCTCCCGCTCCACGATCTCCAGGATCTCCTCGGCCCGGAACGACTGGGCCGGATGACTATACGCCGTTCCGCCCAGGTAGGTAAAGGTGAAAGTGAAAAAGATGGAGTTGATGTGGCACAGCGGCATGACGTTCATGCAGGTGTCGTTGGCGTTGAACCCGAATTCGATGGCGTTGATGAGGTAGTAAGCCGTGTGGGATTCATGGGACCGGACCACGCCCTTGGGCTTGCCCGTGGTGCCGGAGGTGTAAATCAGTATCCAGGGGTCTTTGGGCGAGACGTCCGAGACGGGTTCGGCGTCGTCCCCGCCCTCGATCAGCTCCTCGTAGGGCCGGTAGCCGTCGGCCGGTTCGCCTGCGCCGAAAAACCGATCCCCGGCGATGTTCGTCAGCTTTGATTTGACGGGATCCACGTTTTTGACGAATTGATCGTGGACCACCAGCAGTTTGGCGTCGGAATTGTTGACGATGTACTCGATCTCTTTGCCCACCAGCCGGAAATTGATGGGGACCATGGCGATCCCCGTCTTGGCTGTTGCCAGAAACAGCTCCACCATTTCGGTGCTGTTTTCCATGACCACCGCCAGCTTGTCGCCCTTGCCGAGGCCCATGCCGGTCAGGCTGTTGGCCAGCCGGTTGACCCGGCGGTTCAGTTCCGGGTAGGTGAAGGACCGATTCGCATCCTTGACCGCCATCTTATTGGGAAATTTCCGGGCATTGACCTTGAGCACCTGCCCGAGATTCAACCAGTCCGCCATCGTTTTTTTCCTCCTATCGCCCTTCTTCCAGTTGTTCGACAAATGCTTCGACATTGGTTTTGTTCTGTTCGTCGGAGACCAGCCGCAGATCGTTGAGGTCGCCGTTAATGGTCAGGCTAGGAATGCCGGTAGCCGTCTCCAGCCGCTGGGGCATGCCGTACCGGCAGTTGGAATTGTTGGGACATGTCTTGGCGTCGTGGTAGATGACGCCGTCCACTTTGAAAAAATCGAGCATCCGTTGGATGTAGGCCTCCTTGGCCGCGTCGGACCGGACGATGAACAGCTCCGTATAGGCTTTGGCCATGCCGCCGAAGGGATCGTCCGGGTCCAGGGCCGTGAAAATCCAGGAATTGCAGTAGGTGGACGACAGCACGTTGGTCCGGAGGTCGGCGAACATTTTGGAATGGTCCCGCAGTCGGCCCCAAATGGGCATGCCGTCCCAGTAGAGCCGGAACCGCTCGCCGGGCACGGCGGCGACATCGTTTGCCATCCGCTCTTCCAGCTCCGGCAGGAGCGCCTTCTGGTAGTAATCCACCGCCGCCTCCGTCCCCCGCAGGCAGACCGCCGGGCCCATGTGGATGGTCCCGTCGAAAAAGGTGATGGGCGACGGTTTATGGGCCGCGGTATCCAGCACCGCTTTCCAGAGGTCGGAGCATTGCCGGGACAGCCCCACTGCCCGCCTCAGATCGGCCATGTCCAGCTTCCGGCCGGCAATTTCCTCCAAGGGTTCCACCAGATTCTCGATCTGCCGCGCGATATCGCCCACCTGGTGGGGTTCGATGTCGCCGATATTCCGATGGGTGTAAACCCCCAGCAGCGGCGCATCGAATTCACGGGCATACCAGGCGAACCAGTCCTGAACATCCCGGCACTGGTTGGTGTTGAAAACCAGGACATCGGGTTTCGGCGGCCCCGCCATGCCGAACGCCTTGGTCAACGGCGTTTTTTTGTTGAGATAGGATCCGATGTCGGCGGTCAGATAGGAGCAGATGTCGGGAGAATAACCGATGGCGTTGGCCGCAGGGATCATATCCGTGGCCATCCGAGTGGCGCCCAGCATGGCCCCATGGTTTTCGGGGTAATAGACCAAAAACCCCAGGGCTTGCAGCAGTTCGGCCGGGCCCACGCTGGTGCACCAGGCGATTTTGCGGCTTCCGTCTTTTGCGGCCGCGTCGAGTTCCTTGAAATACTCCGCCATGATCCGGCCCATTTCAGCGGCGGACTTGAGGCGGGGAGGCGTTTTGTCTTCAGCCATTGGGATGTCCTTTTTATGTATCCGGCTCGGTGTGCGATGCTGCATCCAGAGCGAACAGGGCTGCACCCAGGGCGCCGGTCAGTTGGGGATGCTCCGGCGTCCGTACAGGGTTGTCGATCATCTCCCGGGCCATGTCGACCAGAAACGGATTGTGGGCCACGACGCCGCCGGTCATCACCACGCTGCCGACGAGGCTGTCCATCTCCAGGACCCGTTTGATTACCGACAGGAACAGGCCCTTGACGATGTCCGGCACGGCCCTGCCCTGCCGGATATGGCCCAGCACCTCGGTGGCGGAAAAGACCGTGCAGAAGGAGCCGAGTTCCACAATTCCGGCCGCCTCCCTGGCCAGACCGTCCAGGCGCTCCAAAGGCAGGTCGAGGCGCAGGGCCATTTCTTCCAGGAACGCGCCGGTGCCCGCTGCGCATTTCCGGTTCATCTTGAAACTGATGCGGCGGCCGGCGGCGTCCAGTTTGATGATTTTGTTGTCCTGTCCGCCGATATCGATGATGGTCATGGCTTCGGGAAACAACTGATAGCAGCCCCGGGCATGGCAGGAGATCTCGGTCTTGGCGGTCTCCGTGATGAACGCCACGTTTTTTCGCCCGTAGCCGGTGGCCACGGCGGCCTTGATGGACCTGCGGTCGCAACCGGCGGCGCCCAGAGCATCGTCCAGGCAACGGTCGGCGGTCTCGCCGAAATCGGTGCCTGTTTTTCGGACCGCGTTGCCCAGCATCTGTTTCCGGTCGTCCAGCAGCACGACCTTGGTTCGGGATGCGCCGATGTCGATGCCCGCGAAGCGCCTGTCCGCCAGTCCGTGTTCCGCTGCTTCCATCACGGTTCGATGGCCTTCACCAGCCCCCGGATGGTCTCGTTGTAGGGCGTCGGGATGCCGGCCTGCCGGCCGTAGTGGACGAACTTGCCGTTGATGAAATCCACCTCGGTCCGCCGCTTGTTCTCGATGTCCATGAGCATGGAGGGCTTGTGGTTGCCGGCGTTGCTCATGTATTCGATGGCGTGGGGGTAGAAATCCCATCCCAGCTCTATTTCGTTGGCCCGGGCGATCTTGACGCACTCCTTGATCAGGTTGTCGACGATGCCGAACACGATGGGGTCGGTCATGGCCTGGGACATGGTGAACCCGGTCACCGCGCAGACCGGATTCATGCAGGCGTTGAGTACGCTTTTGCGCCACACCATGGAGACGATCTTGTCGGTGTTTTCGGTCTGGAGGCCGCATTCGGTGAGGACTCCGGCGATGGCCCTGGCAGCGGGAATGGATGTCGGATCAAGCGCCTGGATGTAATGGGGCGGATGATGAAAGGGCATCTTCACATGGCCCGGCGCGGCCAGCCCGCAGCCCCAGTTGACCACGGCCCGCATCACCGGCTTTTTGCCCAGGGATTGCGCCATGGCCAGCTCGGTGTCGATGCCGTTTTGCCACGAGACAACGTACATGCCGTCCCGCAGGAACCCTTCCACGGCCGAGGCGATCAGCGGCGTGGCGTTGGCCTTGACCGTAATGAAGACCACGTCCGGCTCGTATTGGCCGATTTCGTCGACGCTGCGCGTGGTGCGGGTCACCGTGGATTGCAGGGTTTCAGACCCCTCGATGGTGATGCCGGGGGCTTTGGTCGCCGGTTCCAGCAGCTCGGCGACGATGTCGCAGAGGGTGACCTCGTAGCCCTTTTTGGCCAAAAACGCCGCCACGATGCAGCCCACCGGGCCGGCGCCCACCACCGCGAATTTTTCAGGGGTAAAATCGGTTTGATCGTTCATGACGCCTCCTCAGTTTATCAGGACTGGGATTCCAGGATGCCGAACCGTTTCGAATCCAGGAGCTTATTGCCGGTTTTTTCCAGGATCTCAATGGCCTTGTCCGTATCGCTGAATCGGAAAATCATCACCGCATTTTTGGCGGACAATCCCACGAAGGCGTAGGTGTAGAGAACGTTGACCCCGCCGTCCAGGAGCGGCTTCAACACCCGGGACAGGCTTCCCGGCGTGTCCTCGATCTCCACAGCCACCACATCCACCACCCGGGCGGGCATCATCAGTTCCATGAGGATCTGCCGGGTCTTGGAAACGTCCGACACCAGCAGCCGAAGCTGGCCGAACATGCCGGTGTCCACTAGATTGAGCGCCCGCATATTGATCCCGGCGTCTCCGAGGGCCTTGGTCACCTCGTAGAGACGGCCCGGGGAATTCTCGATGGAAATGGTGATTTGTTTGAGCTTTTTCATGGCAACCTCCCTGTGTTGGGGTTACGGGACGGAAAATGGCGGCAACGAAACTATATTATAGCTATGATGTAACTAATGAGCGGGGGATTGTCAACGATTTTTAGGGATGGGATGAGGGTGTCACCCTTTTTAGGGCGCTTAGCCAGGCCCAGCCCAGCAGGCAGCCGATCATGTAGTAGAAAAAGTCGGACAGGACGAAGGTCGTGCCCAACAGCGTCCGGCCGATAAAGAAACTCCGGATGTATTCCAGAAATGGGGGATGGAAGAGCTGGAGGGTTTCAAGGATCGCCGTGGCGATGAAGACGCCCAGGGCAATCTTCCAGGCGGCGGCTTTTCGTGCAAAGAGGAACACCACCAGACACCAGAAAATCTCATACAGAACACCGCCGAGGGAATTGTTGACCCAGTGGCGGCCGGGGCCGGTGTAGAATTTGGTGGCAAAGCCGATGGGGGTGATGAGGAGGAGGGAGAGGCAGGTCTGGCGGGTGGTTTTAAACATTTATGCCATCACAATAATCACACGCATCACGGTTCAGTCATTGCATTTTTTCTCACCAACTGCCGTCAGTCTTGCGCTATGTTCCGCACCGCCGAATGGATCGCTTCATCTTCGACTTTATGCTTCAACAAAACACTGGAGAACTCGTTGACAACCTGAACGCTGATGACAGCCTCCGAATCGATTTCTTGGAGGAATCTGACCGCAGCCTGATGCTTTGCCTCATCTTGCGCTGGTTTCGGCTTGGCGTACACAAACACATTGGTGTCGATGAACACCTTACCCTCGTTCATGCAGTTCGTCCCGGCTGAATTTGGTTATTTTTCCGACAGGCACAGGATCAGCCAAAAATACCGAAAAGGCTTTTATACGCCTCCAGGCAGTTGATGGCCTGGGCGAGATGGACGGGTTCCAGTTGGATGATTGCTTTCAGTTCGACGGACACCACGTTTTCAACCAGAAAATCGGCCCTTCGCTTTCCAACCTGTTTGTCTTTGTAAAAGACCGGCATTTCGTATTCGCGCTTGAAGGGAATGTGGCGCAGGTCAAACTCGTGGGCCAGGGCGCGGTGGTAGATCACTTCCTGGAAGCCGTTGCCCGGTTCGCGATGGACTTCCATAGTCGATTGACGTTGGCGGGCAGTCGGTCCCGGCGCCATCATTCAACACGGCGGCCCTGTCCTGTCTGCGAAATCCGCTCAATCCGCGTGAATCTGCGGTTCACTCTACATAAATCATCTTCCGCGTCATCCCCCCATCCACCACAAAATTCTGCCCGGTAACAAAGCCGGCATCATCTGAAATCAGATAAGCGACCATTTTCGCGATGTCCTCGGGCCGCCCTACGCGGCCGGCGGGGTGTTGGGCGTGGTCTTCGGGGCGGAGGTCGGGACCGGTTCGCTTTTCCTTCTTTTGCCACTCCTCCACCGCGATCCAGCCGGGGCTGATGCAGTTGACCCGGATCTTGTCGCCCAGACTGACGGCCAGGGCGTGGGTGAGGGCCACGATGCCGCCTTTGGCGGCCGCATAGGCTTCGGTGTGGGGTTCGGACTGGAGGGCCCGGGTGGAGGCGATGTTGACGATGGCGCCGCCCGCACGGCGCAGATGGGGGACGGCGTGTTTGGCGAAGAGGAAATAGCCGGTGAGGTTGGTATCGATGAGCCGCCGCCAGTCGGCCAGCGCCAGGTCTTCCACCGGTCCGTTGAAGGGTCCGGCGATGCCGGCGTTGTTGACCAGGGCGTGGAGGCCGCCGAAGGCCGCGACGGTCTCCTGCACGCAGGCGGCGACCTCATCCTCTTGCGTCACGTCGGTTTTGAAAAAGCGGATGTCGCCCAGGTCGCGGTAATCGGCGACGCATTCCCCGCCGGCCGTTTCGTCGATGTCCGCCACCGCCACCTGCATTCCCCGCTCCAGCAGATGCTTGGCGACGCCGTGGCCGATGCCCTGGGCGCCGCCGGTGACGATGGCGGATTTGCCTTTGAGGATCGTCATTACGCCGCGACCGTCACTCTATCCGATGACGCGTCGGCAAACTTCACTTCCTCGCCCTCTATATCGACCCGAATATGGCTCCCCTCCGGGAAATTACCCTTCAAAATCTCCATAGACAGCGGATTTTCGATGTACTTCTGGATGGCCCGCTTCAGGGGACGGGCGCCGAAGACCCGGTCGTAGCCTTTTTCCGCCAGGAACGCCTTGGCGTCTTCGGACAATTCGATGGAGAGATTCATTGCCGCCAGGCGCTGACGCAGCCGGCCCATCTGGATCTCCACGATCTTTCCGATCTGGTCCGGTTCGAGATTGTGGAAAATGATGATTTCGTCGATCCGGTTCAGAAACTCGGGCTTGAAGGCGGCCCGGAGCGATTCGGTGACCCGTTTCTCCATTTCTTCCCGTCCGGTATCCCCCAGTTCCTGGATGAACTGGGAGCCGACGTTGGAGGTCATGATGATGACCGTGTTCTTGAAATCCACCGTCCGGCCGTGGCCGTCGGTCATGCGGCCGTCGTCCAGGATCTGTAGCAGCACGTTGAAAACCTCGGGGTGGGCCTTTTCGATCTCGTCGAAGAGCACCACGGAGTAGGGATTGCGCCGCACCGCTTCGGTAAGATACCCGCCTTCTTCATAGCCGACATACCCCGGAGGCGCGCCGATGAGCCGCGCCACGGCGTGCTTTTCCATGTACTCGGTCATGTCAATGCGGATCATGGCGTTTTCCGTGTCGAACATGAATTCGGCCAGGGCCTTGGCCAGCTCGGTCTTGCCCACGCCCGTGGGGCCCATGAAGATAAAGGAGCCGATGGGTCGGTTGGGGTCCTGCAGGCCGGACCGGGCCCGGCGCACGGCGTTGGCCACCGCCTCGATGGCTTCCCGCTGACCGATGACCCGATTTTCCAGCCGGGATTCGGTCTCGATCAGCTTGGCCCGTTCCCCTTCCATGACCTTGGAGACGGGGATGCCGGTCCACCGGGCGATGACCTCGGCGATGTCCGCGTCGTCCACCTCCTCCTTGAGCATCTTGCCCTCTTTCTGAAGGTCGACCAGCTTTTCCTGGGCCTCG
>JAABTD010000189.1 GCA_011390065.1 Desulfobacteraceae bacterium
CTCGGCAGCCGTCAGCACGCCTCTGTCCACCGTTAACCCGGTCAGGGACAGCCGAATTTCAGCGACGGTTTTTTCCGCTCCCTCCCGTTCGGCTTCAGCGGTTCGCAGCGCCGTCTGGAGATCGCGTCGCCGCTCCGGAAAGTCCTCGGGCAGATGCGGCGCGTCGGCGCAGTCGGCCAGGGCCGCCGTCAACTCCCGACGGCGGCCCATAAAGGGAAGGGCCTTTCCGATCCGCTCCAGACTGTTTCGCTCCCGCATCTTTTCCGCCAGGGTGGCGGTCAGCCTCTCTTTCTCGGCCGTCGCCGTCTCCAGGGCCGTTGCATGCCCGGACCACTCGTCGGCCGACAGCTGGGCATCGCGCATCTCCCGGCGGACGGTTTTCAGATCAGCCAGGGCCGCATTGATGGTCCGCTTCTGGGCCGACGGCCGGAACAGGGCGTCGGCTTCAGCCCTCAGTTCTTCCTGAACCGCCCGGAGGTTGGCGATGCCGGAGCCCCCGGCAAACAGAATCTGCCCCATCTCGCCGCCGCCCTGGATGATCTCCCGGCCGCCCCGGATCAGTCCGGCATGATCGATGCCGAACATCTGGGAAAAGCGGTCTTCGGTGATGCCGCCCAGAAAATCGTCCAGCAGCGACGCTTCCAGCGGGTCGGCCTCGTCCGGGGTCCTGAGGGTGTTGGATTTGCCCTTCAACCGGACAAAGCTTAAGCGCCGGCCGTCGCTTTTTTCCAGCTCGGCGCCGATCCGCAGGCGGCTGTAAGGGTGAATGAAATCATCGGAACAGACATGGGGGATGCCGAACAGCAACTGCCCCAGGGCGCGGAGGGCGGAGCTTTTGCCGGCCTCGTTGGGCCCGTAGACCAGATGGAGCCCCGCCGACGGGCGGGGGTTCCGGGAGAAATCGAGGGAGACATCGGTGAAGGGACCGAAGGCGAGGAGGTCGAGGCGCCGGAACTTCATGAATCCGGTCTCCGGGCCGAAAGGCGCTGCAGGAGAAACGGGCGTACGGTATCGAGCATTTCCGCCAGCCATTCCGGATCATCGGGCCGGATACCCTCCTCTCCCTCTTTCAGTTCCCGGGGGAGTTTTTTGATCAGATCCGACAACAGGCCTTCCGGATGCAGGGGGCCGGTCGGATCGGTCCGGAGGTCTTCCAGAAAGGCCAGGATCTCCCCCCGGGGGCCGTCGGCCGTACGGGGATCGATTCCGGCGGGGTCGGACGTGGCCATTTTCACATGCTCGATCCAGACCCGTCCGCCGCTGACGTCCGCCCCCGCCAGCCGAATCTCGTTGACCCAGCGTCCGGGGCGGGCCGACAAATCGCCATGAGCCGGGCTCTGGCCCCGGATCTCCACCCGCACCGCCAGCGGCAGCCCGCCGTTTTCCGCCAGCCGGTCCAACAGCAGATCCTGGAACCGGTCCAGCACCGCAAAACCGTCTTCGCAGCCCGAAGCATCGACCTGAAGAATTTCCCAGCGGATCGTATCCAGGGCGCGGAAACGGACTGTGGGATCAACGCCGTCAAACACCACATGAAAACAGCCCCTGGGGCCCGTCTCCCGTACATGGCGTCCCTGAATATTGCCGGGAAAGGCGACATACGGTCTTTCGCAGAGCACTTTCCGCTCGTGGACATGGCCCAGAGCCCAGTAATCATAGCCGCGGGACCGCAGATCGTCGAGGGTGCAGGGCGCGTAGGGGGCGTGGTAGTTGCCGCCCATGGCACCGGTATGAAGCAGGCCGATGTTGAGACACCCCGCCACGGCGGGCGGATACGACGCCGCCAGGTTCTGTTTGACCGCCCGGACGGCAAACCCCTGGCCATGAATGGCCACCCCCAGATCGTCCAGACGAACCGTATCTGGACGGTCCACCGGAAACTGATGGACATTGTCCGGCAGCCGCAACGACCGGGTCATCCGGCTGGCGGCGTCGTGATTGCCGGCGATGAGAAACACCGGGATGTTGGCTTCCCCCAGCCGGGACATGCGGGACGCGAAAAAAAGGCCGGTATTGTAATCCCGCCAGCTGCCGTCATAAAGATCCCCGGCGATGAGAACAAAATCGACGGCCCGGTCGACCGCCAGCGCCACGAGATTGTCCAGGGCCTTGCGGGAGGCGCCGCGCAGGGCTTCCACCGGGGCGCCCTCATAGCGTTCCAGCTTCAGCAGGGGGCTGTCCAGATGGATATCGGCGGCGTGGATAAAAGACACCATGGGATCAGGCCGGGCGGGTGTATTCGGTGGTTTCCAGCCAGACGAACCCGTAGGGTCCGAGATAAAGGGGCTCATTGGCCGAGTAGCTGTGGCCGGAGACGTGGTCCACGAACCGATACCCCAGGCCGTAGACCCGGAGCCGGTTCTCGCCCATGGACTGGGGATAATCCGAAAAATTGTTGATGATCAACAGACGTTGGCCGCCCCCGTGTCGAATATAGCCGAACAGGTGAGGGTTCTCGGTGCGGATCACCTCCATGCCGGCGTTTCGGAGAGCCGGCTGCGCCTTGCGAAGGCGGATAAGAGCGGCGACCTCGCTGAAAAGGCGCCGCTCGACAGTTTCAGGGTCCTGCCACCGCTCTTTGTCCCAACGGATCTTGGGACGATGAACCCACCGGGTGTCCCGGGCCTTTCGGGCGTCGGTGATAAAGGAATAGTCGTTGAGGGCGCCCCATTCTTCGCCCAGGTAGATGAGCGGAATGCCGCCGACGCTCAACAGGATGCTGCGCAGCAGGTTGATCCGGCGCATGGCCATGTCGATGAGCAATGGATCGTTGGCCTGGAGGGCCTGTTCCAGGCCCGCCAGGGAGGCCAGGGTGCCGGATACCCGCTGATCCCCGCTTTCGGCATTGTACTGAAACGGTATACCCCTGGCAAAGGATCCGGGAAAATTGCCGGTGTAAAAATCGTTGAGGAACCGCCGGTGGGCGCCCGGTTCGATACCCACGACCCGGGCATCGTTGTCGTCGAAAGTCCAACCGATATCGTCGTGGCACCGGAGGTAATTGACCCACGCGCAATTGTCGGGAATCCGGTTCCGGGTTCGCATGGCATGTTCCAGCAGCTTCACTTCGCGAGTGGCCAGTCCCTCCCACAAAAGCGCCATGAGCTGGGGATTGTAGGAAAGCTGGCATTCATCGCTGCCGATGTAGCGCAGCACCTCGTCCGGATGGACGATCGCCTCCGATTTGAACAACAGGGCCGGCGCCGCGATGCGGGCCACGGCATTGAACGCCTGGATGATCATGTGGGCCTCGGGCAGGTTTTCGCAGTCGGCGCCCATCCGCTTCCAGATAAAGGCCACAGCGTCGAGGCGCAACACGCTGACCCCGGTGTTGGCCAGAAACAGCATCTCCTCGGTCATGGCGCGGAACACATCGGGATTGGCGTAATTGAGATCCCACTGGAAGCTGTGAAAGGTGGTCCACACCCATTTCCGCATCCCCTCATGCCAGGTGAAAGAGCCCCGTCGGATCTCGGGGAAAATATCCCGAAGGGTCCGTTCGTACTGGTCCGGCAGGGTCCGGTCCGGGAAAATATAGTAAAAGTCGGCGTATCGGGAATCGCCGGCCTGGGCCTTCAAGGCCCATTCGTGTTCGTCGGAGGTGTGGTTGAAGACGAAATCGATGACCAGGCTGATCCCCTCCTCCCTGAGCCGGTCGGCCAGAAGGGTCAGATCTTCCATCGTCCCCAGGGACGGATCCAAAGCCCGGTAACTGTTGACCGCATACCCGCCGTCGCTGTCGCCGGCGGGAACGGCAAAAGGGGGCATCAGATGGAGATAGGTGAGTCCCAGCTCCTTGAAATAGGGGATGTGTTCGTGGAGCTTGGCCAGGTTTTCGGAAAACAGATCGACGTAAAGAACGCCGCCGACCATCTCCTGGGACTGGAACCACATGGGGTCCGCCTCCAGCCGGGCGTCCAGTTCCTTCAAATCCGCCGATCGCTCCAGCCAGCTCCGGGCCGCAGCGGCAACGATTCCTTCCAGGTGGTAGAAAAAATCGTAATGGCCCCCGTACAGGCGGACCAGGAGACCGAAAAGGCGGGGCCAGTGGTGTTTGAGGCGACGTTCAAACATCTCCTGATGTTCGGTCTCAGATGGAGAAAAAATCTCCTGAATGCGCGGCAAGAGCCGCGTCAGAGACAAGTCGGCGTGATAGTCGGTCCAGTTCTGATCTGCCATGAGCGGTTCACTCCCACTGAAAACCGGCGCCGCTTTCAGAAAAAACGGTCGACCGCCAACGGCTGGGTCCGGTTTCCGGAAAAATCGGTTTAGAGTTGCAGCCGTTGGAAAAATCATTTAAAAATAGATGTGTCGCTGTTCAGCCCCTCACATCCCGAATCGCGTCCTGTAAATTACTAAAATTAACATGAACATTTTTACCATTCAAGGAAAAATCCTGATGCCGTCGCCGGCCAAACGCTCCCATCACCCTGATCTTTTACAGGCCCGCGACAGATGTTCACTGAAGCGCGCATCGGCAACGATCATAATGGTGGCCATCGTCGCCCTTTTCTCTTTCTGCAGGCCCGGCGCGTCTCGGGCCGAGAACGGAACCTTGGAACCGGCAGCGCGCGTAAAAGGCGGCGCCCCCGCGCAGCTAGCCCTGACCGAGGCCGTCATGTGCGAGGCGTTGAACGGATATGCGCCCGAGAATCCGGCGGTCGTCTTCTCAGTGGCAAGGCAACGGGTGTTTTGCTTCTCCGCCTTCGACCCGGTCCCCCGGAAGACCGTCATTTACCACAAATGGTACCGGCGCGATGTTCTGACCGCGACGGTGAAACTCCAGTTGAATCCCCCCCGCTGGGCCACTTTCAGCAACATGCAGTTGAGGGAAGCGGACAAAGGCCCCTGGCAGGTGAAGATCGCCGATGCCGACGGCAATGTCCTCCGCATTCTGAGATACAGCATTACCGACTGAACGCCATGGATGGTTTCTCCACATTTATAGCCGGCATCCGCTGGCAGGACGCCCTCGATATCGCGCTCAACAGCTACATCCTCTTCCGCGTCTATGTGCTGCTGCGGGGGACCCATGTCTTTCGGATGCTCATCGGCGTGGTCAGCCTGGGGCTTTTTCAGCGGGTGGCGGTGACCGCAGGGCTCATCGTCACCAGTTGGGTGATCCAGGGGATCACCGCAGTGGCCGCCCTGGTGATCATCGTGGTGTTCAGCAACGAAATCCGATCCGTGTTCCAGGCCCGAAGTCTGAGAGCGATTTTCTGGGGCATCCCCACTCAGGTCTTTTCCTCTTCCATCGAGACCGTCGCGGAAAGCGTCTTCGAGATGGCGAATAAGCACTGCGGCGCTCTGATCGTCATACCGGGCAAAAAAAGCACCAAAGGGTGCGTTCAAAACGGCGTTCCCTGGCGAGGGCTGGTCTCCCGTGAGATGATCCTGTCCATCTTCTGGCACAACAACCCGGTCCACGACGGGGCCATCGTTATCCAGGGCGATCAGGTCAGCGAGGTGGGCGCCATTCTTCCGCTTTCCCAGCGGACGGACCTGCCCAAGTATTACGGCACCCGGCACCGCGCCGCCATGGGCATGACTGAGGTCACAGACGCCCTGGTCATTGTGGTGTCGGAAGAAAGAGGCGTGGTGGTCGCGGCCAAAAACCGGCATCTTTCGGTCATGCACAGCCGCGCAGATCTGGAAACAACCCTCCGACAACATATGGGGGGGACGGCGGCGGCGCAAAACGACCATGCCCGACAGCGACTGAAGTTCGCCGCCGCCGCCGTATTGTCGTTGGTGCTCATCTCCAGCGTCTGGTTTCTGCTGACCCGGGGATTGACCACCCTCATGACGCTGGAGGCGCCCATCAAATATGTGGAACTCAAGCCCAACATGGAGATCGTCACGACCTCGGCCAGCACCGTCCGACTCCACCTGAGCGGATCTCAGCTGCTGCTCAAATCAATTCAGCCGAATCAGATCGAAGTGCAGGTCAACCTGAGCAAAGCCGCCTCCGGATACAACATTTTCCCCATCGACGCCGCAAGCATCACCCTGCCGCCAGGCATTGCGCTGACAAAGGTCGAACCCCGGGTCGTGGAGATAGAAATCGATGCCCTTCTCAGCGCTGCATTTCCGGTTCAGGTGGACTGGGTGGGAAAACTCGATGAAAACCTCATCCTCACCAGCGCCAGACCGGAGCCGTCGCAAATCATCCTGAAAGGAACCCGCCGGTTTCTCGATCAGATCGAAACCCTCTATACGGAAAAGGTCCGACTCGACCCCATCCGGCAGAGCGGCGCGCTGACCGTCGACCTGGCGCTCGGCCAGCAACCCGTTGCAGTGGCCTCCGGATCCACCGGCAAAATTCAGATCGCATACACCGTCAATCAACGCAAACCCGCTGTTTCGGAGACGCCTGTCAACCGGTAGCCGCACGGTCCCTTTGATGCTTTGACGCAGAAAAGGGAGCGTCAGGAGATATTGACATGACGGACAATGTCGGCTGTTACAGCTTCGATGCCGTCCCTGTCGGTTTCAACAGCCGCATCCGCGGCCGAAGCATAAAGATCATATCGTTGGGCCAGTGTTTCCCGGATCTCCGCATCCAAATCCCGGTTCGTCAGGGGCGGCCGCTGATCCGGGCTTGCGGCGTCGGCCATCATCCGGCGCCGGATCGTCTCCGGTGAGGCTTTCAGCCAGACCACGCGGCCGGCGGATCGCATCTTCCGGACGTTCTCGGCATCCAGAACAACGCCTCCGCCGGTGGCGATCACCTGCTCATTCTTCCGGCAGATCCGGTCGATGACGGCTTTCTCCGCTCTGCGGAACGATGACCACCCTTTCCTGGCCACCAGCTCGGCGATGGGCATGCCGATGTCGGCCGCCGCCTCGGCGTCGGCGTCGACGAAATCCCACGAGAGACGGGCCGCCAGCCGTTTCCCGACGGTGGTTTTTCCTGTGCACCGGTATCCGATGAGAAACAGATTCATCCTTTGTAAAGCCCTTCGAAGACGTCCCAAAAATTGGGAAACGATTTGCGGACGCACCCCTCGTCCCCGATGATCACTCCCGGAACGGCAAGGCCGGCCACCGCAAAGCTCATGGCGATGCGATGGTCGTCATAGGTGTCGATGACCGCTCCATGGGGCTTCCCCCCTTCTATGATCAATTCGGATTCAGTGGGCCGGGCCGAAATGCCCATCTTTGTCAGTTCCGCGGCCACGACGGCCAGCCGATCGCTCTCCTTGGCCCGGAGATGGGCCACGTTCCGGATGACCGTGGTCCCCTCGGCAAAGGCGGCTGCGACGGCCAGGGTCGGAACCATGTCGGGCATGTCGCCCATGTCGACATCGACGGCCGAAAGCCGCGGGCGGCCCGCGGCATCGATCGCCCCCGACACCGCCAGACCGTCGGCCTCCTGAGAAATCACGCAGCCCATCCGCTCGAAAAGCGCCGTTAACCGGATGTCGCCCTGGCGGGAATCCGGCTCCACTCCCCGGACCTTGACCCGACCGCCGGCGATCGCCGCAGCGGCCCAGAAATAACTGGCGTTGGATATGTCGGGCTCCACCGTATAGTCGCCGGAGGCGTAGCGCTGCCCGCCGGGGATATGGAACCGCTCGTATCCGTCCCGGTCGAGCCGGATTCCCAGCCGTTCCATCACGGAGACGGTCATGTCGATGTAGGGTTTCGACACCGGTCCCTGGGTCACGGCGATCTCCAGCCCCTCTTTTGTGCAGGGGCCGATGAGCAGAAGGCCGGAGAGAAACTGGCTGCTCATCCCGCACCGGATCCCCACGGAACCGCCCCGGACCCCCCCGCCGCGTACCGAGACGGGTGGACAGCCGTCGCCGTTCACCGACCGGGCCGCGATCCCCAACCCGTTGAGAGCGTCGATGAGATCCCCCAAGGGACGCTCGCACATCCGCTTCGTGCCGGTGAGGACCGTCTCCCCCTCGGCCAGGGCCGCCGCCGCCGTCAGCAACCGCATGGAGGTCCCGGAGTTTCCCAGATGAATGGGCGCATCGGGGGATCGGAACCGCCCGCCGCCGCCTTGGACAACGAAGCGTGCGCCGTCCGTCTCGATGCGGATGCCCATGGCCCGGAGCGCGTCCCGGGTCAACAGGGTGTCTTCGCTCCGGAGGGCGTTTTCGATCCGGCAGAGACCGTCCGAAAGCGCCGAAGCGATCAAGATTCGGTGGGTGTAACTTTTGGAACCGGGCACGGTCACCGCGCAATCGCCGATGCCATGGGGAACAATTTCTTTCATTGGCGGGCCTCCAGTTCGGCCCGAACGGTCCGGGCCATGAGGTCGATGGGCGCTGATTGGCCGGTCCATAATTCAAACTGCAACGCCCCCTGCCGGACGAACATGGCCAGTCCGTCGATGGCGCGGCACGCGCGCTTTTCGGCGGCCGCCAGGAGACGGGTCCGCAACGGATTGTAAACGATGTCCATCACCACCATGCCCTCCTTCAGTTCTTTTTCCGGGATCGGCGCCGCCGCCGCATCCGGATGCATGCCCACTGATGTGGTATTGATCACCACCCCGTAATCACCGCCCCGAAACCCGGATAACGGATGAAACGCCGCTCCGATCTCCCCTGCCAACCGCTTCCCCTTCGCAGGGGATCGGTTCAGAATCGTCACCTGCCCACCGGCGTCCCGGAGAGCGAATCCAATAGCCCTGGCAGCGCCGCCGGCGCCGAGGATCGCCACCTCGGCGCCGTCCACATCAACCACCTCGGAAAGCGACGCCATGGCGCCGGCCGCATCCGTATTGTATCCGATCAGCCGCCCGTCCCGGTTATCGACGGTGTTGACGGCCCCGATCCGATCGGCCATGGGGTCCAGTGCGTCCAGATGCGCTATGACCGACTCTTTATGGGGGATGGTAACGCTGAGCCCCCGGATGGACAGGGCCCGAACGCCCGCCATGGCCCCGCCGAGGTCCGTGACGGCAAATGCCAGGTAGACGGCGTTAACGCCGGTTTCCTGAAAAGCCGCGTTATGCATCAGGGGGCTGAGGCTGTGGCCGATGGGGTTGCCGATGACCCCGAACAGCGCCGTTCGGCCGGACGCGGGTTCGGCATTCGCCGATACGGTTTCTTCTTTCAACATGTCGCCGCCTGACTTAAAGGGTTTTGGCCCGGGGATAAGCGCCCAGACATTTGAGGTAAAGGCACAGCGGTTCCATCTCTGAAATCGCCCGGGCCACCGCCGGATCATCCTTGTGCCCCTCGATGTCCACGAAAAAAAAATAACTCCAATTCTCGTGCTTGGTGGGGCGGGACTCCAGTTTCACCATATTGACCCCGGCGTCGGACATGGGCTGAAGCACCCGATACAAAGCGCCGGGGATGTGGGAGGTCACGAACATGATGGAGGTTTTGTCATCCCCCGTTGCCGGCGCCGCATCCGGGCCGATCACCAGAAACCGCGTGGTGTTCCGGGCGACATCCTCGATCCGGGAGGCCACCACCTGGAGCTGATACATGTGGGCCGCCTCGCTGCTGGCAATGGCCGCCGTGCCCGGTTCGGATGAGGCCAACAGGGCCGCTTGGGCCGTTGACCCGCACTCCCGGAGTTCCACATCCGGCAGATATTTTCCGAGCCATCGCCGGCACTGGGCAAATGCCTGGGGATGGGAGTAGATGATCCGGATGTCCGCGAGTGATCCGTCCGCGGCCAGCAAATCATGAGAGATGGCCTGATAGCACTCGGCGCAAATCTTCAGATCGGATTCGAAAAACAGATCCAGGGTATGGTTGACCGCCCCCTCGATGGAGTTTTCCACCGGCGCCACACCGT
>JAABTD010000190.1 GCA_011390065.1 Desulfobacteraceae bacterium
CTTTTTCCACATCGAGGAACACATCCCGGATGGACGGCTGCGGAATCAACGAAACCCCTCGCCCGAAATGCTTCAAAGCGGCGATGTGGGTGAAGGTGGCTTCCGGCCCCAGATAACTCACCCGCCGGGAGGTCTGCAGCGCCTTGGAGGAGGCGATGATCGCCCTGAAAACGTCCTCCAGGGCGAGTTCGCTGATGGGCCCCTGGTTTCGTTCGGTCAGCCGTTTCAGAATGTTGATCTCCCGCGCCTTGTCCAATACCTGTCCCCCCTCCCGGGCCTTGGCCCGGCCGATCTCCAGGGCCAGTTCCAGGCGCTGGTTGACCAGATCGAGGATCTGGTCGTCGATGGCGTCGATGGTCTCCCGGAGGGAAGAAATGCGAGAGGCGTCCGTCCTGTCCATGATGTCTTTCCTTTCAAACAAAAAAAGCCGCGGGGCTCTTCAGGCCTCCCCGCGGCTTTTTCGCTCTGTTCCGTTGAACGTCAGCGCACCCCAGGCAGGCCCCATCGGAAAAAATAAAAAAAGAAAGAGCCGAAACAGCTGCCTGAGAGAAAACATATCATTTTTTGGATACTTATTTTCCTCGGTATGGGGTCAACATTTCGGCGAA
>JAABTD010000191.1 GCA_011390065.1 Desulfobacteraceae bacterium
GCGGGTGGGCAGAAACGGAACCCCCATGGCCCCGGCCATGAACCGGAGTGTCATCTGGTAGTTGGAATAATCCTCCACCGCCAATGTCCCCTCCTGGGCCGCCTTCTTGAACCGGATGCAGGTGGGCGCGAACCGCCCCGTGCCGCCGTAGGCGATTTCCAGGCGTTTGACGCAACCGCCGCCGATGAGTTCGTCCACGCCCTGGCCGTTGGAATGGGCGTACACGTGCAGATCGGTGATGCTCTGCCGGATGATCTCGTAGACCGCCGCCATGGGGTTCCGGTTTAGGGTGAACCCGCCGATGGAAATGTGGCTGCCGGGGGCGACGAATCGGCGGATGGCGTCATCAAGGGCCATGATTTTGTCGGTTGTCATACGGGGACGCCCTCCGCGCTCCACCCCCGCAACCGATAATAATCCCCCACCAGCGCCGCCATTTGATCCTCGGTGATGCCCCGGCCATCCTTCAGCGTTTCGGTCAGGAGCCGCTTGGGCAGCTTGTCGTCTTCCATGGTCAGCCCTTCCCGGATGTTGTACCGCCGGGCGGCGTCCGACACGTTGGCGGCGATTTGTCGCAGTTCGGTCTTGTCCAGTTCCCTGCCGGTGGTCATGGCGATGACCTTCTGCAATCCTTCCCAGGGGTAGAAATCCCGGTAGAAGCGGCAGAGGATGAGGGTGTCGAACAGCGTGCAGCGGTCCTCGAAATCGAGGAAGAGTTCGGCCTTGCCCTCGATCTGTTCCGGGTCGATCATGCCGGCCAGTTCGGGTTTGTAAAATGTGGCCCGCAGGTGGCAGGCGCCCCGGTCGGAGACGGCGTAGGCCAGCCCCATGCCTTTGAGCGCCCGGGGGTCGTAGCCCGCGGGTTCCATGCCCTTTACGTGGACGGCCACGTCTTCCATGCCCAGTTCTTCGCTGGCGGGTCGGATGCCCTCGGCCAGCAGGCCGCCGACGCCTTCCCGACGGACGATTTTATGGAGCAGGTCCGCCACCATGTCCGGATCGCCGTATTCCAGCTTGTCGGCGATCTTGCCCTGTTTGGAGGCTTCGATGGCGAAGGCGGCCAGGTTGCCGGCGGTGATGGTGTCCATCCCCAGCCGGTCGCACAGGTCGTTGAGCCAGGCGATCTCCTCGATCTTGTCGATCATGCAGAGGCCGCCGAAGGAATAGATGGTTTCGTATTCGGGACCTTCCAGCTTGAGCCCCTGGTGCCGTCCGTCCTGAACCTCCACGTATTTGCCGCAGGCCATGAAGCAGGTCATGCAGGCCCTGGGCTTGGCGTTGAGCTTGTCGGCCATGGACTGGGCGTTGATCTTCTCCCAGTGGTCGTAGGACCCTTCGGCCCAGTACCGGGTCGGGAAGCCGCCGGCCTTGTTGAGCATCTCCACCATCATGGGCGTGCCCTTCTGGCGGTAGGCGTTGGTGGCGGCGTGGTCCTTGAGTTCCTGGAGCATCTCCCTGGCGTAAGATTTGATCTCGTCCGGAGCGGCGGCGATGGGCCGGGACCGCTCACCGTGGAAAGACAACGCCTTGATATTTTTAGACCCCAGGACAGCCCCCATGCCCGTTCGACCGGCTGACCGCCAGTAGTCGTTTTCCACCACCGCGAACCGGACCCGGTTTTCGCCGGCCGGGCCGATCACCATCACCCCCGGCCGTTTGGCGTCGGTCCGTTCCCGAACAATGTCCTCGGTCTCGTAAGTCTCCTTTCCCCAGAGATCGGCGGCGTCGTGGAATGTGACCTCTCGATCCGAGATCTCCAGCCAGACCGGTTTGTCGGAGGCGCCGGTCACGACCACGGCGTCGTAACCGGTCCGGCTCATGGGGACGGCGATTTTTCCGCCGGAATAGGACTCGCCGTAGAAGCCCGTCAGGGGCGACTTGGCGAAGATGCCGTGGCGGCAGGAGCCGTAAATGGGCGTGTCCGTGGCCGGCCCCGTAGCAATGATGAACGCATTCTCCGGATCAAAAGGATCAATCTTGGCCGGGGTTTTGTCCAGGAGAAGCCGGGTGCCCAGCCCCTTGCCGCCCAGGTAGTCCCGCGTAATCTCCTCGCCGACGGCTTCCTCGCGGCTTGTCCGGTTCGTCATGTCGATGGTCAGGATGCGTTGAAAAAAACCGTTCATACGGATAACCGCCTTTCGGATAAGCTCTTTGCGTTGATCATAGCCGGCTTCAGCCGGGTTTCGCTTGTAGCCGGGGGATTCATTCCCCGGCGGGGTTTCAGGAGCCGGGTCGAATTAGGAACGGCTCGCTTCTACCAAACTCTCTTCCAGGATCGACAGCCCCTTGTCGAGCTGTTCGTCGGTGATGACCAGCGGCATCAGGGTGCGGATGACATTGCCGAAGTTGCCGCAGGAAAGGACCACCAGTCCCTTTTCGTAGCAGAGCTGCACAACTTTTTTGGCCTGATCCGTGGCCGGCGTCCTGGTTTCCCGGTCCTTGACCAATTCCAGGCCCAGCATGGGACCTTTGCCGCGCACCTCTCCGATCAATTCAATCTTCTCCTGCATGGCGGCGAAGCGTTTGGAGAGTATTTCTCCCAGCTCGGCCGACCGCTGGAGCAGCCCGTCCTTCATGATGACTTCTAAAACGGCAAGCGCCGCCCGACAGCAGATGGGATTGCCGCCATAGGTGCCGCCCAGGCCGCCGACATGGGGTTTGTTCATCATCTCTTCACGCCCGATGACGGCGGACAGGGGCATGCCGCCGGCAAAGCTCTTGGCCAGGGTGATGATGTCGGGTTCGACCCCCCAGTGCTCGATGGCGAAGAACTTGCCGGTCCGGGCCGATCCGCTCTGGATTTCATCGATAATCAGGGCGATGCCGTGCTTTTTGCAGATATCCGCCAGCTTGGGGAAGTATTCCGGCGGCGGCGTGATGAATCCGCCTTCCCCCTGGATCGGCTCAGCGATGACGGCGGCGGTGGATTCGGCGGCCACGTTGGTGATGAAAAATTCCTCCAGGTAATCGGCGCAGGCCGTGTCGCAGGAGGGATGCTTGAGCCCGAAGGGGCAGCGGTAGCAGTAGGCGAAGGGCATCCGGTAGACTTCCGGGGCGAAGGGGCCGAAATTGAACTTGTAGGGTTTGATCTTGCTGGTGAGGGTCATGCCCATGAGGGTCCGGCCGTGGAAGGCGTTGTCGAAGCAGATGATCGCCGGCCGGCCCGTGGCGTACCGGGCCACCTTGACGGCGTTTTCCACAGCCTCGGCCCCGCTGTTGGCCAGCATGGTCATTTTGGCGAAATCGCCGGGCGCCAGCTCGTTCAGCCTGGCGGCCAGTTCCACATAAGTGTCGTACATGGCCACATGAAAGCAGGTATGGATGAATTTGTCGGCCTGATCCTTGATCGCCGCCACCACCTTAGGATGGCTGTGCCCCACATTGTTGACGCCGATGCCGCCGGCGAAATCGATCAGTTCCCGGCCTTCAACGTCGATCATCACAGCCCCCTTGGCTTCCTTTATAAAGGCGGAGGTGGTGTTGAAGGGTCCCTGGGGAACGTGTTTGTTGCGCATTTCCAGAAGTTCCTGACTGCGGCTCATATCATTTCTCCTTTGCATGGCAGATGGGTGGTTGATTCATGGTATGAAGGAAAGCAAGGATTGTACCATTGTTTTGAGCTGCGGTTCGCGTGATGGGTATGATGAACTGTGATTCTTGTGATTTTAACACTGTACGAGGACGGCATGTTCACGCCCGTCATCTGAATCACAAAAATCACAGGGTCGGCAATGCGCGCTTGCATATTCTATGCGATCATGCATAATAGGCGTTGTCATAAAGACAAAGGAATGCAAACCCATGTCCTCTTCATTAAGCCAACTCCTTTTCGAACCATCGGCCTCCCGGCGTCACCTGGACTGGAAAGCCTTCAGCCGGGCCATGCTCAATGCCACGCGAAACGGCGTCTTTGCCGTGGACGGCGACGGCACGGTGCTGGTGTCGAACGTGATCATCCAGAAAGCTTTCGGGCTGTTTCCCGGCACTTCGCTGCCCGCGACCCTGCCCGGATTCTGGCCCGAAGTGGAAAATACCCTGAGGGATCACACCTACCGGTCGGAGATCCCGATCCATGGGGAGGTGGGCTCATTTCTCGCCCGGGTCAACCCCATTTACTGGAAAGATGCGCCGGTAGGCGTGTTGTGCGTATTCGACGATCGCACCGAACTGGAGAAGACCACCCGTCGGATGCTGTCCTACCGTGAATTGAGCCGGGAACTGGACGCCATCATCGACTACAGCAACGACGGACTCTGGATCTGCGACGGAGGGGGGACCGTTCTCCAGATCAATCCGGCCTCGGAACGGCTTAACGACATCCGGGCGGAGGAGGTGGTGGGCCGGAACATGCGGGACCTGGAGATAGAAGGATTCGTGGATCGATCGGCGACACTGGAGACGATCCGGACACGAAAAGTGGTCAACATGCTCCAGGTCAACAGCGCCGGCCGAAAGCTCATGCTGACCGGCAATCCGGTCTTCGACGATGAAGACGCTTTGATCCGGGTGGTGGTCAACGAGCGGGACATCACGGAAATTGATGCGCTGCGACGAGAGCTTGAGGAACAGTCGGCAATCCGGGAGGGGTTCCGCGACCATATCATGGAGCTGCAGTTAACCGAATTAGAGTCGAACCGGATCATCGCCTACAGCCCGTGCATGACCCAGGCGCTCCGCATGGCCATGAAGGTGAGCCATGTCGAATCAACGGTGCTGATCCTGGGAGAATCGGGGACCGGCAAGGGAATGGCGGCGGATCTCATCCACAAGCATTCCAGCCGGGCGGGCCAGCCCATGATCAACATTAACTGCGGGGCCATTCCCGAATCCCTGGTTGAATCGGAGTTGTTCGGATACGAAAAAGGGGCCTTCACCGGCGCCGGCAAAGGCGGCAAACCCGGCTATTTCGAACTGGCTGACGGCGGCATCCTTTTTCTGGACGAGATCGCGGAGCTGCCTTTGTCGTCCCAGGTGAAGCTGCTTCGGTTTCTGGAGGACGGGCAGGTGACCCGGGTGGGCGCTACGGCGGGCCGTCGGGTGGATGTCCGGATTCTGGCCGCCACCAACAGGAACCTCGAGGCGATGGTCGAGGCGGGAAATTTCCGCCGGGACCTTTACTACCGGCTCAATGTCATCCCTCTGCGGATGCCCCCCCTCCGGGAGCGCCGGGAGTGCCTTTTACCCCTGATCTTCAACTTTTTATCTCATTTTACCGAAAAGCTGTCCCTCGGCGCCCCGCCGCGTCTGACCCGCAAGGCCTCCGACGCCCTTCTGGCCTATAATTATCCGGGGAACGTTCGGGAATTGATGAATATTTGCGAGCGACTGGTGGTGATGACCGAAGCCGGGCGGATCGACGTGTCGGACCTGCCGGGCAATGTGGCCGGATCGGTTGGGCCATCGGGTTTGCGATCAGCGCCTGCGGATACATTCATGTCGCTTGCCGAAATTCTTGAAGCAGTGGAACGGAAGACCATAAAGGATGCCATGGCGCGTTGCGGCACCCAGCAGGAAGCAGCCAGGGCGCTGGGCGTGAATCAATCGACGATTGCGCGGAAATTGAAGAAGCATTGTTTGAACCGTGATTGATGTGATTTTCTTGATTCGTCATGATTTTACCATCATACACATCACAAAAATCAACGGAATCACAGTTCAGACAAGATTTATGCATTCCTGCATATTTTTCTGGCCCCAAACCCCTGCCAGCCCCTGTCAAAACCATTTTTTCATAGCCGAAACGCATTTCCCTTTAAAAAACAACGCCATCAAATTAAAGGCACGTTTCTTGCTTGAGTTTTCGCTGCACGTTGAGTCCCACCATTCCATCAACCCCATCTAACCGGTAAGGAGAAACTATGATGAAACGCGGACTTTTAACAGTCATGGCGCTGGCCCTGATCGCAGCGGGCCCGGCGCTGGCCCAGGATCGGGATTTTTACAAAGTGGGCGTGATCACGTCCCTGTCCGGCGATCTGGCCACGGGCGGCAATGTGACCAAACGCGGGTACGACCTGTGGGCCCAAGCGGTCAACGACGAGGGCGGCATCGAGATCGACGGCAAGAAATACAAGGTGCAGTTGTTCTACACCGATGCCCAGTCCAAACCGGACCAGGGGGCTTCGGGCGCGGAACGGCTGGCCACCCAGGAGAAGGTCGATTTCGTGCTGGGTCCCTATTCCTCCGGCGTGACCCTGGCCTCGGCGCCGGTGCTGGAAAAATACAAGATTCCCATGGTGACCGGTTCCGCCGAGTCGCCGCTGATCTGGGAGCAGAAATTCAAATACACCTTCGGCACCATCCCGCCGGTCAACTACACGGGCGCGACGCCCATCGAGACCATCAGAAGCCTGGAGCCCACGCCCAAGACGGCCGTGATCCTGGGGTCCAACGACACCTTCTCCAAGGCCACCGCCGAAGCGTTCCAGGCCGCCGCCGAGGAAAAGGGCATCAAGGTCCTCAAATTCAACATCGTCCCCACGGGCCAGGACCTGACCCCTTTCATGTCGGCGGTCAAGGTGCTGCGGCCCGACCTGGTGGCCTTCGGCGGCCATGACGAGGAACTCATCAATCTGGTCAAATCCCTGCGCCAGATCAACTATACCCCCAAGGCCCTGCTCATGCACTACGGCGTGACCGAGCCGGCCTTTGTGGAATCCCTGGGCGCCGACGCCGAAGGCGTGTTCGGCGGGTCGGTCTGGACCGAAACGGTTCACGCGGAGGCCGAAATCCTCTGGAAAGACGCCATGACCTACGCCAAGGCCGCGGAAGATGCCTTCGGCGTTGCGGCGGACTATACCCAGGCCGGTTCCTCCACCGCGGGCATCGCCTTCCAGGCGGCACTGATGAAGATCGGGGCCGCGCCGCCGTTGTCAGACGATGAGAGAGACGCCCTGGTTCAGGCGCTGGAGGAGATCGACCTGAAGACCTTTTATGGTCGCCTCAAGTTCGCCACCGAGGGACAATATTATCACGCCAACATCGGCATCACCCCCCTGACGGTCCAGATCCAGAACGGCAAGACCGTGATCGTGGGGCCGGAAAAAGACGCGGAAGCGGATCCGATTTATCCCCTGAAGCCGTGGGATCAGCGGTAAGCGCCGATCTTATGACCTGACAGACCGACGCCCGGCCGCCGGCATCCCCCGCGGCCGGGCGTCCTCCACCTCCGGGAGGCAGCCATGCTCATTTTATTGCCCCAGGCCATCGTGGACGGCCTGATGATCGGCGGCATCTACATCACCATCGCCATCGGATTTTCCCTGGCCTACGGCGTCATGCACATCATCGACTTCGCTGTCGGGGAGTGGATCATGCTGGGGGCGTTTCTGGGATATTATTTGACCGAATGGACCCGGATCGAACCGCTTTTCTATCTGCCAGTGGTCTTCGTGCTGTTCGGCCTGATCGGCTACCTGTTTCAGCCGGTCATCCATCGGGTCCTGAGCGGCAAAAAGGGGAATCCGCTCCTCATGGCTCTGGTTTTCACCTTCGGGCTTGCCCTTATGTTCAAAGGGCTGGGGCTGACGATCTTCGGTTTCTACAGCCGCTCCATTCCGTCGAACCTGTCCGCGGGGTCGCTGTCCCTGGAGTGGGGCAATTTTTTCGTGACCATTCCCACGATTCGGCTGGTGGGGCTGATCTACGCCCTGACCATCACCGTGCTGCTCAACCTGCTCCTTAAAAAAACCGACTTCGGGCTGGCGGTGCGGGCACTGGCCCAGAACAAAGAGGCCGCGGGCTTGATGGGCATCAACGCCAAGCGGACCAATTCCTGGGTCTACGGCATCTACGTGGGCATCAGCGCCATGTCCGGGGTGCTCATCGGCTGCACGTTTTCCATCAGTGCACAGATGGGCGCCAAATACACGGTCCTTTCCTTTTTTATTGTGGTGCTGGCCGGCATGGGATACCTTTCGGGCGTGCCCTGGGCCGCCATCCTCCTGGGGCTGGTCCAGTCGTTTTTCCTCATCTATTTCAATCCGGGCTATACCCTCCTGGCCGTCTTCGTCATCCTCTACGCCGTGCTGCTCGTATCGCCCAAGGGCATGTTCGGAAAGGGGGTGTGATCCATGAAAAACAAAAAAACCCTCATCTTCTGCGCCATCATGGCGGTGTTGCTGATCATCCCGCTGTTCACCAGCGACCCCTTCGTGCTGCGCATCGTCACCGAATGCTTCATGTGGGTCGGCATGGCCATCACCTGGGACGTCATGGCCGGCTACACCGGTTACCTCAACTTCGGGCATGCCTCCTTTTTCGGCATTGGGGCCTACGTCACGGCCATCCTCATGATGAAATACGGATGGTCCTTCGCCGCCACCCTGCCGGCCGCCGGGCTGGCCGCGGGTCTGGCCGCGGTGATCGCCGGGTTGCCCACCCTGCGGTTGCGGGGCGCCTATTTCGCCATCGCCACCTGGGCGCTGCAACTGGCCATCATGCAGGTGGCCCTGGTGCTGAACATTACCGGCGGTCCGGACGGCATGCGGCTGCCGCCGTTTCTCCATCCCGAATTCTTTTACTACCTGATGCTCATGGTGGTGGCGGCCACGTTCCTTCTGCTCTGGTTTCTCCTGGAGCGGGCGCCTTTCGGATTGAAGGTCAAGGCCATGCGGGAGGATGAATCGGGCGCCATGGCCCTGGGGCTGAATCCGACGCTCATCAAGACCGAGGCCTTCGTGCTGTCGGCCGTCCCCGCCGGCGTGTTCGGGGGCATCTACGCCTACTGGATCACCTTTATCGATCCGGCCTCGGTGCTGGCGGACATCATCACGGACCAGGCCATGGTCATGGCGGTGTTCGGGGGTTTGGGCACTCTCATCGGCCCGGTGATCGGCGCGGTGCTGGTCTATGCCTTCAAAACCTATTTCTGGGCCTATCTCTCGGACTACCAGGTGCTGTACCTCATCATCCTGGGGGCCATGATCGCCCTGACAGTGGTGTTTCTGCCCAATGGATTATGGGGAACCCTCACCGGCTACACCGGCGGGAAAAAGTCCCTGAAAAAAGGGGTGGGGCTCGATGACGCGTCGGTTGACGATACAGTGGAGAAAAAAGGAGCGGAACATGTCTGACGCCATCCTGCAACTCGACTCGGTCACCAAGACCTTCGGCGGCCTCCATGCCGTGGACAACGTCACCTTCGACGTGCAACAGGGGGAGATCGTGGGGCTCATCGGCCCCAACGGCGCCGGCAAAACCACCATCTTCAACGTGGTGAGCGGCTATTTTCCGCCCACCCGAGGTCGCGTCCTTTTCAAGGACGAAGATGTGAGCAACCTGCCGCCTTACAAGCTCGCCAAACTGGGCATCGGCCGCACCTTTCAGGTGGTCAAACCGTTCCCCGGCCTGTCGGTGCTGGAAAACGTCGTCATCGCCGCCTTCTGCCGCCATCCCCGCCGGGCCGACGCGGAAAAACACGCCTGGTCGATCCTGGAGTTCACCGGTCTGGCGGACCGGGCCGATGCCTCGGCGGCCAGCCTGCCCCTGGCGGGCCGGAAACGGCTGGAAGTGAGCAAGGCCATGGCCCTGGAGCCTTCCCTTTTGCTGCTGGACGAGGTGGTGGCGGGCCTGAATCCCACCGAAGCGGAGCTGACCATAAAGCTCATCCTGAAGCTGCGGGACAGCGGCATCAGCATCCTCATTGTGGAGCACATCATGCGGGTCATCATGAACATCAGCGACCGGGTGGCGGTCCTCAATTTCGGCAAACAGATCGCCCTGGGCACACCGGCCGAAGTGGCCAAGGATCCGGAAGTCATCAAGGCCTATCTGGGGGAGGAGGCGACATGAACATCCTCGACGTCAACGATGTGTCGATTTACTACGGCGACACCCAGGCCTTGTGGGATATTTCTTTTTCGGTCCAGTCCGGTCAGCTGGTGGCCCTCCTGGGGGCCAACGGGGCCGGCAAAACCACAAGCCTGAAAGCGATTTGCGGCTTGCAGCCCGTCACCACCGGCAAGATGCTATATGAAGGAAAAGACATTACCGCTCTTCCAGTCCATGACACCGTGAACCTGGGCATCACTCTGGTTCCCGAGGGACGCCAGCTTTTTCCCAAAATGGATGTGGAGGAAAATCTCATTGTGGGCTCCTATCTGCCTCGGGCCAGGGATAAACGCCAGAAGAATCTGAGGAAGGTGTACGACCTTTTCCCCCGGCTCGAAGAGCGAAGAAAGCAGCTGGCTGAAACCCTTTCCGGCGGCGAGCAGCAGATGGTGGCCATCGGCCGGGGCCTCATGCAGAACCCCGACCTCATCATGTTCGACGAACCCAGCCTGGGCCTGGCGCCGATCCTGGTCAAGGAGGTCTTCGAGGTCATCGAGGAAATCCATAAGGAGGG
>JAABTD010000402.1 GCA_011390065.1 Desulfobacteraceae bacterium
CCCCTTGTCGGTGATCTTGAGCCGTTCCAGAATCTTCTTGCCGTTGATCTGCTCGTAATGGGCGGCCCAGGAGGTCTGGAAATTCCGGGTGGGAAAAGCCCCGACCTGGTTGACGAAATTGGTGATGCCGGCAGTGCCCTCCGGGGTCCAGCCGGTAAAGCCGGGCTTTTTGTAGATGTCCTGGTAAGCCTGTTTCCCTGCGGCAATCGCCCCGTCCAGGTCGTAAACCGGCAGGGATTTGCGTCCCCGGACCGCCACGGCCTTCAGCTTTTTCGATCCCCATACCGTGCCGATGCCGGTCCGGCCGCACTGGCGGCCGAAATCATGGGAGATGCAGGCGAACCGGACCAGATTTTCCGCGGCCGGTCCGATGGTGCAGATCTCGAAATCCTCCCCCAGTTCCTTTTTCAGATCGACTTCCAGGGTGATGGAGCCCTTGCCCCAGTGGGCCGAGGCGTCCCGGATCTCCACCCGGTCGTCGTCGATGAACAGGTAGCAGGGACCTTTGGCTTTTCCGGTGATGACCATGCCGTCGTACCCGGCGTATTTGAGGGCCGGGCCGAAATGGCCGCCCATGTTGCCGTCGCCGTAGCCGCCCGAGGCCGGCGATTTGGTCCCGAAATGGGTTTTCCCGCTGCCGGGCAGATAATGGCCGGTGAGGGGTCCGGTGGCGATGACCACGATGTTGTCCGGTGAAAAGGGGTCGGTCCCATGCGGCATCTCGTCGTAGAGCATCCGGGCCACGAACCCCCGGCCGCCGATGTATTTTTCCGCCAGATCCGGGTCCAGGGGTTCTTTCCTGACGGATGCATCGCTCAAATCGATCCGGAGGATCTGTCCGGCATATCCATAAAGCGTCATACGGCCCTCGCTTTCTCCGACCCGTCGGTCAGAACAATAGCCCCCCGGGGGCAGGCCTCGGCGCAGGCGCCGCAAAGGTTGCATTTAAACGGAATGGCCTCGGCGGGATGGGTCCGCATGACCCCGCGGGGACAGGCGTCCACGCACATGAGGCATTCCGTGCAAAGATCCGGATCGACCGCGTAAACGCCGTTTTTTTCGGTGATGGCCGCCACCGGGCAGGCCTCGGCGCAGGCCCCGCACTGGTCGCACAGGTCGATCTCATAGACCCCCGGCGCCGGGAACAGGCCCCGGATATTGAGCACCGCCTTGGACGGGTTGACTTCCTTGAACCGGGCCAGGGCGCAGGCCATCAGGCAGGTGCGGCACCCGGAGCAGTTTTCGGGGATGGTGGTGAGTTGCAAGGTTGCTCCTCCTTTTTAATAATGACCAAAACCGCCTTCGCCGGCCGGGAATAAATCCCCGGCCTACAAGCCAAACCGCCCTGAAGGGCGCTGGTGATCAAGATCAAATTGCAGCCGGCTTTAGCCGGGTTGCGCCTGTAGCCGGGGGATTCATTCCCCGGCGGCGCTATTGCCAATCCTCCGACATCCGGTCCAGCTCTTCCACCACGCCGTCGGGCAGGCCCGGCGACGGCTGTTTCATATACCACTGGGTGTGTTCCTGGAGTCGTTGTTCGAACCGTTTGGACCCTTTGGCCTCCCATTTGGACATGGTGGAGCGGTCGAAGAGTTTGGAATACCAGATCTCCCGGAAGTATTTGAAGGTGTGGGGCTGGGACAGAAAATTGCCCCCCGGTCCCACCTGGTCGATGACGTCCAGGGCCAGCCGGTCGGGGTCCACCCGCATCCCGGCCATGTACATGTTGACCATTTCGATAATCTCGTTGACCAGCACCATGTATTCCGGGGAGACGAGGTTCGATCGGTCCAGCCATCCGTTGTCATGGACCATGTTGGCCCCGCTCATGGAGGAACACAGACAGGAAAAGGTGGCTTCCACCGAAGCCTGCTGATCCGGAAATTTTGCATCCGAGCAGCCGGACATGCCCATAAAAGGGATGCTGTAGAAGTGGGCCATCTGGGCCATGGCCGACGCCATCAGGTTCATCTCGGGAGCGCCGTAGGAAAACACCGAAGACTTCATGTCCATGATGGTGGCGAAGGCCCCGTAAACAAACGGGGCCCCGGGCCGGACCAACTGGGCCAGAATGCAGCCGAACAGCGATTCAACGCTGCCCTGGACCACGGTCCCGGCCAGGGTGGCCGGCGCGGTGGCCCCGGCCTGGGGCCCGGAATAGCAGACCTGGGGCAGCCCTTTTTCCGCCGTGAACACCAGCCGGTCGATGAGGGCGTCGTCAAAGGTGAGGGGTGAAATGGGCGAATTGAAGACGACCACGTTGGGATGCATGAGCAGGGCCGCCTCGCCTCCGGCGATGATGCCGGCCATGGCGTAGATGTCTTTCAGGGCCTTGAGGCTGGAGGTGCAAAACAGCAGGGGCTTTTCGCAATAGGTGAGGGCCTCCCGGGCCGTGGTGCGTTCGGCGACTTCCGAGGGCACGTCCGAGGCCACGCCGATGGTCATCGCCCAGTGGAAATTGGGCAGGGCGTTGGCGATGGCGGCCGTGGTCCGCAGGTCGTCGATGGTGAAACGCCGGCGCTTCCGGGTGATGGGTTCCAGGTAGTCGTAGGCGTCCAGGGTGGGCCCGTAGTAGGTGTCGTCTTCCTTGAGCACCAGCGCGCTTTTGCCCCGCCGGGTGTAGAAAACCACCTGGGGCGGCGCCAGCCGCATGGTCCGCTCCACGAGCCAGGCGGGGATCCGGACACGGCCGTCATCGACGTTGCATCCGTGCCCATGGAGGATCTCCCGGGCCTTGGGATGGGTCACCTTGACGCCGGTGGTTTCAAACAGTTGCAGGGCGGCTTCGTGGAGCTGCTCCACCTGCCGGTCGGTGAGGAATCGCTGCTTGGGCTTGATGTTGACGGTTTCCTCGGTGACATGGGGAAAATCGTGGAGCCTGGGCGTGGGATGGAGATGCTCCGTTCCCAGTTTTTTGCCGATCATTTGGCGGTCTCCTCAACGAAAATGGGGGGGTGAATGTCGTTGGATCATGATTCCAAC
>JAABTD010000403.1 GCA_011390065.1 Desulfobacteraceae bacterium
CGCCGGCGAGGAGAATAGCGACATTAAAGTCGGTCATGGCGTTATCTTTTCTTCATCCCGGGACATTTCCGGGCACCGCGGTCTTTGATCACGGCCGCATCAATCGATGGCGATGGTCAACTGATCCCCATCCACGGCAGTGGAAAACGTTTTGATGGGTTCCGGGGCCGGCCCGTAAATCTTATTCCCGTCGGCATCGTAGGTGGATTTACTGACGCTGCAACATTGAACGCCGCTTCCGGGAAGCGGGTCAAGGCGCCGATGCCCCACATGCGTGCATCGGTTATGGTAAGCGCGGTATTCCCCGTCGTCTCCGGCCGTCACCAGCACCCTCAGGGGCAGATCGCCCCCTTCGAGCCGGATCGCCCCGCCGCTGGTTTTCAGTTCGGGGGCTTTGGTCAGATCGATGGTCAATTGACCGTCGGAAAAGCGCCAGCAATCAGAATTGGCCGGTTTCGATGTCGCCGGCACGCCGAAGATTCTTTGAAAAATGTTGCGATTTAGAAATTGGACGTCCATGGTGCATTCCTCCTTCTCACTTCGTTGTCAATGGGTTTGCCTTTAACGGCGTCAACGGGACCACTGCATAAACCGAATGCCGCCCGTTTTCTTGATGGCCCTGAAGGACAGTCCGGCCCGGACGCCCTCCGATACCGCTTGCGAATCGATCACCACCGAGCCGCACAGATGATCGGCGCCGAACCGGAACAATGTCGGGGAAAGCGGGGTGTACGCCTGCCTTTCGGCCCTGTCCGAGTTCGGCAATCAGCGTTTCCGCTGAAGCGCCGGCGTCAGCGACGGCATCGGCATCAGGGGCGTTGGCCGCATTGAGGGCCGCCAGTCCAAGGCTGATGGAAAAAGGGGACGACGACCTGAGATGTTCGGCGATCTCCGCCGCCGTCCTGCCGACAGCGCGCTGCACTGCGCCGGACCATTGATTCCAGCAGGCGCCCCACCAAGTCTTTTTCGCCGCCCTGAAGCGGCCGGTCGGGAATGAGGATCGCTGGTTGGTGGTCGCAACTTTTTTTTGTCATTGTTGTGGGGTTCTATACGAATTATTGTCTCTCATATATCGTTGCCTTTGTTGCCGGCGATCCGGGCTTTTAATTTTCTCACAGCCTCGGCGTTCAAATCCGCCTCAGGTCTCACAGGTTCACGGCTATCCAGAATTTTATCAACTGCTGAAGGAGAGACTTTTCCCCATTTCCTTAAAAGATCGTCAAAAGATTCTTTCTGTCTTGCGCCATCTTCCTCTGGTACGACCCTGACCATGTACTCGCCTGAAATCTGGCGCGTCAGGACGTAAAGAATATACTGATTCAAAGCAATATCTTCTTTTTCAGCCAAAATCTCCAGATTTCGGTACAATGTTTTGGGGAGTTGCAAGGTCACTTCGTTCATCAGCATACCTCATCAGAAAGATAATCAATAAATTTTACAGGGGTCATCGCTTTAAGCCCCAATTTTCTGACTGCATTGTTAAAATCCCGCACATTGGAGGTTACCACCATTGCACGGGAGTTCATCGCACAATCAATAACATGATCATCACCAGGATCCGGTGATGCCGGACGCCATGAGAACCAGATAGTCACAAACTCCGCATGTCCACCGACAAGTTCGGCCAGTATTGGTTTCGTTTCCTCCCATCGGCGTTCCGAAAATTTCCGTGAAAGGACATCATCGTATTCGTAAGCAAGGGCATCCGATATGCATACGGTGAACAGTCCGGCACGCCATGCGTCAACGACAAGACCACAGGCGCCGCCTTTCCTTGTCAGTCCCTCAAAAATGACATTCGTGTCAATGACAACTCGAAGCAACATACAACGCCTTCAAATCCTTGCTTATCCAGAACCTTTGTGGTTTTTAACCCAATACCCGTGAATGAATGAGATTCCAGCATAAGGGATTACGTTTATGATCATTACCATATTAGCAATTCTTGAATTCTTTTCAATGGCGCCCCATTAGCCTGTTGTTGGCGTCTCTCAGCAACTTGCCTTCTCTCCCCAATGTCGCTTAAGTCGTCCTTCTCGAAATCCGCCACCCATGCACCGCCAGGACAGCCAGCACCAGGCTGCCCTGGATGACGCCGGCCAGCGACGAATCGAGTTGCAGCACCATGGGGAGCTGGATGGAACCGACGTTGAGGCAGGCGAAAAAGAAGGCCACGGCCGGAACGAGCCAGACGTTGTAGTTGGCGAGCATGACCACCAGCAGTCCCAGGTATCCGTAATTGCTGGAGATGGCGGGAATCAGGCGGTGATAAACGCCGGCGACCTGGATGCCGCCGGCCAGTCCGGCAAAGCCGCCGGCGAGCATCATGCCCAGGAGCATGTAACGCCCCGGCTTGAGGCCGAACAGGTAAGCGGCCCGGGGATTGCCGCCGATGGCCCGGAGATTGAGGCCGATACGGGTATAGCGGAGCGCCAGGGCCGTGATGAAAATGGCGGCCAGCGCCAGAATGAATCCCACCGGGGACATGCGGAGCCCGGGGATGATCGGCAACCACAGATCCCGGGGAAACAGTTCGGTACCGCTCATGGACGCGATCCCCGGCCGCTTCCATGGGCCGAAAATAAGCCAGAGAATGACCCCCTGGGCCACGAAATTGAGTCCCAGACCGGCGAAAATCTCGTTGACCCCGCCGTGGGTTTTCAGATATCCGGCGATGAGGGCCCACAAGCCGCCCCCCATGAGCGCCGCAGCAAAGGCCAGGCCGATATACAGGGCCGGAGACGAGCCGTCCACCCCCATTCGAAGCGCGAACGCGGCAAACACCCCGCCCATCATCACCTGTCCCTCCACGCCGATGTTCCAGAGGCCGATGCGGAAGGTGTAGAGGAGGCCGCAGGCGCACAGCGTCAGGGGTACCCAGGCGTTGATGACGTGTGCGAACTTGTTCAGGGAGCCCAGAGACCCCTTGAAAATATGGTAATAAGCGGCAAAAGGCGGGGCCCCGGAGAGAA
>JAABTD010000192.1 GCA_011390065.1 Desulfobacteraceae bacterium
CCGATCTTACGGAAGGCGGCGCGCAAACGGACGCCGGAGACGGACTTCAACGACGCCGACGGGTTCCGTCACCGGATGTGGCGCATCACCGACCCGCTGGTCGTGGACCATGTGACAACCGCCATGGCCGACAAACAGATCTACATCGCCGACGGCCACCACCGCTATGAAACCGCCCTGGTCTATCGGGACTGGGCGGCTGAAAACACCCCTGGATTTTCCAGTGAGCATCCCGCCAACTACATTATGATGTGTCTGTCCAGCATGGAGGATCCGGGGCTGGTCATCCTGCCGGCCCATCGGATGCTTCGGCGCATCGACGCCACAATGCGGAAGCGGTTGTTGGCAGAAGCGCCCCGGTATTTTCAGATGGCGTCGATGCCGGCCAAAGGCAATCCGGAGGCCCTGCAAAGGGCGCTGGAAGCGGGCAAACCCCGCCACGCCCTGGCCTTTTTCATGAAAGGTGATCCGGAGTTTCACGTATTGACCCTCAAAGCCGGCGTCATGGAACGGGAGTTCGGGGACGAGATGCCGGCGCCGCTCCGGGACCTGGACGTTTCCGTCCTGACCCAGTTGATACTGGTTCGGATCTTCGGATTCGAGCAAACGGATTTGGACGACAACACCCGAATCGACTACAGCAGCCGCATGGCGGACGCCGTCCAGGGGGTCGCGGACGGCGAATACGACATCGCTTTCCTGATCAACCCCACCCGCATGGAGCAGGTCAAAGACATCGCCGAAAACGGGTTGACCATGCCCCGGAAATCCACCTTTTTCTACCCCAAAGTCATCACAGGCCAAGTGATCAAATCCCTGGCGCCTCACCCCCCGAACATGGCCTGAACCTCGTCGGCGTAAGCGCCGTCGTCTCCATAAAGAATCAGGGGCGGAGCGATCCGAAGCCCGCCGGGCCGCCCTCCCCTGGTACCGGCCGCCAGGATCAGCCGGGCCTCGGTCCCGGCCCTGGAATGGACGGTCCGCAGAAATTTGGGCGCAATGCCCGCCCCGTCCATCCCCACCAGAACTTCGGCGGCCCGGTCGGCGGGATAAATGGTGATCAGACGCCCCCCGGTCCTCAGCAGCCGCCGTCCGGCGGCCATGACCTCCGGAAGCGTGACGGAGACCTCATGGCGGGCCCGGGCTTTTTCAGACTGAGGATTGACCCGGCCCGATCGGGCCTTGCGAAACGGCGGATTGGCGACCATCAGATCCACAGGTCCGGAAACATCGTCGGACGTCAGATCCCGGATATCCGCGCAGATAATCCGGATGCGCGCCATCATATCGTTTTCACGGACATTGAGGGCCGCGATCTCTGCAAGGGATTGCTGGATCTCCACCCCCAGCAGATGAATGTCGGGCCGACGGAACGCCATTATCAACGGGACGATGCCGCAGCCGGTTCCCAAATCCACCACGACGTCTTCGGCTCGAGCGTCGGCATGGGCCGCCAGCAGCACGGCGTCGATGGAAAACCGGTATCCGCGGCGGCTCTGAAACACGGTGATCCGGCCGTTGAAAAAAGCGTCGGCGGTCAGGTCGTCCACGGCAGGGTCAGAAGAAAGGACCGATGCGGAACCGGATATCATCCACCAGGGGCTTGCCCAGAGCGGCATTGACCTTTTCGATGATGTCGGCCTTGAGGAACCGGAGCTGGTGCAGCCAGGCGGAACTGTTCACATGGACCACCAGCATCCGGCCTTTGAAGGCGGCCGGCTGGGCGTTGCCGGCGATGGTTTCGCCCACGGCGTCGGTCCACAGGTCGAAGATCCCGGCCAGCTCCTTGTCCGGTCCACGGCGATAGCCGGAGAGGGCGTTTCTCAAAGCGACGCCGATGTGAGTGAATTTCTGGTTTCGTTTTCGATCTGCGCTCATGGCGGTCTCCATATCTTCTTTGCGGCCCCCTTATCCGGGAAAAGACGCCTGCTGTCAAGGGGGCTGACGGGCGGCGGATTTGGATTTCTCTTGACTTGTCCGCTCACCTCCCTATAATTTAAAGGAAAATTTTGATTCTAACAGCAACGCATACAAAAGGCAGGGTTCACAATGAGTTGGGATTGGGAAAAACTGAAGGAACAACAAAGAGGCAAGGATCACATCCCGCCGCAAATGGACGACTTCCTCAAGAAGTTGAACAATTTCAAGATGCCGGGGGGACTGCCGCTGATCATTCTGGTCATCATCGCCATCCTTGTGGGGTCCACCATGTTCTACACGGTGGCGGTGGACGAGGTGGGCATCATCCAGCGGTTCGGCAAATACGTTCGCCAGACCGACCCCGGGCTCCATTTCAAGCTGCCGGCGGGCATCGAAAAGGTGAGCAAGGTCAAGGTGCGTCGGGTTTACAAAGACGAATTCGGCTTCCGCTCCGCCGACTCGGACGCCCGGGTGCGCGTCTCCGGCATCGGCGATGATCGCAACGTCGCCCTCATGCTGACGGGTGATCTGAACGTGGCGGTGGTGCCCTGGATTGTCCAGTACCGGATCAAGGATCCTTACAATTACCTGTTCAAAGTGGCCGACGTCAGGGAACTGCTTCGGGACATGTCCGAAGCGGCCATGCGTCTGGTGGTGGGCGACCGGAGCATCAATGAAGTGATCAGCAAGCGCGACGACATCGCCAACGAGGCCCACAGGGTGCTCCAGAAAGAACTGGACGGGGCCGAAGCCGGCATCAACATCGTGACCATCGAAATGAAGCGGACCAACGTGCCGGAACCGGTGCAGCCCTCTTTCAACGAGGTCAACCAGGCCACCCAGGAAAAGGAACGGCTGGTCTACGAAGCCAAAGAGGAATACAACACCGAGATACCGGCGGCCCGGGGCGAGGCGGATCGCACCGTCAAGACGGCCGAAGGGTATGCCCTGGACCGCGTCAACCGGGCCATGGGCGACGCCGACCGGTTCACGTCGGTCTATGAAGCCTACGCCAAGGCCAAGGACGTGACCAAACGCCGGCTCTATCTGGAAACCCTGCAGGAACTCTTCCCCAAATTGGGACCCAAATACATCATCGACGGCGAACAGAACAATGTCTTGCCGCTGTTGAATCTTGGAAAGGACAAAGGAGGCGTCATTCAATGAAAACCAAAGGACTCGGCATCGCAGCGATCATTGTGCTGGCGGCCGGATTTGTCATCTTCTCGGCCGCCTTTGTGGTGGATGAAAGAGAGCAGGTCGTGGTCACCCAGTTCGGCAGGCTGACAGGGGACGCCATTACGGAACCGGGCCTCAATTTCCTGATTCCCTTTATCCAGAAACCGACTTATTTCCCGAAAAACATCCAGTCATGGGACGGTGATCCGGGACAGATCCCCACGCTGGACAAGACCTATCTGTGGGTGGACGCCTTTGCCCGGTGGCGGATCGCCGACCCCATCAAATTTTTCCAGACGGTCAGCGACATGTTCAGTGCTCAGAATCGCCTGGACGACATCATCGACCCGGCCGTCCGCAATTTCATCACCTCCTACGAACTCATCGAGACCGTCCGCAAGAGCAACCGGGAACTGGACACCTTCGAGGTCGGCGTGGGAGACATACTGGAAGAAGTGGATACGGATAAGGAAAAAACCGACTTCGAGATCAAAACAGGCCGGGAGAAAATCACCCAGGGCATTCTCAAGCAGGCCCAGCCCAAGCTGAACGAATTCGGCATCGAACTGGTGGACGTGAAGATCAAGCGGGTCAACTACGTGGAACAGGTCAGGGAATCGGTTTACGGACGGATGATCGCGGAACGAAAGCAGATCGCCGAAAAGTTCCGGTCAGAAGGTAAAGGGGAGGCCAGCAAAATCATCGGCGACAAGGATCGGGACTTGAAGGAGATCCGGTCCGAGGCCTACCGCAAAGCCCAGGAGGTCAAAGGCCGGGCCGACGCGGAAGCCACCGATATTTATGCGGCGTCCTACGGCGTGGACCCGGAATTTTATTCTTTTCTGAAAACCCTGGAGATCTACAAAGAGGCGCTGGACAAGGAGGCGTCCGTGGTGCTGTCCACGGATTCGGAATTCCTGAAATACCTGAAGGGGTATGAACCCTTAGAGGGCAAATAAGCAGTTGTTTAAACAAAAAGCACCCTGTCCGTCCCTCAGAGGGCGGCAGGGTGCTTTTTCTCTTTCAGCAAGAACAGGCAACATTATTTACCCTTTCTTCGCTGATGTCGCGTCCGGGCCAATAGCTTTCGGTGCTTATGGCGTCTCATTTTCTTTCTGCGCTTTTTGATGACGCTGCCCATTCCATCACCTCCTTCCACGTATTTTTTGAATGATCAAACCTGAGTATGTTATATATTTTCTGCTGTTTTTGCAAGCTTTTTCCTGAGAAACAGGAGGCGCCGGCGGGCCTATGAAGGGGGAACTCCAACGGTTCGATCCGGACCAGATCCGGATCATCAATGAATCCGTAGCCCTTGGCGAGGAACTGGTCAGCAACCACTTCAAGATGTCCGTCAACGAGTGGCTCCGCCTTCGATACGATATCAAAACCCTGTCGGATCTGACGGGCAACGAGATCATTCAAGGCCCTTTCGCCCAGGTGATCCGCTACCAGGGAAAACGCGCCGACCGGCGCCTCGGATCGGCGGTTTATGACTTTTACAAGATCTGTCTCCAGGATCATGCCATTTTGTCCGCATTGAAAGGAATGCCCGAAGTCTCACTCTCCCCTTTCTCCCTCTACATTATCACCCATGAACTGATTCACATCGTCCGTTTCTGTAAATTCCTCCAGAACTTTGACGCTTCTCCGGGGGAGCGGAATGCCGAGGAAGGCCGGGTCCATGCCTGCACCCACGACATCTTGAGCGCCCTGCCGATTGCCGGGATGACCCCGGTGTTTAAATTTTACGATGAGTGGCGCCGTCCCATCGATCGCCTCAATTGACTTCCCCCCTCAAAAAAATCATTTCCCCTTCCTTGACAAGCCGGATTCCCGCCCTATATTTCAGTAAATTTGATTTGAGCAGGAATAATTTCATTATAAAATTCCGGTTTTCACAGCACAGGAGGTTTTTAAAAATGCCCATATATGAGTACGAATGCGAGGCGTGCGGACAGATTGAAGAAGCCTGGCAGAAGTTCTCCGATGCGCCGTTGACGCAGTGCAGAAGCTGCTCGGGGTCGCTTCATAAGCTGATCTCCCAGAGCGCCTTTCATCTGAAAGGTTCAGGCTGGTATGTCACCGACTATAACAAAAAGCCTGCTGACGATCAGAAACCTGCTGACTCGAAAACCGATGCATCATCATCCGGCGCCAAATCCGAAACCGGGCCATCCGCTTCGGAATCATCCGGGGCATCCGACAGCGCATCATAATGCGTCATAAGCCCAAGCGGTCGCCAGACGGTTCGTAAGCGCCTCTGACCGACCCGCCATCCGGGCATTTCACCTGTCTACAAAATGTTCAGCTTCCTCATGCAGTTGCATGTAAAGCGGATCTTTTTTTAACATAAACCTACATAACACCTTGAAATTTTAAGAAAAGGAGATTGGGAACCATGAACTTGAAGCCATTGCAGGATCGAATTCTGGTACAGCGCGTGGAAGAGGAAAAAACCACCAAGGGCGGCATCATCATCCCGGACACGGCCAAAGAAAAGCCGGCCGAGGGCAAGGTGATCGCGGTGGGAAACGGCAAGCTCGCCGATGACGGCAAGCGCATTGCTCTGGAAGTCAAGGAAGGCGATCGGATCCTGTTCGGCAAATACGCCGGCACAGAGGTCAAAATCGAAGGCGAAGAGTACCTGATCATGCGTGAAGACGACGTTCTGGGCGTCATTGCGTAATCACGCCCAGGAACCGGGCGGGGCCGGATCGTTGAAAAGCAGCGAGCCGAAGCGCGAACCCGTTATTCAATACGGATTCAGTTTTTTTAATTCAGATATATAGGAGGTAAGCAACAATGGCGAAACAGATCAAATATGACATGAAAGCCCGGGAGTCCATGCTCAAGGGCGTTCAGACACTGGCCGAAGCCGTCGTGGTCACCCTGGGACCCCGGGGACGCAACGTGGTCATCGACAAATCCTGGGGCTCTCCCACGGTCACCAAAGACGGCGTCACCGTGGCCAAAGAAATCGAACTGGAAGACAAATTCGAGAACATGGGCGCCCAGATGGTCAAAGAGGTCGCGTCCAAGACATCCGACATGGCCGGCGACGGCACCACCACGGCGACGGTTCTGGCCCGGGCCATTTATGAAGAAGGCCAGAAGCTGGTGGCGGCGGGAACCAACCCCATGTCCATCAAACGCGGCATCGACAAGGCCGTGGCAGCGGCCGTCGGCGAACTGCGCAACATCAGCAAACCGACCAAGGACCAGCGGGAAATCGCCCAGGTCGGCACCATCTCCGCCAACAACGACGAGACCATCGGCAACATCATCGCCGAGGCCATGAACAAAGTCGGCAAAGAGGGCGTCATCACCGTCGAGGAAGCCAAGTCCATGGAAACCACCCTGGACGTGGTCGAGGGCATGCAGTTCGATCGCGGCTACCTCTCCCCCTATTTCGTGACCGATCCTGAAAAGATGGAAGTTTCTCTGGATGATCCCTACATCCTGATCAACGAGAAAAAGATCAGCAGCATGAAGGATCTTCTGCCGGTTCTGGAGCAGACCGCAAAAATGGGCAAACCCCTCCTGATCATCTCCGAAGACGTGGACGGCGAAGCCCTGGCCACCCTGGTGGTCAACAAACTGCGGGGCACCATTCAGGTCGCCGCCGTCAAGGCGCCCGGCTTCGGGGACCGCCGCAAGGCCATGCTCGAAGACATCGCCGTTCTCACCGGCGGGCAGGTCGTGTCCGAGGATCTGGGCCTCAAGCTGGAGAACATCACCATCAATGATCTCGGCCGGGCCAAACGCGTCTCCATAGACAAGGACAACACCACCATCGTGGACGGCGCCGGCGAGCGATCCGCTCTGGAAGGCCGCGTGAAGCAGATCCGGGCTCAGATCGATGAGACCACTTCCGATTACGATCGTGAGAAACTCCAGGAGCGACTGGCCAAACTGATCGGCGGCGTCGCCGTCATCAATGTGGGCGCCGCTACCGAGAGCGAGATGAAAGAAAAGAAAGCCCGGGTTGAAGACGCGCTCAACGCTACCCGCGCGGCGGTTGAAGAAGGCATCGTGCCCGGCGGCGGCGTGGCCCTGGTGCGCTGCATCAAGGCCATCCAGGCTCTCGGCCTGGAAGGCGAGGAAGCCCTGGGCGTGAAGGTCGTGGTCCGGGCCGTGGAGGAGCCCCTGCGCCAGATCGCCAACAACGCCGGTTTCGAAGGCTCCGTGGTGATCGACAAGGTGAAGAATTCCGAAGGCTCCATGGGTTACAATGCCGAGAAGAACGTCTATGAAGACCTGATCGCGGCAGGCGTCATCGATCCCACCAAAGTGGTTCGGTTCGCTCTGCAAAATGCGGCTTCAGTGGCCGGCCTGATGTTGACCACCGAAGCCATGATCGCCGACAAGCCCGAAGAGAAATCCGAGGGCGGAGGCATGCCTCCGGGCGGCGGCATGGGCGGAATGGGCGGAATGGGCGGCATGGGCGGAATGATGTAATTTCCGTTGCACACCCTATGCACCCGGTCACCGACTGACCGTTAAAAGCCCCCGCTCCTGTGTGTGCGGGGGCTTTTTGCGTCTGAAAAACTTGACAACTTTTGTGTAAACAGGATACTCATCGCATAAGATGACCTTCACATCAACCACGCGGAGCATCCCCATGAAACAGACGCATATTCCGAATCGCCGCTTCTTTTTAATTCTCGCGGCGCTCATTCTTTTTTCCCTGTCCGCCGGACCGTCATCGGCTCAGTCTTCAATGCCTTTCGACGCCGGCGAACCGCTTCCGGCAGGGGTCGAGCCCTATAACGACGAGGCGTTTTATTACACCGTCCAGAAAGGGGACACCCTCTGGGACATCTCCGAACGATTTCTGAAAAGCCCCTGGAAATGGCCTTCGCTCTGGCAGCGCAACGCCAGGGAAGTCCCCATCCTCAATCCCCACCTGATCTATCCGGGCCAGCGACTCCTCATCTATCCGCTCCGGGGCGTCATTGCCACCGAACCTCTGCCCGCCGAGCCGATGACGCAGCCCCGATTCGAAACAGAGGCGCCCTCCCCGGCGCCTCCCTCAGGAGGATTTGAAGAGACGCCGCTGAAAGGGCGCGAGGAGACGCTCACCTTCTCCCCCATCAACCGCGTCGGATTTATCCGGCGGCAACCGGTCGATCCCCATGGGGTGATTTTCAAGGTCCAGGGGGATGCGAAACAGATGATCCATGAGCGGGACACGGTCTACATTAGACCTTCAGGAGATATCCCTCTGGTGCTGGGCAGGGAGTATACGATCTACAGGACGGCCGGTCCCATCCGCGATCCGAAAACAAACCGGGTTGTCGGATACCAGCACATTCTCACCGGCCGAGTGGAAATCACCCGGCTGGAACCCGAATTCGCCATGGGCGTCATTCGATCATCCTATCGGACCATCCGGGTCGATGAGATGCTCATGCCGTTCAACGAACGCTCTCCCACAATCCCTGTTGCCGGCAGCGTCAAAGATATCCGGGGAACCATCGTCGCATCTGAAGAAGGGGGGCGGCTTCTGGGCGAAGGATCGGTGGTCTTCATCGACCGTGGGGAAGAAAACGGCATTGCGCCGGGCCAGCGATACAGCATTATTTACCAGGAAATCGCCAAACCGGATCCCGCGCGCAGCAAACGGATCACCCTGCCCCCGGTGATCCTGGGCGACATTGTCGTCCTGCGGGCGGAGCCGACCACCGCAACGGTAGTGCTCACCCGTTCCAAAAAAGACATTTACCCCGGCGCACAGATCCGGACCCCGATGCAGTGACGCAGCGGATCAGCGCCCATCGGCCCGTCTTAGAAAATTCGACAGAAAGCGACGGGATGCGTCTCGATAACAGGCCTCGGCCTCAGCGAAAGCCGCCCGGTGACGATCGGCATCCGCTTCGTTCCGGCTCCAGTCGGCCACGATGGGGGGCGTCGCTTCCGGGTGAAACTGGACCCCGTAGGCTGAATCCCCGATCCGAAACGCCTGGAAAGGGCAAACAGGCGACGCCGCGAGATGGATCGCGCCGTCGGGAAGGTCAAATGCGTCATTATGCCATTGAAAGGAAGGAAATGTTCCGGTCATGCCGGAAAACAGCGGGTCGGATCGGCCGGCATCGGTCAGCGAAACGTCATGGCATCCTTTTTCGCCCCGCTCCGATTGCAGGATCACCCGACCGCCATACGCCTCGGCCAGCAACTGCCCGCCCAGGCAGATGCCCAGAAAAGGAACGGCGGCATCGACCAGCCGGCGGATCCAGTCTTTTACTCCGATCAGAAAGGGATAGGGGCGGGTATCCGCCACGCTCATCTGGCCGCCCAGGACCACGGCCCCCCGAATCTCGCCGTTTTCTGGAATCGGTTCCCCCTCATAGACCCGGACGATGCGAAACGGCCGACCATGTCGCATCGTCCGGTCCCGCAGCAAATCCGCCAATAATCCCATGGGAACCTCGGGATCATTCTGCACCACGCAGATCATCGAAACCTCATCCCCCTTTTCTTTCAGGGCCGTTTTGGGTAGGGTCCACTTCATGAAACGACCGCCAACATCACGGTTCTGGGAACAGAAACCGCTGACCGCCCTCACCAATGAAGAATGGGAAGCCCTCTGCGACGAGTGCGCCCGCTGCTGCCTGCGGAAGCTGGAAGATGAAGAGACCGGAGAAGTTTTTTACACCGGCGCGGCCTGCCTGCTGCTCAACATCCACTCCTGCCGCTGCACCGCCTATGGGAACCGGGCCCGGCACGTGCCCGAGTGCCTCCAGTTGACCCCGGA
>JAABTD010000193.1 GCA_011390065.1 Desulfobacteraceae bacterium
CTTCCGATCTACCCCGGAGACTGTCCTTGAGTACCACTGGCTTCCCCTCACCTGCGCCTACCGCCGCCTGGCCGAAGGAAAAGACCTGCCGCCCTGGCACCCGCTGGTTTCGGGCGATCCGGAAAGCGTCCATGACGCAGGGATCTCGGTGCGGGACAAGGTCGTCTCCGAACGATTCGTCAAGGAAGACGACCTGGAAGCCTATGTTCTGGACGAAACCTTCTGACCCGGCCTTATTCTGCCCGTTCCGACAACACCTCGTCAACCCAGCCCAGGGCCGCGATCATGTTGGGGAATCCCGTGGTGGTCATCCCCAGCAGAATGGCGTGATGGATCT
>JAABTD010000034.1 GCA_011390065.1 Desulfobacteraceae bacterium
TTCGTTTGTCAACAACTTTTTGCCGCCAACCCCATCTTTTTTCGTCGGCAGGCGACATCGACTGACTTCGTTGCCAAAACCCCATTAATGTAACTGCCATTCGGTGGAATGTCAAGAAGTTTTTTTAAGAAGCTTTCTTTTTTTCGATCCAAAGAACAGGCGGCGTCAAACCGATATCAGCGCCACATGGGGAGCAGTTTCTATAGACTTCCGGCTCTTCTGTCAAGAGCTTTTTTTACTCTTCCCCGGGCGAGCATCGATTTTCTAATAGTCTTCCCGTTGAATCCCCTTTTTAAAAATATCGAATGACACTCTAAGCGTCTGTTTTAAATAATCTTTTTTCTCATCCATGATCTTCTTGCTCGACTCCCACAGAATAACGCCGGAAAAGAGCGCCCAAAAAATATCGGCCATGGCGAACGGGTGGCGATCCAGAAACACGCCCTCCTCAATGCCCATTTCAAAGATCTTTGCAATGAGACCCAGAGATTTTCTCGACAGCGCCTCTATCTCCGCAAGCAATTGAGGCGACAGATTCTTCAGCGTTTCACTGGACTGGAGGTGGAACATGTTGATGATCACCAAGGGATCGAATTCATACACATCGAACATGGCGTCCACCAGTGCGTCGATCTTCTGATTTGCGTCCAGGCTCGCATTGCCGTTGACATGTTCCAACCGTATGATAAGGTACTGCAGGATTCTGAGCGAAAGCGACGCGTAAAGTTCATCTTTGTTCTTAAAATAAAGGTAGAGCGTTCCCGGACTCAGTTCGGCTTCCTTGGCGATGTCCTCCATGGTAGTCCTTGTAAAACCCTTCTCGGAAAAGACCCGCTTGGCTGCGACGATGATCTGTTGACGCCGCCGTTCCCGCTCCCTCTCTTTTCTCTCCTGAATGCCCATTTCCCGATGGTTCCTGAATGCTGTTTAGTTAAAAGAACTCTTTATAATTTATAGAGACCATTTGTGTCAAGGCGAATCATAAGCATTCGGGCCGGAAGCCGGTTTCGCGGCGGCAGCGCCCGGATTTGAATGCGATGCCGCATTGGGAGCGAATTTTCTTTACAACGGAAAAACTTGACGGATCAGCATTGATAGTTTATCACTTTATTAATAAGGATAATGTTCCATGCGTCAGCTAGGCACTCCCATCTTCCTATCCTAGAACCAGGCAATATCATCAGGAGGACGATCGATGAGCTTCAAGGAAACGCTTTTAAAAAAAATCCGGATCGACCGACTCGCCCAGCAGGCGATCGACTCCATGGGACCGTCCGGCAGCGGCCGGAAAATCGATAAGGCCGCCATGACATCCCTCCTTGAGATGAGTTCCTATGGATACCGACGGGAGCGAGATCTGGATCTCTACATCCGGGATGTTCCCCAAGAATCTCCCCGCATCCTGGTGCTGGACAACGAGCTGCCCATCTACCGCACCACAACGGCCGACGTGGCAATGCGGAAAAGCCCCACGGTCAAGGAGATGATTAACATCCCCAACGTGTTGAAAATCCTCAGCGACAAGGATGTCAAGGAGAGCAAAAAGGAAGATTCGGTAAAGACGGTCCAAGAATCTTGCCTGGAGGGACTCGACCTGTCGTTTTCCCAGGAGGATATTGAGCAGATCGCCGCCGACGGCCGAACCGCGCTGGAGAACGGCGACGAGGACGGCGTAGTGGAAACCCTGACGCTGTTCGCCGAATTGCTGGAATGGTCCCTTCTGTCCGGCGCCCTGAGCATCGGAGGACAACACATCGTCGGACGGATCGATGAAGCCCGCACTGGAGAGACGCTCTACGGACCCCTGGCCCTTTATGATCCCCGGCGGAACCTTCTGCGATTTGTGGAAACGCCTGTCGGCAGTATGGACAAGAAAGCCTTGGACGCGCTCCAAAAGATAGCGGACGGCAAAGAAAAAGCCGAGATCGAAGGACCGGAAGTTCTGGACGACCTCGCCGATAGGGTTGTTCGGTCAAAGGAGTGATCCTCATCGAGATCTCAACTTCTCTTTGGATGTCCCCTTGTCTGCGACTGCCCTTCGGGACGTTCGGGTTTTCTCCTACCGGGAAACATTGCTGGAGGCTCGACTCGCATTTCTGAAATTCGAGCCTGTGCTGACGGATAGCCGGGATACCAACGAAATCTTTTCCCTTTTAAACCGCCTCCGACAGAACCTTCGCCCCCTGCTGGCGTCGGCGGAACTCCTGAGCGTCCAGACCGACCCCGATGATCCGAGGCAGAGAAATGTGACGGGCCAACTCCGGAACATCTACACCCCCTTTTTCACAACCAAGCCCATGGGAAAAGGGGCCGGTCTCAGCTTGGCCATGGTTTTCGGCATCGTCAAAGAGCACGGGGGCTTATAGTACGGGGGCTATATCACCTGCTTCAGCAAGCCGGGCAAAGGCGCGACCTTCTGCATCTTTCTGCCTACTCGTCCGCCCGCCTGGAGAGCGTCTTCTGGGAAGATGGACGGGAAAGGGTCGGACAATCGGTCTTAAGGCATCGAAAAAGCCTTGTATTGAAATTCATTCCATGCTATCGGGATGGGCAAGTTCGGAACCATCATTGACAATGCCAAACTGCTGAAAGGAGAAAGGGTCAATGGCCAACAAGATCGTTTCCTTTGCCCTCGTGCTGATTTTGGGAATCTTTTTGCAAGTGCTCTTTGTTTCCGCAGATATGCGGGACACCCCGATCCGGGCCGCCAGGGATTTCGCCCGGGCCTATGTCGGTTATGATAAAGGCGGCATGATCTCGCGAATCTGCAGCGAAAACGTCGTGGTCGACGACGTCAATGTGGTCGATGCGTACCTCTATGAGGCGCGGCGGAAGGCCCATGATCTGGGATACAGCCTCAACTATATGAAAGATTGCCTTTATCATGTAGAAACGGATGTCTTGTACAAAAGCCGCACAGAGGCTCAGGTCCATTTGACGGCAACCCGGAAATCCCCATTGCGACAATTTTTCGGCGGCGCGTCCGATCATGTGGAGGAAATCTTCGAACTGGTCAAGGAAGACGGCAAATGGAAGGTCTGCGGCGGCCCCTTCTCCCTGCCCGAGGCATAGCGGCAGCGTGTTCCCCGGTCCGTCCGCCTCTCCAGAGTTCGGATCGGAAAGGTTGTTGTCCGTCCCTGTTCAAGGGGCGGACCACGTTTCCGCACCCGTATTCCATCTCCCCTCCTTGCGTTTTTTCGTGATCAGGAACGTCGCATTTCCATAACACAACGCTTTAAGATGCTGAAAAACAGCCATATCCGTTTTTTTTCAGATCGATGTGCCGGGAAAAAGGCGCGCCTCCGGTCCGATGTGTCCCGCCTTGCATGAACGGATTGATCGGGATTCGATGCGATGAAGGCCGTCTGGATACTTTTGGCGCTGCTTTACACCTTATGGCCTCTGGATTTCTTCCCGGATCTGATTCCCGGCTTTGGCTGGATCGACGATGTGGCCATCTGGTTTTTGATCCTGCAACATCTGTTTCGTCAAAAGGCAAGAACCGACGGCCGACGTCATTACCAGCAGCGCCGCGGGTCGGACCGCACCGCCGAACCACCCGGATCGACGTCGAATGCGGCCCCCGCTCCCCACGAGATTCTGGGGGTGGCGGCCGATGCCGGTCCAGCGGAAATCAAGGCCGCCTACCGTAAACTGGCGAACCAATATCATCCGGACAAGGTCGCTCATTTGGGAGGAGAATTCCAGAACCTTGCGGAGTCGCGATTTAAAGAAATCCAGGCCGCTTATCGAGAATTGATCCGGCAAAACCCCTGAACCCTCGCCATCCTCGAAACGTGCAAACATGACAACGATTATCGCAATTTACGGCAGCCCTCGCCGCAAGGGCAATACGGCGACCCTTATGAAACAGGTCGTCGAAGGGGCTCGCGAAGCCGATGCCCATGTGGAAGAAATTGTCCTACGGGACCTGAGCATCTCGCCTTGTCTTGAAATCTACAAATGTAAAGAGGCAGGAGAATGCGCCATCAAGGACGACTTCCAGGGAGTCCGGGACAAAATCCTGGCCGCCGACGGCCTCATGCTCGCCTCTCCCATCTTTTTTTATACGGTCAGCGCCCACGTCAAAATTTTCATGGACCGATGTCAATCCCTGTGGGTCCGAAAATACTGGGTCGACAAAACGCCTTTCGGTCAAAAATCCTTCCGGCGCAAAGGGCTGTTTCTCTCCGTCGGAGCGACACGAGGCAAACGGCTGTTCGACGGGTCGCTGCTCACCGTGAAATATTTCTTCGACGTCTTCGACGCCGAACTCTGCGACGCCCTTCTCTACAGAGGCCTCGATTTCCAGGGAGATGCACAGAAGCATCCCGACTACCTGTCCGAAGCGCGGGAAGCCGGAAACGCCTTCGTCGAGTCGCTGAAAAGAGACTAACCGGGAAGATCCCTTCCCCTTACATCATACGAAAAGACAAGAGGTATTAATGGATGCAGAAAAAGTAAGGCAGTTAGAAGCCAGACTCCGGGAGATGCTGGAGGTGAAAGAGCCGGACGCACCCAAATCGGAGGTGATCCGGACCCAGTCCCACGGCAAAAAAGTGGTCATCCGCCGAAGAAAAGGCGAGCAGGACAAGCGGATCGCCCTGGAGTGATCCTGAACTATCGTCCGAAGGCCTCCCGAGAAACAGGCTTGCGTCCTATTCCAGATGCGTCACCGGGATAGACACGATGGGCAGACCAATCTTGTCGCTTCGGATCACCGCCTTGATCCGGTCGCCCTTGGCCAGCACCTGCCGATCACCATCCAGAATGTAATAGTAGCACTCGGCGACCCCGTGGAACATGTCGAGGGTCAGCAAATCGATCCCCGGCAGCCCGGGGACCCCCGGCAGTGCGAACTCCGGCGTGCGAAAACCGGCATAGTCCATATCCGTTCCGACGGAATTGAAAAAAAACCGCAGGAGAATGTCAGCCGTTTCCGGCGTCTCCACGAAGGTGCAATCATAGCGCGCGATCAGCTCCATCTCCAGACGCCGTCGGGCGTAATCGATGGCAGGCGAATCATCCAGAAACGCGCATTCCAGGTGAACCCGTTTCTTCGACAGCGCCGAAAAATGATGATCCGGCAGTTTGCCCATGACCGCATCAACGCTGTAGGTGGTCAATCGCTGGGCCGTGGCGCCCTCGAATTCATTCACGACCTGCCGGGTTGTACAGGAAAAGCAGACGCATAGCATCAACACCGGCATTATTTTCCATAATTTTCTCATTCACCATCCATCCTTTTCCGTTTTCCCATTGGTTGAACAAAGCCCCGTTCTGCCCGAGGGGCAAAGCGGCCCATCGCCTTCTGACATGATGTGTGATATGATTAAAAACCATATGGCGGTTTATTGCAACAATTGAAATGATCCACCGACAGTTATGGCGCTGCTCAACTGGTTGTTTCTCATATTTCACGTCGCTCTGGCCCTGATCAGCGCCGGACACGCTCTGCTGTTCAAACGGGACTCCCGGGCCGCACTGGGCTGGATCGCCGTATCCCTGACCTTTCCGGTGGTCGGCCCGGTACTTTATTTCCTGTTCGGCGTCAATCGGTTGCGAACCCGCGCCCGGAAGCTGAACATCAATCCGCCGTTTCAGGTGGCTGTTAACGGCGACCGACGTCGGAGCAAGGACGGAATGGCCCCACTGGCCGCACGGGTGCCGCCCCGATTCATCGAAGTCGCCCGAATGGGGGATGCAGTGACGGAGATGCCGCTGGTAGGGGGGAACCGGATCATTCCGCTCCACAACGGCGAAGCGGCCTTTCCCCGGATGCTGGCGGCGATCCGGGATGCCCGATCCTACATTTATCTCACAACGTACATCTTTGAAACCAACGCCACTGGCCGCAGGTTTATCGATGCCCTGGCCGACGCGCGATCCCGAGGGGTCGACGTGCGGGTCATCGTCGACGGCATCGGCGAGTTCTATTCGCTGCCCCGGGCGAGCAGGCTGTTGAAGAAAAAGGGGATCAGCGCGGTCCGGTTTTTACCGCCCACCCTCTGGCCGCCCGCCATCCATATCAATCTCCGCAACCACCGGAAACTCCTCATTGCCGACGGCCGCACCGCCTTTATTGGGGGCATGAACATCGGCGACCGTCATCTGGCCGAAAACCAGACCAACCCTCGTCGGGTCGTGGACATCCATTTTCTTCTGACCGGCCCCATTGTCCGTCAGATCGAGGGCGTTTTCATCGAGGACTGGCGATTCAGCACCGGCGAATCCCTTATGCCGCCCCCGGTGGAATCCGTGGCGGTGGGCGAGACTATCTGCCGCACCATCGTAGACGGCCCTGCCGATGAACTGGACAAACTCGAGATGATGCTGGTTTGCGAGGCATCCATCGCCCGCCGCCGATTCTGGATTATGGCGCCGTATTTTCTGCCTTCCAGCGAGCTGAGCACTGTGATGAAGGCCGCTGCCCTTCGAGGCGTAGACGTCCGGGTTATGCTGCCGGAAAAAAACAACTTGCCCTATGTGCACTGGGCCATGCGCCACCCCTTGGGGGATTTCCTGAAACGCCGGGTCCAGATCTTCTACCAGCCGCCGCCCTTTGTCCACAGCAAGCTGGTCATCGTCGATCATCATTTTTCCCAGATCGGCTCGGCCAATATCGATCCCCGAAGTCTCCGCCTCAATTTTGAACTTTCCATGGAGGTTTACGACCGTGAAGTCAACCGGGTCCTGGCTGCTCATTTCGAATCCCGGATGGCCCTTTCCCGGGAGGTCGTCCTGAAAGACATGGAAAGCCGCTCGTTTCCCGTGAAAATAAGGGATGCCATGAGCTGGCTGTTTTCGCCTTATTTGTGACGCCGGGAAACGCCGACGCCGTTTCATGAATCGAACGCCTAACAATCCCAACCCTCATCCATCAGGAGGCGCCATGCAAGTTATCGATCTGAGATCCGACACCATCACCCGCCCGACCCCGAGTATGCGAAAAGCCATGGCCGACGCCGACGTCGGCGATGATGTCTTTGGAGAGGACCGCACCGTCAACCGGCTGGAGGAGATGGCCGCGGAGCGGATGGGCAAAGCAGCGGCCCTGTTCGTCCCTTCCGGCACCATGGCAAACATCGTGAGTCAGCTCACCCACTGCGGTCGGGGAGATGAAATGATCCTTGGAGATCAGTCCCACATCTTTATCTACGAGCAGGGCGGCTCTGCCGCGCTGGGGGGCATCCATCCGAGACCGCTTCCCAACCATCCTGACGGGACCTTGGCGATCCAGGACATCCAGGCGGCCATCCGCCCCGACAATGTCCATTTCCCCAGAACCAGGCTCCTGGTGCTGGAAAACACCCACAACCGGTGCGCCGGAACCCCTCTGCAGGTCGATTACATGGCCCGGGCCGGAACCCTGGCGCGTCAGCACGGCCTCAAGGTCCATGTCGACGGCGCCCGCATTTTCAACGCCGCCGTCGCTCTCAACGTCCCGGCCCGGGATCTGGCGGCCGATGCCGATTCGATCAGTTTCTGCCTGAGCAAAGGGCTGGGGGCGCCGGTGGGGTCGCTGGTCTGCGGAACGCGGGACTTTATCGAAGAGGCCCGACGGAATCGGAAGGTGCTCGGCGGCGGGATGCGCCAGGCCGGGATCATAGCGGCCGCAGGCATCGTGGCGCTGACAGAAATGGTGACCCGGCTGGCTGACGATCATGCCAACGCCAGGCGGCTGGCCATGGGTCTGTCCGACATCCCGGGCCTGTCGGTAGACACCGCGGCCGTGGTCACCAACATCGTCTATATGGACATTACCCAAAAAGGGATGACAGGCCAGGCGCTTTCCGACGCCCTGGCCGGGGAGGGCGTCCGGATGCTTCCCACCGGCCCGAAACGACTCCGGGCCGTCGCCCAGCACCATGTCGCCGGTGAAGACATCGACCGCGCGCTCGGAGTGATCCGAAACATCATGACCCGATGACGGTTTCCTTCGCACCAGGGTCAAAATCATTTTGACATTGATGCTGTAATTCTGTACAAACAAAGTTGTAGCCCTGATTCGTCGCTCCATAGCGCATTGCAGGCTGCGTTGTCCGGTCCATGAACCGACGACCCACCTCCACCCGGCTGAAGAAGAACGCCCAACCGCACATCAATGGATGGGATGGATCCGATTCAGCAGAAACATGCAAACGGTGCTCTTAAAAATGGCTGATCCCACAGACGCCCCCATCATCTACATCATCGGACCCAACTTTTTTCAGAATGAGCTTCTGGCCTCTTTCCTGAAAAAAGAACTGGCCCTGGAATTCCGCCACAACACCGCCCTCAACCCCACGGCTATCTTCGACCGTTCTTCCTCGCAACGTTATCTTCTGTTGCTGGACTGTATGGAAGGAGAGGCTTCCGATCTGTTGAAGCATCCGGAAGTGGAACGGGCCCTGCAAGTTCCCCGGTGCCTTCTGGTCTTTTTCAACGTCGATCCGAAAAAAGAGGACGAAGGGGAGCTGGTCCGGCGGGGAGTGCGGGGCGCCTTTTATCGCTCCGACCCGCCGAAACTGCTGTCAAAGGGCGTGTTAGCCATCCTTGAGGGAGAACTCTGGTATTCCAGAAAAATTCTTTCCAGGTTTCTGCTCAAGGAGAAAACCATGGAAACCCCCGCGCCCGGCCCCGGCGGACATGCGGAGACCTTTTTGACGCCCCGGGAACGGGAGGTGCTGCTGTGGGTCGCCGCCGGTGAGAGCAATCAGGCCATCGCCGACAAGCTCGGCATCAGCCTCCATACGGTCAAAACCCACATCTACCGGATTTTCAAGAAGATCCAGGTGCCCAATCGGTTCCAGGCCGCCCTTTGGGCGGCGAAATACCTCGACGCCTGATCGCCGCAAGTCCTCGATTTTCCTTAAATAGAAAGCCGTCCGATGAATTTCGGGCGGCCTTTTACTCGATGGACCGTCATTCCGGCCAGAGGCAGGTTCCAGGATCAACCCATGGGCGTGTTTTCAACCAGATCCCATACCCCGCAGGGACAAGCCCCGGCGCAGAAGCCGCATCCGATGCAGCGGTCCGAATCGACGACGTATTCGTAATCGCCGTTGGCGACCGCGTCTCCTTCCACCCGGCGGATGGCCGTCTGGGGGCAAATCTCGACGCAGATCCCGCAATCCCGACAAGCCCCGCAGGAGGCGCATTGGTCCCCGCATTGCCCCAAGCCGTCAAAGGCCGTGATCCGGGGGTCGAAATACTCCAGGCTGACCCGGGCCTTATCGATGGGGCGTCGCAGTGGGTCATGATGGCTTGCGGTTTCAGAGACGGCATGATCAAGGGAGATCATCGGATCGGTCGCCGCCGCCCGAACGCCTTCCAGAGGCCGTTTGCCCCTGAAAATCTCCGAAATGACCATAGCAGCCCGGCGGCCCGCGCCGATGGCGTCGGTAAGCAGGCCCAATCGAACGGCGTCGCCGATGGCGAAGATCCGGGGGTCAGTGGTCTGGAAATCATCGTTTACCGTGATGAATCCCCGGTCGGTCTCAACCGTATCCGGCAGGAAATCCAGATCGGGTGCATCTCCGATGGAGACGATCACCGTGTCCGCCGGCAGCGTCTCTCCGGTGGTCAGGGTCACGCCCTGCTCTGCAACCGCCGCTGTAAAGACCGGCCATAGAAACCTGGCCCCTGCCTTTTCCGCATGTTCCCGCTCCTTGCCGAAGGAGGCGGGCTCCTGGATGTCGATGAGGGTGATCTCTTCGGCGCCGAGTCGGTGGGCTTCGGTGGCCGCATCGCATCCTACGTTGCCCGCGCCGATGATCACCACCCGTTTGCCGGGCCGGATCTCGCCGGCCTTGGCCCGGGCGAGAAAATCCAGGGCCGGAATGAGACGCTCCTTGCCCGGTATCGGCAGCACCCGGGCTTTCCGGGCGCCCACGGCGATGATGACCAGATCGAAGTCGGTTTTGAGCGCCGCCACCTCCCCCTGGGACATGGGCTGCTGGAGGTGGACATGGGGGATCGCTTCTCGGATGCGTTCAAGCTCCGCGGAGAGGACCTCCCTGGGAATCCGGCTGTCGGGAATCACGGACGAAATCTTCCCCCCCAATTCCCGGGACATGTCATAGACCACCGCCTCGTGACCCTGCCGGCGGAGTTGCCACGCCACGGAAAGCCCCCCCGGCCCACCGCCCACGACGGCCACCCGCTTGCCGCTGAGGGGCGGCAAATCCGAGATTCTGGCCTCGATGCTCCGGCGGCCCAACTGGGCCACGTCCACGGACGGCATGAACGCAGACTGACGGGTGCATCCCTGCATGCACAGGTTGGGGCACAGGTACCCGCACACCGTGGCGGGAAAAGGCGTATAGGAAAGGGCCAGATCCACGGCCTCATCCATCCGGCCCTCCCGGATCAGTCGCCAGCGCTCGTGAACGGGAATGCCGGTGGGACAGGCGGCTTCGCAAGGCGCCAGGTATTTCCGGTTTTCCCACACCGGCACGAACCGCCGCAGATCCCCGGTAGTGATCAAATCGATGCGATTGCGATCCAGATCGGTCAGATCGCCGATGAGGCCGCCGGGACCCAGCTCTTTTTCCCAAGTCCCGAGGCGGAAGCCGGACATGGCCGGCAAGCCCTTTGAGAACCGCTCCAGGGGGCTCCGAGCCACGAGCATCTGCCACTGGGCCCGATCCGACAGCATTTCCATAAGATGGATTTTCTGGATTTTGCCCAGAAAAATTCGAAGATTTTCCGCCAGCCAGTCCCATTCCGCGCCGGAGACGGGGACTGACTTGGCCTCCGCATTGCTGTAACCCTTATGTGGCCCGCGGAAAAAAACCTTGCCGCCCACCATGCCCACCAGCGGACGGTACCCCAGAACATTTCCGGTATCCTGCGGCTCATGGCCGCAGACCACGGCCACCCCGCCGGCCATGAACTCGCCGAAATAATCTCCCACTGAGCCCAGCACCCACAATTCCGGGGGATCAAACCGCGGATTCTGCTTGGTCATGGTCATGCCCCGGGCGCCGATGTTGCCGGCAACCCAGATCTTCCCCTGGGCCATGCCGTTGGCGACGCCGTTGGCCGCATTGCCGTGAACCACGATTTCAGCGCCGGCGTTGAGCCAGCCCACATCGTCGGAGACCGGTCCGTTCACCTCAATGAACGTGTTGGGAAATCCCAGGGACCCGGTCCGTTGACCGGGATGACCATCGATGCGAACCATCACCGGCTCGTTCCCCGCTTTCCAGAGGCGTCCGCCGATGCCGTGCTGGCCGAAGGCTTCGATCTGTATATGGCGATGTCCGTCAGCCACTGCCTTCTGGAGCATTTCTTCCAGCACCCGGGAGTCAATGCGCTGGCCGTTTTTTCTGCCGGACAGTCTATAGGATGGAACAGTGTCGCTCATGAAATTTTCTCCGATGGGTTCCTCAATCACTAGGGGTCCCATGTTGACTAAACCACGTATTGAATGCTCAGGCGATCGGCCGCGGCCCGGTCGTCAATGCCCAGGGCGTCGGACATGCCGATGGGAAGGGAGGTGGACCGCCCCAGGGGCGCCACAATCTTTTTCAGTTCGGTGTCGAAGCTCAAATAGACATCCACCACCCGCTGGGCCACATCGTCCACGTCGAGACGGCGGTAGAGGCGCGGGTCCTGGGAAGTAATGCCTTTGGGGCAGAGGCCGATATTGCAGACATTGCACCGGTCGGTTTCGGATCCCAGACACCCGGCGGCGGCCTGCATGATGTACTTGCCGATCTGAACCCCGCTGGCGCCCAACATGATGAGGGCCGCGGCATTGGCGGCCAGATTGCCGCTCTTGCCCACGCCGCCGCCGGCAAAGAGCGGGATCTCGTTCTGATCGCCCAGTTTGACCAGATTGAGGTAGCAGTCCCGGATGTTGCTGGCGATGGGATGCCCCATGTGGTTCATGGACACGTTGTAGGCCGCGCCGGTGCCGCCGTCCTCCCCGTCGATGGCCAGCCCGGCCGCAAAGGGGTTCCGGGTCAGGTTGTTGAGGACGGCCAGGGCCGTTGAGGAGCCGGAGATCTTGGGATAAACCGGCACCCGGAATCCCCAGGCCATGTACATGGACTGGATCATCTTGGCCACCGACTCCTCAATGGAATACTGGGTCTGGTGGGTGGGAGGACTGGGCAGGCTGACGCCCTCGGGCACGCCCCGGATGGCCGCGATGAGCTTGTTGACCTTGTACCACATCAACAAGCCGCCGTCCCCGGGTTTGGCCCCCTGTCCGTATTTGATCTCGATGGCGCAGGGGTCTTCCTTCATTTCAGGAAGAGCATGAATGATCTCGTCCCAGCCGAAGTACCCCGAAGCGATCTGGAGGATCACGTATTTCAGAAACCGGCTCCGCAACAGCCGTGGGGGACAACCCCCTTCTCCGGTGCAGATGCGCACCGGCATCTTCAATTCCTCGTTGAGATAGGTCACCCCCAGTTGCAGCCCCTCCCACATGGTGGGGGAAAGCGCCCCGAAGGACATGGAGCCGATGATCAGCGGATAAATCTCCCGGACCGGCGGAATCCAGCCGTTTTCGGAGAGGAACTTGAGATTTTCCTCGGGCGGAAGAACCCGGCCCAGAAGGGTTCTCAGCTCAAACTCATGACGCCCGGCATCCAGGGCCGGGTCGGTGAGCATGGAGATTCGGATGAACTTAATCCGGTCCAGCACCCCGCCCGCCACGTTTCGCCGACCGCCCCTTCGCCTTGGCTGGCCGCCGCGGTCGATGTGGTATCTTAATTTATCGGCTTCATCGGAGCGGCAGGGGGTGATGGCGGTGTTGGGACACACCATGTTGCACATGGCGCACCCAATGCAGGCATAGGCCGGGTCGGTCCGCTGCCGGATGCCATGATAAATATCGAAGGCGTTGCCGGGCGGCTCGGAAAAATTAAGCGACGCCCGGACCCGCCGTTTTCTAAACACGCCCAGTTCGATGGCGTGGACCGGGCAAACAGCCGTACATCGCCCGCAAAGGGTGCATTTGTCTTTGGACCAGAGGATCTGCCAGGGCAGGTCCTTTACGCTGAGCGTAGATACGGTAACGGCTGTGTTTGACTGCATGTATGAACCTCCTGACGATCCGGCCGGACGATGGCGGTATCCAGATGCATGGGTTGAAAATCCTGGGATTTATCCCGGTCCGGGATGGCGGCATCGAGACCGCAGATCTCCGATGAAAAGGCGTACATCCCCGGTCGTCCGCCTACCACGCCGGGCCGCAGCTTTTTCCGGTCCTGGACCATGAACAGGGAGTGGTCCGGCAGACTGCCGATGACGCAGTTGGGCCCATCGATGATCAGCCGCCGGCAGGTCCGCTTCAGATGGCGCAGAAAATCGGCGTTGGGATGGGATTCGAGATCGTCCTCCTGGAGCGGCGTGATGATGTGCTTGTAGGTCTCCAGACCGAGATCGAGCTTTTTCTTCATGTAATGGAGGATGTGGGTGAAGACCTCGGAATCGGAATTGTAGCCGATGTAGCCGTGAAACCCCCGGGACATGAGGTATTCTTTGATGGGAATAAAGGCGGTGTTCTCGCCGTTGGTCATGGTGGCAAACCCCTCGATGAAGAAGGGATGACAAGCATAGAGGTTGATGGCGTAGTTGGTGTTCTGGCGCCCCTGGGCCATGATCACCCGCGCACCGAGATCCTCCCGGTCCAGCCCCAGGTGCTGGGCCACCCGGTAAGGGTCGCCGATCTCCTTGATCATGATCACGTCGGGCCAGAAGGAAAAGACGATCATGTCCCCGTTTTCCTCGCCCATCTTCCGGAGTTCCAGTCGGAGAATGAGCAGGCGGGCGTATTTTTCCTCATTGGCCAGTTGCTCCCAGGCCTCGGGGTAATCATAAGCCCGGATCAGGTAGACATCCCGTTTGGGCACCCCCGGCGGCGGGGTTTTGGGCACCCGGATGGACATCCGGAATTTGGTCAGAAACCCGATGTTCATCATGAAATCATCCAGGCGCTTAATGCCCTCATCGGTGAAAATCCCCGAGAGGATGGGCGCCTCCTTCATATGATCGAACGGCCCGCCCAGGTCCCTTAGAAACAGTCCCACTCCGGAGCCGTCATGCCCCTCCCGCATCACGTCCAGGGCATCGATGGCCAGCATGGGAGAAAGCGGCTCTTCGCTGGTGATGGCAAATAAACGACACATGGCGATTCTCCTTAAACCTTGTCGGTCCGGATTCAACTCCAAGGCATCGGCATACCCAATCCCTAAACTCCTTCAATCTGCCGGGAGTGGAAAGCTGCGGAAAGTACTTCTCAGCGGAGTATTACAAGAATTGTGCCAGGCTGGAACTTCCGAACCGGATCGGACAGAGGTGATTGATAAAAATAATTCTTTTACCCTTATCGACGCCATTTTGCAAGCCTTTCTTTAAGACATTTTTGTTGTCTTTTCCCGAAAAAGACGACATTTTTGTTTTTTTATTCCATTAAACGACCGCGATCATTCCAAATAATTCATGGGAAATCAAAAACCAGGGATTGAACCCTCAGTCTCTGAATGATATAGCGATGCTTCGGCCATCATTTTCCATGTGAACGGTTATGAATCGATGCCAAAAAGGAGCGCCATGGATCCCATCCACATCCCCATCACCGACCAACTGGACCTCCATACGTTTCGGCCCGGAGAGGTCTCCGATCTCTTGCAGGATTATTTCGCAGCCTGTATAGAGCAGGAGATCCTGAGCATTCGGGTCATCCATGGCAAAGGAACCGGAGCCCTCAAAAGGGGAGTTCACGCCTTCCTGGAAAAGAGCCCGCTGGTTCGGTCTTTCAGAGAGGCCCCGCCGGATGCCGGCGGCTGGGGCGCGACCCTTGTTGAATTGAAACCCTCGATCTGAATCAAGAAAAAAAGGAACCATCATGAAAATCATCGTTGCGGGAACCGGATATGTGGGGCTGGTGCATGCAGCCGTCTGCTCGGAATATGGCCACGAAGTCTATGCCTACGACAACGACCGGAAGAAAATGGACGCATTCGCCACCGGCGAAACCACGGCTATCGAAAAATACGTCAACGAGCCGGGGCTATCGACCGTCATCCGTGAGACCATCGACAAATACCTCTTTTTCTCCACGGATCTGGCCCCCATTATCGAAGGCGCCGACGCCATCTTCCTGTGCCTGCCCACCCCGCCCAACCTCAACGGGTCCACCAATCTGACCATATACGATGCCGCGCTCCGACACATCGCCGGAATCGCCGCCAAACGCCAAAACAAACGCCGGCTGGTCTTCGTCAACAAATCCACAGTCCCCATCGGCACGGCCCGCCACCTGGAAACGATCCTTGCCGAACACGGGGTGGAAAATTTCGGCGTCTGCTCCAACCCTGAGTTTCTGGCGGAAGGGTCTGCGGTGGCCGACGCCCGGAAGCCCGATCGGGTGGTGGTGGGGTGCGACCATGAAGAGGATTTTAAAATTCTCCGGCGGATTTATTCCCAGTTCACCAACCACGTCCGGATCAAGTACATCGAAACCACCCCGGAGACCGCCGAATCCATCAAATATGTGGCCAACACCATGCTCCTGACCTACATCTCCTTCTGGAACGGGGTGGGCGCCAAAATCGGGGAAGGGTTCCCCAACGTCCGCATCGACGATCTCCGGGCCGGAGTGACGGCCGATGCCCGGATCTCCACCTGGGGTTCTTTTGTGAGCAACGGGGCCGGCGGGAGCTGCTTCGGCAAAGACATCTCCTCCCTGATCTACCAGCTTCGGCGGGTCAACGTGAGCACCAAAATGCTCGAGGCTTCCTACGAGGTCAACGAATACCAAAAAGTCTATCTCATCGACCGGGCGGTCAACGAGGCCGGATTCCAGTTCAACAACAAGACCGTGGCGGTATTGGGGCTGGCATTCAAAAAACGAACCAACGACATGCGGGACGCCTCTTCCATCAAGGTGGTGGAATCCCTCCTGGGTCGCGGCGTGGCCCGGATCCGGGCCTACGACCCGCTGGCCAATGAGGCGGCCATGGATACCTTCGACCCGGCCAAAAACATCCTGTTCGAGAAAATCGACTACTTCGATACGGCCCGCGAGGCTATCCAGGGCACCGACGCCCTTTTTGTCTCGTCGGACTGCGAGGAGTTCCGGGGTCTCTCCCGAACCGTCGAGGAGATGGTTGCGCCGCCTTACCTGGTCATTGACGGTCGTCGGATGATCCCGGATTTCGAAGAATTGCGGAAAAACGGATTCAGCTACCTGGCGGTGGGAGCCCGGTATATGGGGCCGCAGGTCCCTTCGGACGCCGCCGTGAACGGCGCGGCGTCCGCCCCTGCGGAAACGGGTCAAACGACATAGCAAACAAGTCCGGAAATCACGCGCCGGAGCGCATCTCCCTTTGGAGCCGCCAGGCCATCCAACCCAAAAGCAGCACCCCGGCCGCCAGAACCGCCCACAGGATCATTTGCCGCCACGGGAGGGGCCGGGAAGGCAGCGCCAAAGCGCCGTCGCCGCCCAGCACGAGCGATTCTCCGACTTCGGCCCAGGCGTCGACGCCCGACGCCCCGCCCTCTTTCAGCGATTCGAGCAGCGATCCCAGGGCCGCATCCGGCGCTTCGACCCGGCGGCTGCCGAAAGCCAGGGTGAAGGGCTTGTCCCCCTCCGCCAGAAACGCCAGTTCATGGGGTTTCCACGCCAGGATCAGGTCCGGCGGGGCCGCGCCGGCGCCGCTTTGGCCGCTGGCCGGTTCCAGTCGCCAATGCCGATCCGTCACAATGGACGGCAAATCAGCGGGATCGCTTTCCAGGATCGATTCGCCCAGGGTCAGCCGGTAAAAAAGGCCCCTGAGTCGGACCCGCCAATCCTCTCCATTCTCGGGCCGGGAGGACAGAACCCCCTCCAGCAGGCGGTTGGACCCGGTCATGGCCACCGCGGCCCGATCCACCGGAAACCGGCCGCCCGCGTCATACAGAAAGGCCGGACCGTTTTCAGCTTCGGTTTTTCGCCCGGTCAGAGGAAGGGTCCGGCGCGCCGCCTCCTGGCGAACAGGCGACAAACGGACCGCGATCTTTGTCACATCCAAAGGCTCATCCAGCCATCGGACGCGCAGGTAGTTGAAGCGGCGCTCCGGCAACGGAATCGTCCGCTGTTCCAGGGCGTATTGCCCGTACCGCAGCCGGGCCAGGACGACCTTCGGCGCCAGGGGTTGCCAGCGGGACAGATCGTGGCTCCCCTCCACCGCCGCTGAAACCGCGCCGCTTTCCGGCGACGACCAATCCAGGATCAGGGCCTCCGGGGAACGGCGCAGCCGGCCGGCGTCCACCAGGCAGCCAATGATCCGCTCTTCCCTTTCCGCCGGTTCCTGGCCGATGCGGATCACCGCGCCGTCAGGGGCCAACTGAAACCGAACCACCTGTTCCGCCGCGCCGGTTTCCCGGTCATGGATCGGGAAAAAGGGCAGATCAACCCGCTCCGCCGCCGTTTCCGCCACACGGGGCCGGATCAGAACATGGGAGACCGGCGCCCCCGCCCCGTTGAACACCCGGACGTCCCCCAGATCGTCACGGGTCGCCACCCGATAAAGCGCATCCGGCAGCGCCAGGCGATAGATCGGGGCCGCGCCCTCCGTCTTCAGGCGAACGCCCCGTGCAAAATCGCCCGGCTTGGGCGCGTCGGCATGGGCCATCCCGGCGCCAAACGCCGTCATCCACAACATCCCCAACATCCAAAGCTTTTTCATTCTTCCCCTCCGTCGGCGCGCGGCGGCAGTGGAGACAAATACCCGATCACCAGCATCAGCGCCCCCACAACCAAAAAGGAAACAATCCGGGACACGGTCCCGGTTCCGGCCAGATCCACCAGGAAAAGTTTAACCGCCACAACGCCCAGAACGCTCCCGCCCGCGATCCACGGCCGCCGGGCCCCTTTTTTCGCGGCCCACACCATGACCCCAAGGGCAATGACGCTCCATAAAATGGACGCCGCCGACTGGAACAGGGTGGCCTCCCACAGGGCCCCGGCGTCAAAGGGAATCCCGCCCCAGAAATGGACGGCCCGGGCAACCACCGCCGTCAACCAGACAAAGATTCCCGCCGAAACCAGCCAGACGGCGTGGCGGATCTCAACGGCCGGCGTCAAGGGAAGCCGGGCCCGATGGGCTTCCCATATCCAGCGAATCATCATCAGAAACACAAACGCCTGGGCCGCATCCAACGGATTCAACAAGGGCAGATAGGGCAGCGGCGCCGGATCGCCCGCAAGCCCTGAAACCGCGACCTCCCACACCAGCCCAAAGCCCAGCAGCGCAACAGGCGCCGCGCCGAGATAAAGCCCCTCCCGTCGCATGATCGGCCAGGCAACCCGGCGCCCGCCGGTCATCAGGGCCAGGGCGGCAAGGGCGGGAACGAGCCCCCAGGGCATCGCCCGCCAGGCTCCGGCGTCGGAAACGCGGCCGGCCAGCCAGCTTGCCTCCCAGGACAGGAAAAACACCAATAGAAGCAAGGACAACAAATGCCAGATCCAAGGGACGGCGTCGGGCCGTTTCAGGGGCGCGCCCCGTTCATCCATCCGCCAGAGCAAAAACCCCTGGACCGCCAACGCGACGCCCCAGGCAAGAACGCTCCATCCCTCAAGGGGATGCCGCGCCGGCGCATCTGAAAAATACGCCCCGGCCAGCAGGATCAGCGCGGGCAACCACGCCAGGGGCGGATGCCGCAACGCCGGCCAGCCCAGGGGACGGGACGCCCATTCCAGAATCGCCGCGGTCGCGGCCAGAAAAACCAGCATCCCGTTGAACCAGTCGTCCATGGCCGCGTGGATGGCGATTTCCAGCAATCCGGCCCCGATCCACCACATCAGGCCCCAACACATCAAAGGAACGGGAAACCATCGCTCCCAGGACCGCAGCCGGTCCCCGCTCCGGTGAATTTGCCAGCCGGAAAAAAACCCGGCAAAAGACGCCATCAAACAGCCGATGAAAGCCGCGTTGATCACGGGAATCCGGCCTTCGGAAGTCTGGCCGTCAACCAACAGGGCGGCTCCGGCGCCCGCCACCAGGAGCAGGCCGAACAAACGGGCCGGGAGACGGTCCTGCCGGATCCCGATCCAGACCAGGCCCGCCCCCTCCAGGGCCCAGGCCGCCGCCGTCCAACGCCCCTCCAGCCCCAGGGGAATCGCCAGGCTGCCGAAGACAACGCCTAGTGCCAGAAAGGCTTCGGTCAGCAAGCGCGTCCCCTCCCTGCGCCACAACGCCGTCGCCAGCCCGATATAAACGCCGCTCATCCCCAGGGCGCTGAAGGCCATGCCGAATTCATACGTCCGGACCATGGCCCCCTGAAGCGCAAAGACCGCGATGGGAACCCCGAACACCAGGGTCCCATCCACATACCCCTTCAGGCGAACCGGCTGGTTCCGGGCGAACAGGACGGCAATGGCCACATAAAAAAGAAAAAACAGGATCAGAAACGGCTCGACCGTGGAAAAATGTTCCGGCCGGTAATATTGGGCGCCCCAAAGGCTCCCGATGCCGAAGGTGAAGATCGCGCCCAGCAGGTTCAACGGCCGCCACGCCTTGAACAGCGCGACCCCGAAAACGCCGGCGTTCAGCAACGCATAGTAGGAAAACAGCGCCACATGGCTCCCGCTCCCGGTGGAGACCAGGACCGGCGCCAGAAACCCGCCGGCGGCGCCAAAGGCGGCAAGCGACATGGCGTCCTGAAGCACGGCCAGCAGGCCCGAAAAGCCCACAAGGGCCACCATGAGCCCGAAAGCGAGGGCCATTGGAACCAGACCGTAAAGCCGGGCCGCCGCAAACAAGGTCAGGTACAAAATCCCCACGCCGCCGCCCTGGAGCAGCAAAGCGTATCCGGTCCGACGCTTTCGCAGCCGCCACCCGAACCCCAACAACACCGCGCCGCCCGCAGCCACGCCCGTCAAACGCAGCCAGACCGGCAGATAGTCGTTGGCCGCCGCGTATTTGGCCAGAAAAGCGACCCCGAAAAACAGAATGATCAGCCCCAGCCGCACCACTGGATTGCCGGTGGTCAGGAAATCCCTGGCCCGGTCCGCGATCCGCTGCCCGAGACCCGGAGACGGTTCCGACAGCGGCGTTGGGGGCGGTTCCGGGGCAGACGGTTCAACAGGTTCCGGCGCCGGCCCGGTTTCCGGCTCAACGTCAACCTCTGTTTCCGGTGTCGGTTCGTCCGCTCGCCGCCCGGACGGCGCCGCGTCCCGCGCCACCTCCGCCAGCCGGGCTTCCAGGCGCTTGATCCGCCGGCCCGATTCCACCGCCACGCCCGCCAGAAACCCCAGAACAAGGCCCAACAGCGGCGGGATTTCGGTCAACACATACCCGAAAACCGCGCCCACAAGCGCCAGAATGTATCGCATGAGCGTCTCTCCCAATGAGCGCGTCGGCCCCGCCCCCAAGTCAGGGCGAAAGGATCACGGCGGCGTCCACCGCCACGGGCCGGCCATTTTGAATGATGAGCGGGTTGATGTCGATTTCCCGAATCCGGGGAAAAGCCAGGCCCAACCCCCCCAGCCGAACCAGAATTCGGGCCAGGGCGTCCCGGTCCACCGGCGGCGCGCCCCGGAAGCCGTCCAGGAGGCGCTGGGCCTTGAGGCGGCCGATGGCGTCCAGGGCTTCCGCCATGGTCAGGGGCGCCGCCGCGAACCGGACATCCCCCACGGCTTCGGCCAGCACGCCGCCGAAGCCGCACATGACGCAGGGGCCGAACTGCGCATCCCGAACCAGTCCCACGATCAGTTCCAGGTCGCCGGACACATGGGGCTGAACCAGGATCTCTCCCCGCCCCGCCATCCCGGCCGTCAGCTCCTGAAAGGCCGTTCCGACTGCCCCGGCGTCTGCGACGCCCAGCCGCACCAACCCGGCCTCGGTCTTGTGGACTTCGCCCGGCGGGAGCCCTTTCAACACCACCGGAAACCCGAATTGCTCAGCGGCCGCCACGGCATCCCGGGGCGTCGAAACCACCGTTTCGGATACCGTGGGAATGCCGCAAAGCGATAAAATCCGTTTGGACCGGTGTTCATCCAAAACCCCTTCCCCGGACAATTCGCTTGCCGCCGCATCCGGAATCGCGGCATCGTCCCCGCTTTCCACGGCGTTCGTCCGTTCCCGACCGAACAGCGCCCTCATACAGACCACGGCCCGGCCGATCTCCCGAAACACCGGCATGCCCTGTTCCTGGGCCTCGATCTGGAGTTGCCTTGCATCCTCGCGGCGACCCAGAAGCCAGCAAAAGATCGGTTTCCCCGCCGCACGGGCCGTTTTCACAAGACCCGGAATGTCGGGGTTGAGGGCGAAACCGCCGGTAAAGGCGTGGATGAAGATCCCGTCCACGCCGGGATCGTCGGCAACCGCCGCCACGGCCGCGGCATAGGTCTTGTCCGCCCCGTGCTGCTCCACCGCCGGCCACAGGTCGACGGGGTTCCCGACGGGCATCCACTCGGGAAAGACCGTTTTCAGGCGGTCGGTGGTCTCCGCCGACAGGTCGGCCAGGGGCAGCCCTTCCCGCTCCATGAAATCCGCCGACACGATGCCGGCGCCGCCGGTATAGGTGAGGATGGCCATCCGGCCCGGATTCTGTGGCGATACGTCCGGAAACGCCGCCAGGGTGCGGCAGATGTCCATCATCTCCTTGAAATCCGATGCCATGGTCACGCCGACCTGATCCAGAACGCCCCTGAGCACCGCGGCATCCCCGGCCATGCTGGCCGTATGGCTCATGGCGGCCGCCGCCCCCCGGGCGCTCTGCCCCCCTTTGAGGACCACGATCGGTTTGAGAGATCGGCGGCACAAATCCAGAAAGCGCCGGCCGTCGGCGATCCCCTCCAGATAGAGGCCGACGACCCCGGTGTCCGGATCATCGATCAAATATTCCAGCAAATCGCATTCGTTCACATCGCATTTATTGCCGATGGAACAGACCTTGCTGATCCCCATGACGCCGTGGGTCATGATATCGATGAGAAAGGCGCCCGAAAGCATGCCGCTCTGGACAATCAGGGAGGTCTCGCCGGTTTTCAGGCCCCCTTCCCAGATGACCCCTGAAACAAAAGAAAATACGTATCCGCGCTTGGCGTCCACCAGCCCCATGCAATTGGGCCCCCACAGCCGGATGCCGGTCTCTCGAGCGATATCCTTCAGAGTCTCCTGAAGGGCCACGCCCCGGGGGCCGGCCTCGGCGAACCCGCCGGACTCGATCATGACCCCTTTGATGCCCCGGCCGGCGCAGGCCCGGATCACCTCGGGCGCCCGGCTTCCGGGCACGAAGACAATGGCCAGGTCCACCGGGTCGGGAACCTCGGCCACGGAAGGGTAGCAGCGCAATCCGTCGATCTCCTCATAACGGGGGTTAACCGGGTATATAGGACCGTCGAAACCGATTTTGAGATTGTTGAGAATGGAAAATCCCCCTTTCAAGGGGTTGGCGCTTGCCCCGATCAGAGCGATGCCGCTGGGCTTGAAAAAAAAATTCATGGAAAGCACATCTCCTTATTGGGTCTATGTCAGGATCGATATCGGACGCAGGAGAACGCGCACGATCCCCCCGTCTTACCGTCCCCGGTCTTATACGGCCGCAGGCGGGGAAGTCAAGGCAAAGCGAATCGCGGCCGATAGCGTCGCTATCATTTGCCTTCACCAACACGCTCATGGTATGGATTGAAAAAGAAGAAGGATCACCCAAAGATCGCCAAAAGATCAATGAATGCCGGCTGGAGGATAAGCTGAACGCAAACGTACAACAGAATGAAAGACAAGACGCCCGGCGCCCTCTGTCCGGCATCGGTGAGAAAGTCGCCGCCGACCGGCAGAGATTCGATGTTCTCGCCAATTGCTCCTCTGATTTCATGACGCTGATCAACCGGGAATACGTCTACGAGGCCGCCAACGCGGCATATTGCAGGGCCCATGGGAAAAGACTGGACGAGATCCTCGGCGCCGAAGTTGAATCCCTGTGGGGATCGTCGGTCTTCAATACCATCATCCGGGACTGCCTGGATCGCTGCTTCAACGGAGAGGAAGTCCGTTACGAAGCCTGGTTCCGGTTCAACGGCCGCCCAAGGGGGTATTATTCGGTCAATTACTATCCCTTCAAAAATAAGGCCGGGCTCGTGACCCACACCGCCGTCGTGTCCCGGGACATCACCCCGCGGAAACAGATGGAAGAACAGATCCGGGCTTCTCTGGAAGAAAAGGAAGTGCTGCTGCGAGAGATTCACCATCGGGTCAAGAACAACCTCAACGTCATCATCTCCCTCATCGACATGCAGGAACGCCAATCCGCTGATGAGGAGGTCTCCATCGCCCTGACCGAACTCCAGGAGCGAGTCCGGGCCATCGCCATGGTCCACGAGGATCTCTACCACTCTGAGAATCTGGCCCGGATCGATTTCCGGAACTACCTGGGAAATCTGGCTGCCGATCTGTTCACCGTCTTCGATTCCAGCGGCATCTCCCTTAACATCACGGTGGCGGATGTCGCCCTGACCGCTGATGCCGCCATCCCCGTCGGTTTGATCGTCAATGAGTTGATCACCAACGCGCTGAAGCACGCTTTTCCCAAAGGAAACCGCCAGAGACGGGAGAACCGGAGCGAAATTTGCATCATTTGCCGGCAGGAGGACGGCGTGTGCCTGTTGACCGTGCAGGATAACGGGCTGGGGCTGCCCACTGACCTCGACTGGCATGCGACCGGCAGCCTGGGGCTCCGGATGATTCGCATTCTCGCCCAGCAGCTCAAAGGTACGCTCCAGGTGGACGGCGGAGACGGGACCACCATCTCCATTGCCTTTCCCGCGGCGCCGGAAAGCATCCGGTGACGGCGAAGACGCCGCAATGGCCCAGAAAAAGATACTGATCGTCGAAGACGACGGCATCACCGCTGCGCGCATCACAGATGTTCTCTCCGAACGCGGTTATGCCGCCACTTCGGTGGGTTCCGGAGAGGAGGCCCTCGCCGCGGCGGCGGCAGCGCCGCCGGACCTGACATTGATGGACGTGCATCTGTCCCGGGAGATGGACGGAGTGACGACCGCGGAACGCATTCGCGCGATCCGGGATATGCCGATCATTTTTCTGACCGCCTATTCAGACGACGCCCTGCTCCAGCGGGCCAAGACAGCCGCTCCCGATGGGTATCTGATCAAACCGGTGCGGGCCCGGGAGCTTCTGGCCACCCTTGAAATGGCGCTTTACCGGCATGAAACCGCTCAATGCCGCCCTGAAAAAAACATCCGGGCCTGCATGAGGGCAAAGAAAATCATCCGGCAGATCCGCGATTGCTGGAAGCATTAGACGACGAGCCCTCTCCTGAAACCCGGCAGGACGGTCCGGATTCCGTTCCCGGGAGGGGCTCGGGCGACGAGGCTCCCGACGCGTTGTCGGGAAAGTCCATAATCACCAGAATATCGCCCTCCTGAAACCGTATGACGGCATCGGGATACCGCTTCCTGAAGACGTGAATCATGGATTTGTTCTCGGGCATGACCATCGCGGTGAATCCCGTGTATCCATTCTCCCGGGCGATGACCTCCAGTTCTTTCAGCAGATAGGACCCCATTCCCATCCCCTGGTATTCCTCCTGGACCATAAAGGCCACCTCCGCGCGATTGTCCTCGACTTCCACGTAGGTGCCGATGGCCATGATCTCCTTATGGCCCTTTTTCTGGACCATGCCGATCAACGACATGTTCTTCCGATAATCGACGCTGGCCCAGGTCTTCTGGGCCATGGGCCGGGGCAGGGTCCGGATCTTACGGAAAAATCGATAGTAGATGGTCTCTTCCCGCAGGGAATAAAAAAAATTCCGGTAGGCGAATTCATCGGCCGGCAGCAGGGGCCGCACCGAGATGCGTTGCCCGTTTTTCAGGGTGACCCAGGACTTGTACCGCTCCAGAAACAGCAGGTCTTCTTCGGGCGGGGCGATCTGATCCAGAAAAATGTAATGGTATTTCTTGGCCTCTTCCACCAGCCACTGGCGAAATCCGGGGTGGGCGATCTGGGACAGCTCCATGACCCGCTGGTAGATGGACTTCCCCCGCAGCTGGGCGATGCCGTATTCCGTGACCACGTAATGAACATCGCCCCGGAGGGTGGCCACCCCCGCGCCTTCGCTCAAATTGGGCACGATCCGGGACACTGTGCCGTTTTTTGCCGTGGAGGGCAACGCAATGATGGAAAATCCTCCCTTGGACATGGAGGCGCCCCGAATAAAATTGGCCTGGTCCCCGATGCCGCTGTAAAACAGCGGCCCCACCGAGTCGGCGCAGACCTGGCCGGTGAGGTCCACCTCCAGGGCCGAGGAAATGGAAATGAAATTGTCGTTCTGGGCCGCCACAGAAGGGTCGTTGACGAAATCCGAAGACCGGATGTAAAAGCGCGGGTTGTTGTCCAGATAATCGTAGAGCCGATCCGACCCCATGCATAACGTGGCCACCGCTTTTTCCGGCAGGAAATTTTTTTTCGCGTTGGTGATCACCCCTTTTTCGAACAGGGGAATAAAGGCGTCGGTAATCATCTGGGTGTGAATGCCCAAATCCTTTTTACAGTCCAGGCATCCCAGAATCACATAGGGAAGCCGGCCGAATCCGATCTGAAGGGTGGCCCCGTCCTCGATGAGTTCGGACACGAAAAAGCCGATGCGCCGGGCCACCACTTCGTCCGGGATGTCGGGCACGGCCTGAACCAGTTGCTCTTCGTGATGGACCAGCCAGTCGATCTCATCCACATGGATGAAGGAATCCCCCCAGGTGCGGGGCATGCGGGGATTGATCTGGGCGATCACCAGATCGGCGTTCCGGGCCCCGGACTTGGTGACGTCCACCGAGATGCCGAGGCTGCAATAGCCGAACCGGTCCGGCGGGCTTACCTGAATCAGGGCCGCCTCCAGGCCGATCTGGTTGCTGTCGAACAGCTCCGGGATCTCCGACAGATAGACCGGCAGATAATCGATCTTCCCTTCGAAGGCGGCCTTGCGCATGGGCGCGCTGATGAAAAACAGCTTCAGGGCGAACCGTTCCAGGAAATCCGGATCATCCACATAATCGGCCAGGGTGAAGGAGAGCATCTGGTAAATCAGGATCTCCTGCATGTTCCGGTTTTTGACCATTGCCCGGATCAGGTGCTGGGGCTCCCCGCACCCCGATCCGATAAACACCCGGCTCCCCTGGCGGATTTCAGCGATGGCCTGCTCCGCCGGGACCAGCTTTTGGGCGCAGCATTCCTGGAGATTCATCAACTTGGGCATCAGACACCATCTCCTTTTCCGGCATCCGCCAGGCTGCGGCCGCCGGTCCGTCCATTGCTGACAGCGTACCGGGTCCCTTTGCCCTTTCCCATTTTTATCAGGCAGTTGGTTTCCACCAGTTCCCGCAGTCTGACCTTGAGGGTGTTCCTGTTGGCCGCCGTCATTTTTTCCACATCCGATATGGACACCGGCCCGTGGGATTTCGCTATCTCCAGGATCTGTTGAGCCAACGGCGGCAACGCCGTTTTTTTTCGTTCACGGCTGATTTTTCGCGCCAGCAAATCCTTCTGGATTTTCAAGGCGTTTAAAAAAAACAAAAGCCACGCGTCCAGGCCGGCGTCATCTGTTTCAAGGGTTCCCTGGGCCTTGCGCAACGCCAGATAGTAGTTGTTCTTGTTGCGTTCGATGACGCTTTCCAATGAACTGTAAGGCGCATAGGCATACCCGGTTCTCAGCAGGCACAATGTCGTCAAAATCCTCGATAAGCGGCCGTTGCCGTCCTGGAAAGGATGAATGGCCAGGAAGTGGACGATCCATACCGCAATGACCAGCAATGGATGAAGGCGCTTTCGTTCCAGTTCCCGGCCCGTCCACCGGATCAACGCAGCCATTTTGCCGGGGGTTTCGAAGGGCGATGCGGTCTTGAAAATAATTCCTAAAGATTCGCCATCGGAATCGAATGCCTCCACATGATTGGGAAACTTCTTGTATTCCCCGCGATGTCGGACGTCTTTTGAGCTGTATTTGAGCAAAACCCCGTGCAACTGCTTGATATGGTTTTCCGTCAGCGGCATGTCCGCAAAGGAATCGAACACCAGATTCATGGCCTCGGCATATCCGGCCACCTCTTCCTCATCTCTCGATCGAAACGATCGGATGTCCAAACCGGACAAAAGGGCCGCAATTTCCGGGTCGCTCAGGGTCGCCCCCTCGATCCGGGTCGAAGAACCGATGGATTCGATGGCGGCGACTTTCTTCAAGGCGTCGAGACGTTCCGGCGACAAATTTCCCAGGGCTGTCCATTCCCCTTTGAATTCATCGATTTCAGCGACCAGCTTCAAGATGTCGCTGGTGATGTGGATGACGGGTTCTTTCATGGATCAGCGGTCACATCCCCATAAACATACCCATATTTACCCAAAAATCAGCCGCCGTCATGTCATTCCCTCAACCGATCCCACATGGCTTCCCCTTCGGACCGTTGCCGACCGCCGCCCGAAGCCGGGCCGGACGACGCCGGGGGCCGGGTTCCCCGCAGCCGGGCGATTCGCTCTTCCAGGGGCGGATGGGTCGAGAAGAGCTTCATCAGGCTGCCGCCCGACAACGGGTTGACGATGAACATGTGAGCCGTGGACGGATTGGCGTTCATGGGCCGGCGCTCCGAATAGGCGCCCAGTTTCTCCAGGGCCCGGGCCAGTCCCTCGGGATGTCCGGCCACCTTGGCGCCCTCGCTGTCGGCCAGGTACTCCCGGGACCGGGAGACGGCCATCTGGACGATCATGGCCGCAATGGGCGCGATGATGGACATGACGATGAGACCGATAAACCCCAGGCCCCCTTCATCGTCACTGCTGCCCCCTCCGAAAATGGCCGACCAGCGGGCCATGCTCGCCAGCACCATGATGGCCCCCGCCAGGGTGGCGGCGATGGAACCGATGAGGATGTCCCGGTCCTTGACGTGCGACAGCTCGTGGGCGATGACGCCTTTGAGTTCCTCCCGGTCCATGATGTTCAGCAGCCCTTCCGTGACCGCCACCACGGCGTGTTCCGGGTTCCGGCCCGTGGCGAAGGCGTTGGGCGAATCCTCCGGCATGATGTAGACCTTGGGCATGGGCAGGTTGGCGTTCCGGGCCAGTTCCTCCACGATCCGATACAGGTCCGGCGCCTGATCCGGCGTTGCTTCCTGGGCGCGATACATCTTCAAAACAATCTTGTCCGAAAACCAGTAGCTGAAAAAGTTCATGCCGCCGGCCAGCAACAGGGCGATGATCATCCCCGATTTGCCCCCGAACATGCCGCCGATGGCGACGATCAGAAGCGTCAGCACCGTCAGCAGGAAAGCGGTTTTAAATTGATTGGCCATATCGTATTTTCCTCCATCTGCATGTTTTCGTTTCAACCGGAATACAGATATTCCGGGTTATTTCAATGGAAAAAATAAATCGTCCGGCCGAAATCGCAAGGGCGGGGCGAGATGCCGTTGCTGACCTTGGCTTTGATTAAAGGCCTGTCCTTTTTCGGGTAATCCGGCAGCGGAAGGGGGGCGGAACTTGTTGGATTTATTTCTCTTTAAGCTTATTGCCCAACTTCTCTATATCCTCCATATTCATGCCGGTAATATGTGCAATCTGTTCTTTACTTAAAACTTGGGCGCGGAGAAACTGCATCACGGTTTTTTCAACGCCGATGTCAATACCTTTTTCCATACCTTTCTCGATGCCGACTTCTTCAATGGACTGCAACATTTTAGCCTCCTGGAACATTGGGTTTTCCTGAATAATTTCCCGGTACGTCTTTTCCTCGTCCGGGGCCAGCGGCAGGCTGTGGTCGATCAGCGAATACAGCACCGAGCGTTTGGGACCTTTTTCTACGCCCGCAATTCCTTTGAGGGCTTTGGCTTTGATCAATGGCCGATCTTTTTTGGGGTATTCCGTCAGCGGCGGATACGCGGCGAATAGAGAATTATTGCTCTTTGAGCTTATTTTCCAGCATCTTTATCTTCTCTATGCTCATCCCGGTAATATTTGCAATCTGTTCTTTATTCAAAACCTGGGCGCGTAAAAACTGCATCACGGTTTTTTCAACACCGATGTCAATGCCTTTCTCCATACCAACTTCTTCAATGGACTGCAACATTTTGGCCTCCTTAAACATTTGGTTTTATTGAATAATCTCCTGGAACGCCTTTTCTTCGTCCGGGGCCAGCGGCAGGCTGTGATCGATCAACGAATACAGCACCGAGCGTTTGGGGCCTTTTTCCACGCCGGCGATACCGTTGACGGCCTTGGCCTTGATCAGAGGCCGGTCTTTTTTCGGGTAATCGGTCAGCGGCAGATAGGCGGCGGCGAGGGGGTTTTCGGCGGCTTTTTTCTCGAATTCTTCCGCCGGGATGTGTTTGAGTTTTATTTGCCGGTAGGTGAATTCGTTGACCGGGTAGCCGAAAAGTTCGATCCGGTGCGTGTCTTGAACCGGTTTCCGCCATTTCGCCGGGTCCGTGAACATGGCGATGGGGAAAATCGGTTTGCGGAATTTGAAGAATATCCCGCAAAAACAGTGGAACATCCGATTTTGAAATTGTTTGGGTTTTTCTCCTTGATGCTCCCAGTGGATGAGAATTTGCTCCTCTTCCATTGCCGCGAGAACGTCGATAAGGATCAGCGCGTCGGTGATGCGCTGCCGGTCTTTCTCGGGCTGCTTTGCTCCGGCTTCCTCGAACAGGGCGTTGAGTTCCTTGTCCAGGAACCGGGCGGTCTCGAAGTCGATTTTATCCACAAGGTCGGGGAAAAACAAATCGAAATATTCCCGCAGAAACAGCGTCAGGGTTTCCTTGTGGCGGATGTCGAAGCGGTTGCCGGTTTGTTTCATGTGTAGGGCGG
>JAABTD010000404.1 GCA_011390065.1 Desulfobacteraceae bacterium
TGTCTCGACGAAATAACGGTCATCGCCGCGGCCCTGAGCATCCAGGACCCCCGGGAACGCCCGACCGAAAAACAGGCCGAAGCCGACGCCAAACACGCAAAATTCGCCGACCCCGAATCCGATTTCGCGGCCCTGCTCAACATCTGGCGGCGCTATCATGAGAAATGGGCGGAGGTGAAATCCCAGAACCAGATGCGGAAATACTGCAAGGAAAACTTCCTCTCCTTCAAGCGGATGCGCGAATGGCGGGACGTGCGGCATCAGATCGGGTCCATTTTGGAAGAGACAGTGGAGAGTGGCTTGTGGCCAGTGGCCAGTGGCAAATCACAAGCCACTAAACACAATCCACCAGCCACCAACCACCAGCCACCAACCACCACCGCCTCCGCCATCCACCAATCCATCCTCAGCGGTTTCCTCTCCAACATCGCCGTCAAAAAGGAGAAACAGATTTTCACCGCCACCAAGGGCCGCACCGCCATGATCTTTCCCGGCTCCGGGCTGTTCAAGAAACCGCCGGAATGGATCGTGGCCGCCGAGATGGTGGAGACCTCGCGCCTTTTCGCCCGCACGGCGGCAGCCATCGATCCGGGCTGGCTGGAGGAACTGGGCGGCGACCTGTGCAAATACGCCTATCTCAATCCCCGCTGGAACGCCGACCGGGGCGAAGTGATGGCCGACGAGCAGGTGAGCCTGTTCGGGCTGATCTTCGAGCCGGGCCGGACCCGGTCCTACGGCCCGGTGGACCCGGAGCGGGCCGCCGATATTTTCATTCAGAGCGCGCTGGTGGACGGCGAGATCAAAAAGCCCTTCAGGTTTTTGAAGCACAACCAGAAACAGATCGCGGCCATAAAGGATATGGAAAACCGGCTGCGGCGGCGGGATTTGCTGGTGAGCGAGGCTGAGCTGTTCCGGTTTTACCGCGACCGGCTGCCGGACATCTACGACGTCCGCAGCCTGGCTCAGTACCTGAAACAACAGGACGCGGACAAGTTCCTGCGAATGCGGAGGGAAGACCTGCTCAATTACGATCCCGATAAGGGGGAACTGGGGTGGTATCCCCAGCGGCTGTCCCTTGGCAATACGGTGTTTCCCTGCGAATACCACTTCGAACCGGGCGAGGCCAGGGACGGGGTGACGGTCAAAATTCCCTCGTCCCAGGCCCCGTCCATATCCCCTGAAGCCCTGGAATGGCTGGTGCCGGGGCTCTTCCGCGAAAAAGTCACGGCCCTCATCAAAGGGCTGCCCAAGGAATACCGGAAGCGTCTGGTCCCGGTAACCGACACCGTGGAGCGGATCATCCGCGATATGGCGCGAGGCGGCGGGTCCCTGATCTCTCGCATGGGGGATTTTATCGCCAAAACCTTCGGGGTCCAGATCCCGGCGTCGGCCTGGCCGGTGGACGACCTGCCCGACCATCTCAAGATGCGCATCGCCGTGGTGGGACCCGGGGGCGAGGAACTCCGGACCGGACGCGACCCCGACGTGCTCTACAAGGCCGCCCCCCAAAGCACGAATACCGACGCTTACGCCGACGCCCGGAAGCAGTGGGAGCGGGACGGCCTGACCGACTGGGATTTTGGGGACCTGCCCGACAGCGTCACCCTCAAGGGTGGAAACGGACGGAAATGGACGGTCTATCCGGGCCTGAAGCCCTCCGGGAACGGCGACGGCGCCGATCTGCGCCTTTTCGAGGATTTCGCCAAGGCCGACCGGACTCACCCCGACGGCGTGGCGGCGCTCTATCGACGCCGGTTCGCCGACGACATCAGGTTCCTGAAAAAGTCCCTGTCGCTGCCCGGTGATCTGAAGACGCCCGCCAAATATTTCGGCGGCGCCAAAGCCGTGGAAAAGGCCCTGCTCGACAGCGTCGTCGATGAGCTGTTCCGGAAGAACATCCGGTCGGAGGCCGCCTTTCGGGAACACGGATCATCGGTCAAGGACCGCGTGCTGTCCACTGGCCAGGATCGCCTGCGGGCGGCTTCGAACGTCCTGACGGCTTACACCGAAGCCCGAAGCACCCTCTACGAATTGGAACTGCAAAACCGGAACAACGAGCGGATGACGGCCTTCCTGGCCGGCCTCCGAACGTCCCTTGCCCGGCTCGTCCCGGAAAATTTCCTTTCACTCTACGACACCGACCGGCTCGGCCATATGGACCGCTACATCAACGCCCTCGCCATCCGGGCCAGGCGGGCCCTGGTCAGTTTCGACAAAGACCAGACCAAGGCCAAAGAGATCAAGGTCCATGTGGACCATCTCAACCGGATGCTGGAGACCCTCTCGCCCTCGACATCCGACGAAAAGCGAAAGGCCCTGGAAGACTACCACTGGCTCATCGAAGAGTACCGGGTGTCGCTGTTCGCCCAGGAACTCAAGACCCCGGCCAAGGTGTCGCCGAAGCGGCTGGAGACGAAGCGGGCGGAGATTGAGCGGATGGTGTAGCGGTTTTTGCCCGTCACCTCATTCCCTGTTTCGCGATGGAAGGCAAGTCAGATCCGTTTCAAAATCAAGGATGTAAACGTCCCGCCGGAGGAAAACCCGTTGACCATGCCGATGGTCGCGGACGCGAACCGGCTCTTGTCCTTGACAAAGGGAAGGTCGCGGATGGGGCGCGCCAATCCAAGCGTCGGCGGAAAAACCCCTTCCCGGAGGGAAAGGGCCATGGCCGCGGACCGGATGCCGCCGGAGGAAAAACTTTCGCCCACCGCGCCTTTGATGGACGTGACCAGCGGCGTCCCCTGCGCTTCCCCGAAGACCTCGGCCAGGGCGTCGGCCTCCAGACGATCCAGGTTCCGGCCGCCATTCGCCGATGCCGACACCGCATCGATGTCCGCCGGCGCGAGTCCGGCGGATTGGATCGCTTTTCGCATGGCCATAGCCGGGCCCCGCGGATCTGACGGCCAGTCGTTGGGCGGCGCCGGCGCGCTGCTC
>JAABTD010000194.1 GCA_011390065.1 Desulfobacteraceae bacterium
CGCCCTGGGCCGAGGGTCACAAAGGTCTCCAGGGTCTTCACCCGGAAGGCGTAGATGCCGATGTGGCCGAAAAAATCCCCCCCCTCCCCGTCCCGGGGATACGGTATCAGAGCCCGGGAAAAATAAAGGGCCCGGCCGTCCGCGTCGAAGACCGCCTTCACCAGATCCGGGTTCCGGGCCTCGTCCGAGGAAATCCGTACCACCGGGGTGGTCACCATCACATCGGGGGACGAAAAGGGTTCCAGCAGACCGGTGAGCACCGAGGGTTCCAGAAGTGGTTCATCCCCCTGGATGTTGACCACCAGCGCGCCGGCGGGCGCCCGAAGGGTCCGGGCCGCCTCCATGACCCGGTCCGTGCCGCTTTCATGATCGGAACGGGTCATGACGCAGTCCACGCCCAGTTCCTCTGCGGCCCGCATGATCCGGTCGTCGTCGGTGGCCAATACGACGGATTCCAGCAGGGGGCATTGGCGGGCCCGGTTCCACACATGCCAGAACATGGGTTTGCCCAGGATGTCTGCCAGGGGTTTGCCCGGAAATCGGGTTGATGCATATCGGGCCGGAATAATGCCGAAGGTCGGTGGAAGTTGCGCCATCAGGGTATCGTTTCCTCTTTCCGATGATTGAAATAATCGCGGATGACCGCGCACGCCCGATCCGTGCCGCCCTGGCGGCGACGGACATAGGTCAGCGCCTGATGCCTGATGACCGCACGGTCAGGCGGATGGGCCAAGTCTTCCAGAAGGGTCGCCGCCACGCCGGCGGCGTCCGGCCGGACCCGCACCAGTCCGTTATCGACAACATCCCGGCCGACCCATGCGAAGTTCTCCCAGGAAGGGCCGATGACCGGCCTTACCCCCGCCATGAGGGGCTCCAGCACGTTCTGACCGCCCAGCGGCGCGAGGCTCCCGCCCACAAAAGCGGCCGAGGCCCGCTCGTAGGCTGCGAACAGTTCGCCGAAGACATCCCAGAGGAGGACCGTTCCGGGTCGAACCGGGTCCCGGATCGCCGACCGCAACCGCCACGAGACCCCCATCCGGTCCAGGACCGCCTGCCAGTCCGGAACCCGCTCCATGTGCCGGGGAAAAAGGCCGATCACCGCCCGGGGGCAGTCCCGGACGAGCCGGCCGACGATCTCCGCCGCCGGCCCTTCCTCTTCCTGTCGGACCGAGCCGAGCACCGCAAAGGGCGCGGTTTCGGGAATCGCGGCCGAGACGGAAGCGCCGCCGGAGGCGGCCGGGGCCGCGACCCGGTCGAACTTCATGTTGTCCATCACCGACACGCGCCCGGCCCCGAACAACCGGGAAAACCGGTCGGCATCGCTCCGGGAAATGGCCAGAATCCGGTCCGGGGCCAGAGATCGCCAGACGCCGGGCCAGATCCGGTAACGCTTCAGGCTCCGTTCGGTCATCCTGCCGTTGACGATCAGCACCGCCTTTCCCCGTCGCTTCAGGGCGTGAAGAAATCCGGGCCAGATCTCCGATTCCAGGAGGACCGCCGCTTTCGGATTTACATCTCGAACAGCCCGGTCCATGATGTCGGGATGATCAAAAGGGAAGTACGCGCTTCGAATTGTTATGCCCGGTTTCTGTTCTGAGCCCGATCCGATGAACCCGTCCAGAATCTCCATTCCCTGGCGCGTGTTGGTGGTGGCCAGCACCCTCAGCTTCTCACCCGTCCTCATCCGGGAGAGAAGCTGAATCGCCAGATAGCATTCCCCGGCCGAGGCGGCCTGAATCCAGAGGTCAACCTCGCCCGACGGCCAGTCCGCCAGGATTCGCTGGCGAAATCCTTCCTGCAGTCGCGGATTTCTTGCCAGAAAGGGCATGGCGACCCGCCACCCCATGCCATAAAGCCGAAACGCGGCTCTTTCCATTATCAATCCAGCCGACCGGCGCCGAACAGCCGCTCGTCGACCCATTTCCGGACTTCAGGGACCAGCCATCGGATATGTCGGTTCATCGTCCGCCTCCGGTTCTCATTCAGACCGGATCATTACAGAAAAGGGCGCCGATCTCAAGGAAAAATCGTCTTGCCTTTTCGGGCGATTCTGATAATCTTTTGACTTTTTCTCGGACGATTTGAAATCGGGAGGACCCCAATGAACATCGAGAAGACATCTTTGGCGGGCAAAAGCCTTATTTCCATCCACGATCTGTTTCTGTCGGAGATGGACCTCATCTTCGATGCCACGGCCAAACTCAAAGCGGCCGGACGGTCCATGGACCTCCTCAAAGGCAAGACCCTGGCCATGATCTTCGAAAAGTCCTCCACCCGGACCCGGGTCTCCTTCGAAGTGGGGATGTATCAGCTCGGCGGCGCGGCCCTGTTCCTGAACACCAACGACCTTCAGTTGGGCCGCGGCGAGACCATCGCGGATACGGCCCGGGTCCTCTCCCGATACGTGGACGGCATCATGGCCCGGACCTTCGCCCACCAGACCGTGGTGGACCTGGCCGAAAACGCAACCGTGCCGGTCATCAACGGCCTCACCGACCTCCTCCATCCCTGCCAGGCCCTGGCGGACCTGTTCACCATCCTGGAAAAGAAGGGAAATCTGGCCGGACGAAAGCTCGCCTTCGTGGGCGACGGCAACAATGTGGCCCATTCCCTGATGTATGCGTGCGCCAAGATGGGGATGCACTTCACCCTGGGATGTCCGGAGGGCTATGAGCCCAACCCGGCGGTGGTGGCCCAGGCCAGGAAAGACGCTGCGGAAACGGGCAGTGACATCCTGATGACCCATGACCCCGTGGCCGCCGCGGCCGACGCCGACGCCATCTACGCCGACGTCTGGACCAGCATGGGCCAGGAGGCGGAAAAGGAAGAACGCCTCGCCAAGTTCGCTCCCTACCAGATCAGCAGCGACCTCGCGGCCCACGCCAAACCCGACCACCTCATCATGCACTGCCTTCCCGCCCACCGGGGCGAGGAGATCACCGATGAGGTGCTGGATGGCCCCCATTCAGTGGTTTTAGACGAGGCGGAGAACCGGCTGCATGTTCAGAAGGCGATTATGGCGTTGACGATGATCTGAACCATCCCTCGGCGTCATCCGGCGAGAGACGACCCTATTCATCGATGTCGCTGAACTCGAAATTGAGTCCCTTCAGGATCTGCTCGTAGTTCCAGAGCAACGAAGACAGCTTATTGGCCCCCATCCAGATATGAGCCACGGCGTAGCTGTAGGCGTCCTGCTCCGGAAGATCCTTCAAGCGCATGCCTTCTTTCACCTGGGGGGCGATCCGCGTACCGTGAATCCGGGCCGCGACCGCGTCGATATCTTCGGGCGACGGCACGCGCGCCGCCGTCGCATCGGCAAAGAAAACCCGGTGGAAGAAGTTGGCCGCGACCTTGTAGGCCCCCTCCCCCCGCGGCATGTCGGGACGCCGGCCGAGGCCCAGATCGACCGTCACCTGCTGGTGGCTCAGGCCGTCCACCTTCTCGAACAGGTCGCAATGGGCCTGGGCGATGCGGGTGTTGATTTCCAGAAGCCAGATCTGGTCCTGAATCTCGTCCCAGAAAAATTCGATATTGAAGGCCGAATTGTCGTAGCCGGTATGGGCCATGACCGTCCCGGCCAGATCCCGCATCTTCTTCTGGACCCTTTCGGGAAGCTGGGACGGATAGAGGTAATAGAAAAAACTCAGAACCTGCGGGTAACGGATGGAATCGACCATGGCGTAACACGTCACCTCGCCGTCCTGGACATAGCCCTCCAGGGTGCACTGGCGCCCGCCGATCACCTGCTCGGCCATGCAGCAACCGCCGCTCGCTTCGCGGATCCCGTCGGGCAGGTCCGCCTTGCCGAGCACATAGTCGAAGGGCTCGGCGATGGAGCCGATTTCCTCCCTGAATCGGGTTACGGCGTGATCGAAATCCTCGGGCGAGTCGATCCGGAACCCCAGCCGAGAGCCCGACGACTTGATCGGTTTGACGAAAAAAGGAAACCCCAGCCCGGCGGCGCCGATCCGGCCGAGGGCCTCGTCGTCGAAGGGATCGAAATAGGTGAATTTGGGGACGTTGTCGGGGATCACCTCCCGCTGGACCACGCGGCTCCAGTACTTATGCTCGCATTTCAGAAGCGCCTCCAGCGAGACCGAGCGCGTACCGAATTTCCGGCACAGGAGGGGCAGCATGGTGGAGACCGGAAAATCCATGTACCCGACGATGGCGTCGATGGTCCCGTCGAACCCGTTGAGCTGTCGTTCGGCCGTCTCGAGCATGGCGGGGATGTTGAAAGTTTCGGTTTCATAGATGAGCGCGGGGTCGATCACCCCGTGAAATTCGATCTCGTCGGCGCCGCGCAGCCGTTGCAGCCGCTCGCGGTTGATGTCGTTCAAACCGATAACGAAGACGTTTTTTTTCATCTGGGCTCCTTTCGATATAGTGTCCCGGCTCAGACCGGCATCGGCGCGGGCGTTCGGAAGCTGCGCCCCTTCAACCGCTGGACCACGCCGTCGATGTCGTCCACCAGCAGCAGCAGCAGGTCGCCTTCCGAAGCCGCGTCCATGGCCTGATCGATCGCATCGTCTTCTTTCATGACGATGTCGGCCTCGCAGGTCCCGGCCGCCTCGGCCCCGCCTCGTATCAGTCGGGCGGCCTCGCCGGGTTCACGGCCGCGCGGGTCGGATTCGCAGACATAGAGACGATTCACCATCCGGGCGAGCTGCGCCCCGAGCGCCGTCAGGTCCTCGTCGCGGCGGTTGCCGGGGGCGCTGGCCACGCCGATGCGCCCCGCCGGGCCCAACCCCGCCACCAGTGGTTCCAGGGCGGTCAGGGCGGGGACGTTGTGGCCGTAATCGATCAGACAGCGGATCCCGTCGGCCTCGATCAGGTTGGTGCGGCCCGGCAGCATGCCCGGCGTCGGATGGAAAGTTTGCAGCCCCATCCCGATATCGCCCAGCGTGAGTCCCAGCGCATATCCCGCGGCTGCCGCCGCCATGGCGTTTTGCACATTGAAGGGGGCGTGCCCTTCGAAGGCGATGGGCACGTCGTTGACCTCGACGATCTGGGCTTCCACCTGTCCCCGGCGCATGATGATCCAGCCATCCTTCACCGTGAAGACGACGCCGTAGCCGGCCGCATGATCCGCCAAGTCGGGATTGTCGGGGTTCATGGTGAAATAAAAAATGCGGCCCCGTGACCAGTAAGTCCCGTGCTCCATCACCAGGGGGTCGTCGGCGTTGAGCACGCAGGCGCCCTCGGGCTTCACCGCGTCCACCACGACGGTCTTGCACCGGGCCAGATCCTCCAGGGTATGGATCTCGCGCTCGCCCAGGTGGTCGCTGGCGATGTTGAGCAGCACGCCCACGTCGCAGGCGTCGAAGCCGAGGCCGCGGCGCAGGATGCCGCCCCGGGCCACCTCGAGCACGGCGTGTTCTACCGTCGGCTCCTTCAGCACCGTCTGGGCGGCAAGCGGGCCGCTGTAGTCGCCCCGCATGATGACATGGTTGTCGATCTCGATGGTCCCGGTGCAGGCCATGCCCACCTGCCGCCCCGAATGGCGCAGAAGATGCGCGATCAGCCGCGTGGTGGTGGTCTTGCCGTTGGTGCCGGTGACGGCGGTGATGGGGACGCGTCCGTTGTCCTCGACATCGGGAAAAAGCATCGCCGCCACCGCGTCGCCCACCGGCCGGCCCTTGCCGTGGGTGGGGGAGAGGTGCATCCGGAACCCGGGACCGGCGTTCACCTCCACCACCCCGGCGGATTGCTGGTCAAGGGGTTTGGTCAGGGTCTCGGCCAGGAGGTCGATGCCGATGATGTCCAGACCGATCAGCCGACCGATGCGCTCCGCCGCGTATCTCACCTCCGGATGGACGTCGTCGGTGAGGTCGGCGGCCGTGCCGCCGGTGGAGATGTTGGCCGTGGATTTCAGCCAGACGATCTCGTCTGCGGGGATGACGCTGTCCAGGGTCAGGCCCGCCTGTTCGATCATGCGCTCGGTCTGTTCGTCGATATGGATCTGGGTCAGCAGGTTTTCGTGCCCCACGCCCCGGCGGGGATCGGCGTTCTCTTTCTCGATCAGCTCCCGCAGCGTGGATTTTCCGTCCCCGACCACATGGGCCGGCCGCCGGCGCGCGGCGGCGATGAGCTTGCCGTCGATGACCAGAAGCCGGTGATCCTCGCCCGTGATGAACTGTTCCACGACCACCGAATCGTGGTGGCGACAGGCGGCGTCGTACCCTTCCCGCAGCTCGTCCTCCGTGGCAATACCGGTGGTGACGCCGCGTCCGTGGTTTCCCGTCAGGGGCTTGGTCACCACGGGATAGCCGATGTATGCCGCCGCATCCAGGGCTTCTTCCAGGCTGTAACAGATCCGGCCATAAGGGACAGGAATGCCGGCGTCGCCCAGGATCTGTTTGGTCCAGTCCTTGTCGTCGGCGATGCCATGGCCGAGGATGGAGGTCTTGCCGGTGACGGTGGCCTGGCAGCGCTGTTGACGGCAGCCATGGCCGAGCTGGATGTAGCTCGTGTCCTCGGTCAGGCGGTAGAAAGGGATGTCCCGGCGTCTGGCCGCCGCGACGATGGAGGCGGTGGAGGGACCCAGCATGTTGTCGTCCCGCACCCTCTTCAGGCGCGCGATCACCGCCGCCATATCGATGTCCTCGCCGTTGAAGAGCCCTTCGACGATGGCCACAGCTTCCTTTCCCGCAGCCAACCCGCAGGCCTCGTCGCGGTAGCGATAGATCACGTTGTAGACGCCGGTTTCGTAGCTGTCCACCGTCTTGCCGTAGCCGACCGAAAATCCAATCTCGTTTTGCAGCTCGATGGCCATGTGCTCGACCATGTGCCCGGCATAGGTGCCGTTTTGCACCCGCTGGAGAAAGCCCCCCCGCTCTCCGACGGAACAGCGATGTTCGTAGATGCCCGGCAGCGCCTCTTGCAGGCGCTCCGTGATGCCGGGAACTCCGTCGCTCGGGCGGTGTTCCAGGCCCTCGATATCCAGGCGCATGTAAATGGTCTGGTATCGGCTGTAATAGTTGGGGCCGCGAAGCGCCCTGTGTTCTAGTATTTTCATTCACTCCGTCCTTGTCCCCCGACCGGTCTCCCCGGGCGGGAGAAAGCGGCGGCCCTTCACGTCGTAGCCGAAACCGCTGGTTAATGCGTGTATGATCACATGCTCCACCGCCACGGGTTCCCCCTCGGAGAGGCTCGCCACATTGGACGACCTCAGGCGGGAACTGTCCACCACGATCACATGGCCGGAGCCGATGGCTTCGAGCACCGGGCCGTCGCGGACGATCACCGCGGCATCCTCGCCGATGCCGATCCCCAGAAATTCGGGATTGGCCGCGCCCACCTCGATCAGTCGCGTGAACCGGCCCCGTTCGAGGAAATGGCTGTCGATCACCACCCCCTCCACGAATCCGAAGCCCGCGCTCATCTTGACCGCGCCCTTGCGCAGCGCCTCGGCGGCCACGCCTTCGTAGATCATGGTGGTCGATTGGGCCGCGGCCCCGGCGCTGGTGCCGGCCACCACGGCGCCCTCGGCGAGGCGCTCGCGCATGGCATTCAAAAGCGGCAATCCGCCAAGGATATGGGTCAGCCGGAGCTGGTCGCCGCCGGACATGAAAATCACGTCGCACCGGCGAAGAACGTCCACAAACCGATCCTTGGTCGCCCCGTTCCGGGTCCGCACATCGATGTGGTGGACCGTCGCGGCGCCGAGCTGGGTAAACACCCGCTCATAGGTTGGAAACACCTCGTCCGGAATGCTGCTGGCGGTGGTAATGACGCCGACCTCATGAGTGTCAGAGGACGAAAGATCCAGCACGCGCTGTAAAATTTCCGACTGCGATGTCTTGTTCTCAGCCCCGCCGATGGCGACGAGGACGCCTTTGCCTGCTGTAGTCTGACTGGTCATGCCGGGTATTTCGCCGCCTGAGCGGCGCCTTCTGGAAGTGGAAAACAGCTGTCGCGATAAACCGAATTTCTCCGGAGAGTTGACGAGTCTAGATAGGAAGAGGCCTTTTGTCAATAAAAATGCGGAAAAATCCGCTTTACCGCTTCGGCGCCCCCGCCTCTCGAATCACCGCCCCATGCTCCTCATTCAACACCAGAATGGCGAATTTCTCCACATTATCCAATTCATCCGTGCTCAGTGAAACAAAATCGAACCGTCCCCGCAGGTCGGTGTAGCCGTCCTTGAAGAACCGCACGTCGCCGCCCCGCATCCGGGCGTAGACCTTCACGTAGGTCATGGGCAGCGGTTTCCGGGTCAGGTCGTGGGCGACCTGGAGGTGGCCGTAGTCGCCCATGATTTGGACGTCCAAGGAGTTGGCGTAGTAGGTTTGGGTTTTTCGGATGCCGCCGGCCGTGACCTCGATCATCAGGTTGCTGCTTCGGTACTGCTCGGGCAGGTCCACCGTGTGGACCGACCCTCCGGCCGGCAGATCCACGGTCTCCGTCTCGCTGGGGCGGATGTAGCCGAAATGGTCGGCGTCGTCCGTCACGAAGGGGTTCCGGGAAAAGAGCAGTTCGATGTCCATGGGGCAATACCGTATTGGCATCGGGCTATGTCAGACCCAGACTGATCTTCAGAGCAGCATCTATCTTTTTCATAATGTCCGGAGAAAACCTGCCTCTTCTCGCTACAATTCTGGATTTGTCCAGGCTTTTGATCTGATCGCACTGGACGACGCTCGCCTTGTCCAATTCGCCGGCCCCCTTTTCGACTGGAACAACAACCGGATAAAGCCGCTTTATGTGCTCCGCCCCTCTGATGGGCGCCACGATCACCAATGGACTATACTGGTTGCCGATGTCGTTTTGCACCACAACCGCGGGCCGCGTCTTGCGGATTTCGCGTCCACGGGCTGGATCAAAATCGATATCAACTATATCGCCCCTTTTTATCTCCATCACAATCCGTCACCCGAAGTAAAATCCCACTCCCGGCTGCTTTCTTTGACGAACTCATAATTGGCCAGATACCCTTCTTTCAGGCTCGCTTCAATTTCTTCCTTCTCCTTTTCAAGCAAGCTTTCGGAGATCAGCCGTCGGATCAGTTCGCTTCTGCTGGATTCAACCTTCCGGGCCAGATTGTCGAGCTTGTTAACAATCGGCTCCGACAATTCGATGCTGATTCTTTTTCTTTTTCTTTTGCAAGTCAGATCCGTTTCCATTCCCACCCCCTTTGCAGCACACTATATTTGACATAGAATGACAATATCGCCATCGGGCATTCCCAGCAACTCGAACAGCCCGCTACCGCTTCGGCGGTTCCGCCTTATCGTCATCCACTTCTTCTCTGTGGAACCGGCGAAAAATTCTCCGGAAAACATTTTACAGCGGGTTGCAAAGGATTCCAGCGAGGATTTCAATATCAACCTACCGATCCTTTTCAAGGATGATCATCTTGCCATTTTTGTTGGTTATGATACCCTATTTCGAAAACGCAAAAGGAGCCCCCCTTATGATTCCAGAAAAATTCTGGTCAAAAAACCGATTCCCCATCGTTTATCAGGATAACGAACCCAAAGCCGTCATGGTGGACATGGCGTCTTTTGACAAAATCGAGTTGATTTTAGACAACCTTACGCGCAGGGAAGCGGAACCCGAAGATGCTTTTCTGGCCGCGTCCGGTCTGTTGGAAAAGCTTGTTGAAGAAGCCAAAGCCTCTCCCGTCTCGCAAGATTGGGTGAAAGACCTCAATGCCATTTAGCATCCACTTCGGCGAATCCTTTAAGCGTTGCATCAAAAAGCTTCGAAAGCGATATCCTTCCATCAAGAAAGATGTGGCGGTCGGCATCGAGGCGTTGATCGGGACGCCGCATCTGGGCGTTCCAATATCAGGAGCCCCCGGCATACGAAAGCTTCGTCTGAAAAATTCGGATGCAAAGCGGGGAAAGAGTGGGGGCTACCGAATGCTTTATTACCTTGAAGATCGGGAGAACCATCAAATTTTCTTGCTCTTCCTGTATACAAAATCGGACAGGGAAACCGTGACAATCCAAGAAATTAAAAACCTTATGGACGCCGACATCAACTAATTTTTAAATTCGCCGGAAACCAAGGTTCACGGCGAAACCTTTTTTACCGCTTCGGCGGTTCCGCCTCCCGAATCACCGCCCCATGCTCCTCATTCAACACCAGAATGGCGAATTTCTCCA
>JAABTD010000405.1 GCA_011390065.1 Desulfobacteraceae bacterium
TGTTTCCCGGCCAGGCATAGGCGGTCAACGCCCGTTTCGACGCCTTGGAAAACCGCATGGCGGGTTTTCCCAACGAGCGGGCGCAGCGGGTCAGGATGTGATCCGCCAGAAGCGGGATGTCTTCGGTGCGGTCCCGCAACGGCGGGATGACGAGGGGGAAGACGTTGAGCCGGTAAAAGAGATCCTCCCGGAAGTTTCCTTTTTCCACCTCGCGCTTGAGGTCCATGTGGGTGGCGGCGACGACGCGCACGTCCACGGGGATGGGCTTGTGTTCGCCGATGCGGGTCACTTCGCCGGTCTGGAGGACCCGGAGCAGCTTCACTTGCATGTCCGTGGGCATATCGCCGATTTCGTCCAGGAGCACCGTGCCGCCGCTGGCCAGTTCGAACTTGCCGGGGCGTCCGCCTTTTCTGGCGCCGGTAAACGCCCCGCCCGCGTAACCGAACAGTTCGCTTTCCAGCAGCTCCCGGGGGATGGCCCCGCAGTTGATGGCCACGAAGGGGTGGTTTTTCCGCCCGCTCCCGTTGTGGATGGACTGGGCGAACAGTTCTTTCCCGGTGCCGGTTTCGCCCTGGAGCAGCACCGTCGAACGGCCGGTGGCCGCCAGCCAGGCCAGCCGTTTGGCGTCCTCGGCGGCCGTGCTTTCGCCGATGATGTCGTCAAACGTAAACCGGGCCTGGGAGCCGGCCATTTCGTTAACAAGGCGCCGGATGCGGTGGATCTCGTTGAAAACCACGATGATCCCCTGGACGGTTTCGCCGGCGTCGAAGATGGGCTTGGCGGCGATGAGAAGCTGGATCTCCCGCTTGGGGCTCCGGATGAAGATCTCCCGGTCGGTCACCCCGAAACCGGCGTGCATGATCCCCTTCAGGTCCACCTGGGCGCCGAGGAGGGCCGACAGCGGGGCGCCCTCCAGGTTATCAGGCCAGTCCAGGATTTGTTTTCCCTGGTGGTTGATCTGGGAGATGACGCCGTCCCGGTCCACGGCCATGACGCCGCTGTCGATGGACTCGATGATGGCGTTCATGTAGCGGTTTTTGAGGTGCAGTTCCCTGGAGGCATTGATCAGATGCATCTGGTTTTCGATGGATTTGGAAGCGGTGATGACCATGCCCAGGGTGTGGGGGTGGACCTGCCGGGCGTCGCCGGACATGGCGATGACGCCCATCAGCGCCCCGTCGCCGCTGAAGACCGGCGCCGCCGAACAGGTGTGGCCGTAACCCCGCTGACAGAAATGCTCTTCGTCGGTGATCTGGACGGGGATTTGGCGTTCCAGGGCCAGGCTGATGACGCTGGTGCCCACGTCCCTTTCGGTCCAGCGGAATCCCGGCCAGCAATTCCCCGCCTGGAGCACGCCCATGGTCGATTCGTCCCCCACCATCTCCATGATGTACCCCTCGCCGTCGGCGATGGTGACCACGAATCCGGCCCCGGCGACGAACTGGTACAACTCCCGCATCTGGGCCACGGCCACGTTCAGAAAGGCCCGGTTGCGATCGCGCCGGTGTTCGAGGGCTACCGGGCTGAGGCGGATCTGGCCCGGCGTACACCGGTTATGGGGATCGACGCCGTATTGACGGCATCTCTCGTGGGAGGCCTGGATCTCCTGATGCAGGATATCCGGGTCGGGGATGGTGTAGGCGCTCATGATGGTCTTGTCAGGGTTTGGCGCCGATGTAGACGATGGTTTCAATATCGAAACTGATGCTGCGGACGGTCTGATTGAGAACGCCGCATTCCAGTTCGGGATCAGTCAGCCGCTCCAGCGCCCATCGGTCGCTCGGCCCCAGCTTCGCCCGGTATCCGCCGCCCGCGTCCCGGGACAGGAATGACCGGAACCAGTCGTCGATGTACAGCAACTGGGTTTTCATATCCGGCGTCTTAATAGAGAATGTGCGCGTCTCGACCGACTTCAACCCCAGCGATTCCAACGTCTTGAGCCACCAGGCGTCATCCGGTCGGGAACGACCGTGTTCTTCCTCGAACCAGCGGTCATACAGGTCGTGAAGCCGTGTCTGGAGGTCGTCTTCGATGGCCAGATTTTTTGATGAAAATCGCCACCGCCGGCCGCCGTCTTCGCGGATGGCCAAACGCCCTCCCGGCCGCAGAATGCGGTAGAGTTCCGCCAGAGCGGCGTTGGGTTTGGGCAGATGATGATGGACGACGCGGCTGCACCAGATGAGGTCGAATTTGTTGTCGGGGTGGGGGAGGGCTTCGACATCCCCCAGAACGCTCAGGATGCGTTTTTCGAGCTTTTCCCGGCCCGCCAGTTCCTGGGCCTTCAGCAGGCTTTCACGGGCGATGTCCAGGGTGGTTACCCGCCCCTTTCCTTTCAATTTCCGGGCCATGTGGCGGGCGAAACCGCCGGCGCCGCTGCCCACATCCAGGACTTGGGCGTCCTTGGGCGCCTTCAACGCGTTGACGATTTGCCGATGAACGGTGTCGAAGAATTGGTCGAAAATGATCAGTCGGTTGATATCGGATGGCATCTGTCGGGCCTTTCAGGGTGTCAACTATAGAGGATATGACTGGCCGCCGCCAGGGCATCGGAATAACGGATCATGCCGCTTTCTGACTATATTACATATTTATGGGAGCGGAATAAAGTTAAAACTCGGGTGGAGCGCTTTTATGGTTGCCGCGATTTTCCAATTGACAAACTCAGGGGTGCACGGCATTCTGGTCTATATATTCTCAGACGGGGGCGGCAACACACACGCCCTCCAAACGCAGGCTCGCTTTTTTTATGACATGCGGAATGAAACCAGAAGACCGCTTCACCGGTTGCCTCCTCGGCGGGGCCGTGGGGGATGCTTTGGGCGCCCCTGTGGAATTCATGACGACGGCGGAAATCCACCGGCGGTTCGGCCCGGACGGGCTATCGGATTATGAGCCGGCTTACGGGCGAAAAGGGGCCATCACCG
>JAABTD010000035.1 GCA_011390065.1 Desulfobacteraceae bacterium
CAGGGTCCTGGCGCCGATCCGCCGGGAGATGTTGAGCATGGAGCAGGTGGCGGAATAGACATCCGGAAAATCGGAGGTGATGGTGGAAAAAACCACCATGATCAGCGCGGGAACCGCCATGCCGATGCGGCCCATGGTCGTGAGGATCAGCATGCCGGGATCGCTTTGCCCGGTGACCAGTGTCGCCAGAAGTCCCAGCGTATACATCCACGACGAGATGATGAAATAGCCCCACCAGGTGTTCCAGAAAGCCGAGGTTGATTTTCGGGCGAATCGGGAATAATCGGAGACCAGCGGCATCCAGGAGATGGGCATGGCGATCACCAGGTCGAGCCCGATCATGAACGACATGCCGCCCTTGGGTTCCATGGAGACGCCCCGCCCGAATTCCTCTATGGAAACAAAGGTCATCATGAGGATGACCAGCAGCAGCCCCACGACGGCGCAGGTCTGCATCACCTTCCAGAACGTCCGTCCCGTAAAAAGCGCCCACGCCAGGGTACCCATCCCGATGAGAATGATCCAGAACTGATCCGCGGCCAGGATGCCGCCGGCGGATTGTCCCAGGGCCGCCCCGGCCCGGCCGCCGATGATCAACATGATGGAGGCCCACCCGATCAGTTGGATGATATTGAGGACGGCGGCCAGATTCGATCCCCGGATGCCGAAGGCGGGGCGCACGGAGACCATGGACATGATGCCGTACTCGGAGCCCATGACGCCGCCCAGCGCCATAAAGGTGTTGCCGATCAGGTGTCCCAGAACGATGGCCCAAAATCCGGCCCAGAATCCCATGGGCGCCAGAAAGCCGCCGGCCCAAATCTCCGCCAGCGAGACGCCCACTCCGGCCCACAGCAGCAAATAGTCGAACCCTCCCAGGTTTCGAGCGGATGAATTGATCGGTTGAATGTCCATTTCGCGCAGTCCTTTCTGTTTTTGCTGGATGGGTAAAAAGGGGAGGGGATCGGCGGTCGCGTCGGATCTAAATATAAAAGCCGTTTCCGGTCGGAAACGGCTGCCGGCGGCCCGTGGAAACCGGCGCCGCTCTTCGGACGCTCCCTACGCTGGCATTACCCAGACCAGGTTCAAAGGGTGTGATCTCAGGCCCGCGACGCGCGGGCCACCCCCGCCTTACGATTTAACTCTCCAGGTTCCATATAAAAACCCGGTGGGATTGTCAAACGGATAATTCGGCGCTTTACCGAATCAAGTTAATCCGGATTATAAAGGATTGTGGGGATGGCCCTGTAAGAGCGTCACATGCCAGACAGGGGCAACGCCGCCCTGGGGGCCGGCGTCGCCAATCCGTCAAGCCCTGTATAAGGGCGGCATATATTTCGCGGATATTCTGGTAAAATAAAATTTACTTAAACCACCATCTCTCACCGTTTCTCATGCCGTCCAGGGCCATATGTCCGGATATGGGGCCATGGTCCAGCTTATCCGAGCTTGCTTCGACCATCTGGTTATACATCGGCATGATCGTGCCGCTGTCGTTCCTGCAGATTTCCTGCATTTCCCCGTACATCTTTCTTCGTTTATCCGTATCCAGTTCAGCCCTGGCGGCGATCAGCAGTTCGTTGAACCGTTTATGGCTCCATTTGGTATCGTTCCATGGGGCGCCGTCGGCGTAGGCGACCGAAAACATCATATCCGCCGTAGGTCTTCCGCCCCAATAACACATGCACCATTCTTTCTTGATCCACACGTTGCTCCAATAGCCGTCGTCCGGTTCCCGGATCACATTGATGTCAATCCCGGCCTTCTTCGCCTGTTCCTTCATCAGAATCGCCGCATCCACGGCGCCGGGGAACGCCGCGTCGGCGGCATGCAGATTGAAAGTGTGATCCAGGGCGCCGGCTTTCTTCATGTAAAACTTCGCTTTATCCGGGTCGTATCGGCGCTGCTCAAGATTTTTGGCGTAATATCGGTTCACGGGCGCGATGGGATGATCGTTGCCGAGTTCTCCGTATCCCCGCAGGACCTGTTTCAGCAATTCTTCACGATCCACCGCCAGCTTCAGCGCCATGCGAACATTGTTGTCGTTATAAGGCGTTTGATCGACGAGCATGGGAATGGTGTAGTGGGCGGTGCCGGTGGTGGCGGTCACGTTGATTCCGGGCATTCGCTTCATCAGATGGACGGTTTTCAGTTCGACCCGGTCCATATAATTGATCTGATCTGTTTTCAGCGCATTGGTCCTGGCATTGGTGTCCACGATGGACAGGGTTTCGATCTCATCGAAATGGGCGCGTCCCGCCTTCCAGTAGTTGGGATTGCGGACGGTGAAGGCTCGGACCCCCGGTTCCCAGTTTTTTAAAATATAGCCGCCGGTTCCCACGCCTTTTTCCCATTCCTGGCCTTTTGTTCCTGAAGGACAGATGGTCAGATGGTAGTCTCCCATGATGAACGGAAAATCGGCGGTTCCGCCGCTCAGTTCAAAAACCACTCCATATTTGCCGTCGGCTTTGATCGATTCAATGTTTTCCAGGTAGCCTTTGGCGCCGGATTTCGACTCTTCACCGATATGATGGTTGATTGAAAAGATCACGTCCTCGGCGGTCATGGTTTTGCCGTTGTGAAACTCGACGCCTTTTCGCAGTTTGAAAGACCATATTTTTGCATCGGGCGTGGAATCCCAGGATTCGGCCAGTTCGGGAATGGGATTGAAATCGTGGTCGATTTCAACCAGGTTGTTCCGAATCTGCCAGTTGAGATTCTGGTTCATATTGGACGTAAGGGACGCCGGATCCATGGAATCGGTGGTGGAACCGCCGGTGCAGCCGATGATGAAACGACCGCCTTTTTTGGGAACGGAGGCCCGGGCCGTTCCGGCGAACAGACCGGGCGAGACGGCTGCCGCCAGTCCCAGAGCCGATGTTTGGGCGATGAATTGTCTTCTGCTGATTTTATTTTTTTTCAGCAGGCCTTCTAATCTGGTTCGATCTGTCATGATGTTCTCCTTTTCCGGTAATCCGTTAACAAATTTTTGCCCGATTGCCTTTGATTCCTGAAAATGCCCGCTAATATAGCGACAGCCCGCCTAAGATAAAAACGTCGACGCGCGTTTATCCAGCAGATTGTCCAGCCAGTCCGGATCCATGACGGGAACGGATGCCAGCAGCTTGTCCGTGTACTCATGATGCGGAGGAGTCAGAACCTCTTTTTTTTCACCCTGTTCGATGATTCTGCCTTCGAGCATGATGACGATTTTATCGGCGATGGCTTTGACCGTCGCCAGATCATGAGTGATAAACAGGTAGGAAATGTTCATTTCCCTCTGGAGATCCTGCAACAGGGATAAAATTCCTTCGGCCACCAGCTGATCCAGAGCCGATGTGACCTCGTCGCAGATAATGAAATCCGGTTCGGCGGCCAGCGCCCTGGCGATACAGATTCGCTGCTTTTCGCCGCCGGACAGTTCAGGGGTCAGCCGGTCTATATATTTGGCCGGCTCCAGTTCGATCCGCGTCAGAAGATCGCGGATTCGCTTTTCAGCCTCTTTTCCCCGGATGCCGAAATAAAAATCCAGAGGTCTTCCGATCACGGTTCTGACCGTCTGTTTGGGATTCAATGCCGTATCCGGCATCTGATAGATCATTTGAAGGCGTCTCAGATTATTTTTGTCCCGGTGCTTCAGGTCCGGCGACAGGGGCTGTCCGAGAAACGAAATCTCGCCCCGTGTCGCCGGCAGCATTCCCGTGATCACCCGGGCCAGCGTGCTTTTTCCACTGCCGGATTCACCCACCAGGGCGACGGTGCGCCCCCGGCGGACGGTCAGGTTGATGTCTTCAAGCACGTTGTCCACGCCGTTATACGTGGCATAAACATCCTTGACCTTGAGTATGACATCCGTCTTATCCTCGTCGTTCTTATCTTCCGACAGCGTCCGGACGGACAGCAGGTCGCGGGTATATTTCTCTTTTGGTTTTTTGATCAGCCGCCGGGTTTCTCCTTCCTCCACGAGCCCGCCGTTCCTCAGTACCATGATGCGATGAGCCACCTGGGCCACCACGGCCAGATCATGCGTGATATACAGCGCCGCCTTGTTCATCTTTTCCGTGATTTCCTTGACCGAAGCCAGCACCTCTATCTGAGTCGTGACGTCCAATGCCGTTGTCGGTTCGTCAAACACGATGATATCCGGTTCGCAGGACATGGACATCGCCACCATGGCCCTCTGCAACTGACCGCCCGACAGTTCATGGGGATATCTTAAACCGATCTTTTCGGGATCAGGCAGGAACAACCGGTCGTAGATTTTCACCGCGTTCTTTCTGGCCTGTTCGTAATCCATGATGCCGTGCTGAACCGGGCCTTCCGCGTACTGATGGATGATGCGATGAGAAGGGTTGAAAGAAGCCGCGGCGCTCTGGGCCACATAAGCGATTTTATCGCCGCGGATGGATCTGAGCTGCTCTTCCGAGGCGCCGAACAGTTCCATTCCGTCCAGCTTGATGGAACCGGACGCCAACCTGCATCCCTGCCGGGTATAGCCCATGGCCGCCAGACCGATGGTCGATTTGCCGGCGCCGGATTCGCCGATCAGGCCGAGCACCTCCCCACGCTTCAGGTCCAGGCTGATATCGTCCACGATTGTATTCCATTGATTTTCATAAAATCCTTCGATAAACAGGTTTCTTATTTGGAGCAAATTTTCTGATTTCATTTTGGTCCTCCTGTCAATTGTGCATTCCACTCGCCAAATGAAGAAACCAGTCAACAATCAGATTCACGCCGACGGTCAAAAAAGCGATGGCGGCGGCTGGAATCAAGGGAATGAAAATGCCGAAAGTGATCGCGCCGGCGTTCTCCCTTACCATGCCGCCCCAGTCGGCCAGCGGCGGTTGAAGTCCAAGTCCGAGAAAACTCAGGGACGCGATAAAAAGAAAGACAAAACAGAATCGGAGCCCGAATTCGGCGACCAGGGACGGCATGGCGTTGGGAAGGATTTCCCTGCGCATGATCCACCACAAGCCTTCGCCCCTGAGCCGGGCCACCTCCACGAAATCCATGACCTCGATATCCATGGCGACGGCGCGGGCCAGCCGGTATACGCGAGTCGAGTCGAGTATGGCGATAGTGACGATGAGGATCATTACGGAAGACCCCATCACCGACAGGATCATCAGAGCGAAGATCAGGGTCGGAAACGCCATGATGATATCGATGATTCTGCTGAATAAATTGTCGATCCAGCCGCCTTTGACCGCGGCGACGAAACCGAGTGTCGTTCCGGAGAGAAACGACAGCATCGTCGTAATAAAGGCCAGCGCGATGGTGTTTCTCGCGCCGAAAATCAGACGCGACATGAGATCACGGCCCAGATGGTCGGTTCCCAGCAGGGAATTCCCCGACATCTGTTCCCAGACATCGCCGACGACTTCGGTTTCCGAATAAGGGGCGATGAGCGGAGCAAAAATTGCGACGATAATATTGAACAGAACAATACATAGCCCAATGCGGGCGCTGAGAGGTGATTTTATGAGTAAATTCATCACTGTCCGATTCCTTTACGATGTCTGAGACTGTCTCAGCCTGGGATTGGCCAGCATGGATAGGATATCCGCCATCATGTTCAAGGATATATAGGCGCCGGCGAAGATCAGGCCGGATGCCTGGACAACGGGAATGTCTCGCTTTGATACCGAATCCACCAGAAGCTGTCCAAGACCCGGATAAACAAAAACAACTTCAACGATAACGACCCCGACAATCAGGTATGCCAGGTTTAAGGCGACGACGTTGATGACCGGGGAGAGAGAGTTGGGAAAAGCGTGGCGCATGATGATCCGCAGCCTTCTGATCCCTTTCAACTCCGCCATCTCGATATAAGCGCTGGCCAGAACATTGATGATCGCGGCCCTGGTCTGTCGCATCATGTGCGCCGTTACTACACAGGTTAACGTCAATGCCGGAAGAAGTATGGCATGGAGCTTGGCGACCAGGGTCATACTTTCATTGATGTTGGCCATGCTCGGGAAAATGTTGAACTGAACCGAAAACAAGGTAATGAGGATGTAGGCGATGAAAAATTCAGGAAAAGAGATGAATGACAATGTCGTTATGGATATGACTTTGTCGAACAGCGTGTTCCGGTAAAAGGCGGCCATCATACCCAGCATGACCGACAGCGGTATGGCGATCGCCGCTGTCGTCAAGGCAAGAAAAAGCGTATTCGCGAATCTCCATCCAATCAAACCCGATACCTCCCTGCCATTGGCCAGAGACCTGCCGAAATCCCCCTGAACGAAGTCCGTTAGCCAAACCCGATATCTGACGTGGGGCGGAAGCTCCAGTTTCAGTGCTTTTCTGAAAGCTTCAACGGTTTCCTGGGTGGCGTTTTGGCCAAGCACTGTCTCCGCGACATCACCGGGCAGCAGTTCAACACCGATAAAAATTATCAAAGAGATAACGATAATTGTTAAAAAACCAAATCCGGCGCGCCTTAAAATCAACCATATAACCGGTTTCATATGCTATACTCGTTTGTATCGATTCTACTTATTGGAGAATATGCCCAAATGGAGCGGTCCTTACACCTGTAAAGGCGATATCCGCTGTTGTATCCGAAAATCACAAGATGCGGATCTTCCACCTTAGACATATCAAAAACTCAGTGAAACAAGCTTGCTTTATCGTCTTTCCGGGGCGGAAGCAGCTACGGGTCGGGGATGAAACCCAAAACAGGCAGGATGAGCTTACAGGTAAAAAATGAAGCGGTTATAGTGATGAACAATGAATCAATGTGGGTGAATAGTAGGCTTTTCCTGTTATCCAAAATATCTCCCGCAATTGAAGTTAATGCCAGCATAGCGAATTCGTTCAAACCAATTGAAAATCGGAACAACGTTTTTCCAATGATTCGGCAAGATGGAATGAGCAAGTTATTTCGTGCTCATGCCTTAAGGAGTGATTATAAAGTTTCTGGCGAACACTCAGATCTATTTATATTTCATTCAAAACAAAATTAACAGCCCTTTGTCAATTTCTTTCTGGAAACGGCTATTTTTTTTCGTGCCATTTCAAACATTTTTCCGACCAGATATTGACGGCCAACACAGGCGCCCGTCACACGCATCGTACAGCCACTCTACTAAAATAATGGTTTGACCCGATTTAATTCATAAGTTAATAAGGTATTAAGTTCATGTGTTCCGAACTGTATCGATTCTTAATAGGGGTTCTCCATGTCAGTCGTTATAAACCGGTTTAAATCCCTCACCATCGCGTCGGCGCCGGAAGCCCTGGCCGGGCAGATCTTGAAAATGGTGGAAGACGGCGAACTTCAACCCGGCATGCGGCTGCCGCCCCAGCGGGAGTTGGCGCGGATGTTCGGCGTCGGGCTGGGATCGGTCCGGGAAGCCGTCAAGATGTTGACGGCAACGGGGTATCTGTCGGTCAGCCGGGGCAAGGGGACGTTCATCGCCGAAAACGCCCTGAAGCAGGGAGAATCGGCGTCGGAGCTGGAAAAGCGGCTCAAAGCGGTATCGCTGGCGGACCTGATGAAGGCCCGGGAGATCGTCGAATGCGGCGCGGCCCGGATCGCGGCCGCGGAGTCCGACCCCGAACATCTGGTCCGGCTGAGCGACATCGCCGGCGCCATGGACCAGAACCGGGACGAGGCCATGGCGTTCAACCAGGCCGATTTCAAATTCCATCTGACCCTCGCCGAGGCGTCCAACAACAAGGCCATCTTCGAGATGGTGAAACTGCTGGTGGACAAGGCCCACGAGCATATCGATTTCATGGACAATTTCCTGAGAACCTTCGAACCGGCGCAGGTCGACAGGGCCATCGAGACCTCCCGGGACATCATCCATTATATCCGGAACGGCAACCCCGAAGAGGCTGAGAGATCCATGAGCACGCACCTGAACATCGTCAATTTCGAGTTAAAAAAAGAGCTTCCGGGTTAGCAGAGGAAAAAGGAGGCATCATGTACGATCCCGCCATCAACCTCACGCCAGTTCAGGCGGAGCCCGCCTGCATGCGGCGCATCCGCAAAGCCAAGGCCCGGGTCATCGACACCCGACCCAGCATGGACCTGGAAAACGCGGTTTTGCTGACGGAAAGCTTCCGGGAAACCGAGCGCGAACCGCGGGACTTCAACACTGCGACGCCTTCAAGGAAGCCGTCAAAACCCACCGGGAATACGTCGTTCGGGCCCTGGAGACGGTGCAGCTTTCGGTGAGGAAACCGGCGCCGCACGAAGTACCGCCGCCGATTAAACGGCGTCCATGTTTGCGGCCGGGGAATAAATCCCCCGGCGGCCGGGAAACGCCTCCTATCGCGCGTCCACTTCAACAAGGGCCTTTTGTCTCACCCCCCGTAGGTCTCGATCACCCGCTTCCCCCGCCACGCCCCCTGGCGGTACCGCCACAGGGAAACCCCGAAAAGAGACGCCACAAAGACGGTCAGGCATCCCCATGAGAAATAGAGCCCGGCGCCTAAAAACCCGACGCCGACGGCAATGGGCAGAATCAGGAACAAAACCGACGCAGCCGCCACGCTGACCATGATAAACCGGGTGTCGCCGGCGCCTTTCAGCGCGCCGATGAAAACCATGTAATGGGCGTCGAAAAAGATGTAAACCGCCACGAACCGGAGGAGGATCACGGCGGTGCGGGTGATTTCCGCGAAATCTGCGGGCGCAACGTCATTCGGGCGGAACAGATTGATCACCGGGGCGGGGAACCCCACAAACAGCACCGCCATCAGAGCGGTATAGAGCAACGTGATGTGGATGGTTTGGACCGTGGCGCCGGCCGCCGCATCGGGCTGGTTCCGACCCAGGGACTGGCCCACAAGGGTGCTGACGCCCAGGGAGAATCCGGCCGTGGGCAGGAACGACAGGGAATTGATGGAAATAACGATGTTGGTGGCGGCCATGGCCGATTTCCCGATCCGGCCCACCATGAAGATGAAAAAACTGAATGCGAAAATGTCGAGGCAGAACTGGAGCGCGCTGGGTACGCCGAATTTGAGCAGTTTCAGAAATACCGTTTTTTGGAACCGGTGGTTGCGGATCACCCCGAACCGCCGGTCGTTTTCCCGGGTGAAAATAACCACCGCGAAAAGAACCGCGATGACCGCCCATGCCGTGACCGTGGCGATGCCCGCCCCCAGGATGCCCAGTTCGGGGAAGATCCAGATCCCGTTGATGAGGGCGTAGTCCAGGGGGATGTTGACCAGGGTTCCGATGACGTGGACGATCATGACCGTCCGGGTCAGCCCCCGGCCGGAATAGAAGCAGGAGAGCCCCACCGCCAGCACCTCGATTCCCCCTCCCAGGCAAAGGACTTTGAAATAGATCACTTCAAGCCGTTGGACCTCGACGGGATGACCGCTCAGCCGGAAGAGCGGCTCGGCCAGGAAGGAACAGGCCGCCAGCAGCACTCCCGCCATGACAGAAAACCAGATCCCCTGCCACAGGGCGGCCCCCACCCGGTCATGGGCTTCAGCCCCGGTGTACTGGGCGATGAAGACGTTGAGGTAGCCGGCTGTGCCCATGAAAAACGCAATGAGAAGAAAAGCGGCGATGCCGGCGGGCAGGGCCGCGGCGATGGCGTCCAGGGAATAGGAGGACAGGAAGACCCGGTCCGTGAATTCCATGACCATGGTGGCGCCCATGGTGGCCACCAGGGGCAGGCTGACCCGCAGGATGTCGCGGTATGAATATCCGGTCCCTTTCATCCGGCGGACTTTATACCCGAACCCCGGCCTTGTAAACAGAATATGATCAAAAACAGCTTTTCAAATGCTGTTAAAGGTTATATGATAATCGATTTAAACAGACATCAGACTTGGCAGGAGGACAGCATATGTCCGGAAAACCGACCACTCGATACCCCGACGCCCCCCGGGCGGCGGTAGGCGCCGTGGTGATCTATGACGAACGAGTGCTCCTGATCAAGCGGGGGCGGGAACCCGCCATGAATTCCTGGGCCCTCCCCGGCGGGAGCGTCCATTTGGGCGAAACCCTCCAGGCGGCTGCTGAACGGGAGGTGCTGGAGGAGACCGGTATCATCGTCCGGGCCGGGGATCCGATATTTACCTTTGATGTCGTGGATCGGGATGAAAACGGCGAGGTCCGGTTTCATTACGTCATTGTGGATCTCGCCGCTGACTACATAAGGGGCGAGGCGCGGCCCGGAGATGATGCCGTCGATGTCCGGTGGGTCGCCCCGGATGAACTGACAACCCTGCCGGTCAACGGGGTCGCCCGGCAATTGCTGGCCGATCGATTCGATTTTGGAATCCGGGACAGATGAATCAGAACAGATGAATCAGAACAGATGAATCAGGACCAACGCCGCTGGAACGAACGGTACCGGAATAAACGCTTTTCCACGGAACCCGCCGAGATCGTTACCCGTTTTGCGGGGATGGCCCCCAAGGGCCGGGCCCTGGATCTGGCTGCCGGCAACGGCCGCAACAGCCGGTTTCTCTCTGAGGCGGGCTTTGTGGTGGATGCATTGGACGTATCGGATATCGGACTCAGGACGCTGGCGGGCGCAGGCCCGAACCTCAACCCGGTCTGCATCGACCTGGACCGGTTCGATATCCCTGCCCGGCGGTACAGCCTGATCGTCAATATCCGGTTTCTCAGCCGGCGCATGTTTCCCTATATTCAAGAGGGGCTGGCGCCCGGCGGCATCCTCATCTTCCAGAGCTATCTGGAGACCGACCATCCGGACGCCGCCGCCCCCTCCTGCCGGGATTATCTCCTTCGAAAGAACGAACTGCTCCACGCTTTTCTGCCGCTATGGATCATTTTCTACAGTGAAGCCGAAGATCCCAATCGGAACGACCACTATCAGCAGGCGTCCCTGGTGGCCGTCAAAACGCCATGACCGCCATCCATCGCCAGGCGGCCGCCCCCCGCTTCAACCCTTATCTGGCGCTGATTTCCGGGGTGCTCGCCGTTTCTACAGGGGCCATTTTCGCCCGGCTGGCCGATGCGCCGGCTCTGGTCATCGCCGCCTACAGGGTGGGGTTGGCCGTTCTGGTGCTCACGCCCATCGCCTGGTGGCAGGTCAGAGACGAACTCAAGGCGTTATCCCGACGGGATCTGCTCCTGGGGCTTCTGTCCGGTTTTTTCCTCGCCATGCACTTCGCAACATGGATCTCTTCCCTGGAGTACACCTCCATCGCCAACAGCGTCGTGCTGGTCAACACCAATCCGCTCTGGGTGGCCGTTTTCACCCCGTTTATCACCCGTGAGCGGATTCGAAACGCCACCCTGGCCGGCGTGACCCTGTCCGTCATCGGGGGGATCATCATCGGCGCCGGGGATTTCGCCCTGGGGCCCGAGGCGCTCTACGGCGACGGCCTGGCGCTGCTGGGGTCCATTTGCGCCGCCGTCTACCTGCTGTTGGGACGGACCCTCCGGCGGAAGCTCTCCCTGCTGGCCTATATCCAGATCTGTTATGGGTGCGCCGCCGCGGTGCTCTGGGCCATCGTCCTGATCGCCGGCCTGCCTGTTGCGGGGTTTGGAACCTCTACGGTGGCCGCTTTCTGGGCCATGGCCCTGATCCCCCAGCTGATCGGTCACACCAGCTACAACTGGTCCCTGCGGTGGTTTTCAGCTTCCATGGTGGCGGTGAGCCTGCTGGGCGAGCCCATCGGCGCCACGATCCTGGCCCGCCTGATCTTCGGCGAGGCCGTGACGCTCTCCAAATTTATCGGAGGCGGTCTGATTCTGGCCGCCATTTACCTCGCATCGGTCAGCGAAGACAAACGGCGGGCCGCATGAAACGAAAAAGCCGGTTTCCATGGCTGGACATGATCCGGTTTCTCATCGTCGCGGGCGTGCTCGTCTTTCTGGTGGTGCGCGGGGCCACCGAGCTGGATTACAACTGGCAATGGTACCGGATCTCTAAATATCTGTACCGGTTCGTGGACGGCAAACTGGTTCCGGGCCCCCTTTACGACGGGCTGCTGGTCACCTTCAAGATCACCGGCATCAGCCTGGTGCTGGCCTTTGCCATGGGCCTGATCACGGCTTTCTTCCGCCTCTCCCACTCGCCCCTGGCCCGGATCGTGGCCCGGATCTATCTGGAAGCGGCCCGGAACACGCCCCTGCTGGTCCAGCTCTTTTTCATCTATTTCGTCCTGGCGCCGGTGCTGGGCATCGATCGCTTCACTTCGGCGGTCCTGGCCCTCAGTTTTTTCGAAGGGGCCTATGCGTCGGAGATCTTCCGGGCCGGCATCGTTTCCATCCACAAAGGGCAGTGGGAAGCCGCCTACAGCATCGGCCTGACCACGCCGGCGACCTATCGGCTGGTCGTCCTGCCCCAGGCGATCCGGCGGGTCCTGCCGCCCCTCACCGGTCAGGCCGTTTCCCTCATCAAGGACTCGGCCCTGGTGAGCACTATCGCCGTCTACGACCTGACCATGCGGGGCCAGGCCATCATCGCTGAAACCTACCTCACCTTCGAGATCTGGCTGACGGTGGCGGCCATCTACATCGTCATTACCACAACGTTGTCTCTGACGGTCTGGTTCATGGAAAAGAGACTCAATCGGGGATATTGAGCGGGATCATTCGCATTACAAGCGCTTGACAATCGAATTGGTTTAATACTAAGAATGAGCGGCGTGGGTGAATGAACATAAAACATGTCATTATAGAAGAAGGAGGCTGCTGTGTTGAAACCTTTACGTCTTTTGACGCTGTCCGTCGCACTGGCGGCGCTGTTCGGCTTTTCCGCCGCCGGGTTCGCCGGCGAGATCCAGCAGAAACTCGTCCAGGAGAGCACCGTGGAAGGGGTGCTCCAGCGCGGAGTCCTGCGCGTGGGCATGTCGACCTTTGTACCATGGGCCATGAAAGATAAAACCGGGAAGCTCATCGGGTTCGAGATCGATGTAGCGACGCGACTGGCCGAAGACATGGGAGTGAAGGCCGAGTTCGTCCCCACCAAATGGGCCGGCATCATTCCGGCGCTTTTGACCGGCAAGTTCGATGTGATTATCGGCGGCATGTCCATCACCCCGAATCGGAACCTCAAGGTCAATTTCAGCATCCCCTACTATGATACCGGCCAGGACATGGTGGCCCATAAGGAAAAGGCCAAGGGCTTCAACAGCCTGGATGATTTCAACAAAGCAGACGTGGTGATTGCGGCCCGGCTCGGCTCCACCGCCGTCGCGGCCGCCAAAAAATTTCTGCCCAAGGCCGAACTCCGCCTCTTCGACGACGAAGCCCAGGCCTACCAGGAGGTGATCAACGGCAACGCTCATGCGGTGGTCGGATCGGCGCCCACTCCGGCTTTCCAGGCCCTCAAATATCCCGACCGCCTGTTTCTGCCCCTGGACGACACCTTCACCAAGGAGCCCATCGCCTTCGCCCTCCGCAAGGCGGACGTAGACACCCTCAACTATCTCAACAACTGGATCCGGGTGACGGAAGCCAAAGGGTGGTTCAGGGAACGGAAACATTACTGGTTTGAAACCCGCGACTGGGCGGACCAGATTCAGTAATTGCCGATTGTGGGACGCCCTTTCGCAACGCGCTTGACCCCCCTCGATCTGATGGTCGGTCTTGGCCTTCTGGCCGGGGCCGGCTATCTGTTCTATCGGGTCCGGGTCGGCCTTCACTACGACTGGAACTGGTCCGTCATCCCCCAATATCTGATCCGCTGCGACGCCGAAAACGGGTGGGTGGCCAATCTGCTTCTGCAGGGGTTTTTCACCACCATCCGGCTCAGCGTCTGGTCCACGATCATGGCGCTGGCCATCGGGCTGATCATGGGATTTCTTCGGGTCAGCCGGCGGTTTTTCGCCCGTCTGTTCGCCGGCATCTACGTCGAGTTGATCCGCAACATTCCGCCGCTGGTTCTCATCTTCATCTTCTACTATTTCATCAGCAGCCAGCTCATGCCCATCCTGGGGGTGGACGCCTTTATCCGGAGCCGTTCCGAATCGACCCAGGCAGTGGTCGGCTTCTTCTTCGCTTCCCCCCGGCAGCTGTCGACCTTCCTTTCGGCGCTGATCACCCTGGCGCTTTTCGAAGGCGCCTACATCGCGGAGATCGTCCGGTCGGGCATTCAGTCCGTGGACAGGGGGCAGTGGGAGGCATCCTCGGCCCTGGGGTTCAACCGGCGTCAACAGATGCGCCATGTCGTTTTGCCTCAGGCGGCCCGAATCGCGTTGCCGCCTCTGGCCGGACAGTTCATCTCCACCATCAAGGATTCGGCCATCGTGTCGGTCATCTCCATCCAGGAACTGACCTTCCAGGGGATGGAGCTGATGGCCGCCACCTACCTGACCTTCGAGGTCTGGATCACGGTGACGGCGCTTTATCTGGTCCTGACCCTGTCCTGTTCCCTTGCGGTTGAGCGACTGGAACTGTATATGAGTCGAAGCATCGGCGCCGCCCCGAGCCCGGGGCGGCTTTTTTAAACCATGAAACACCGTCACACGATTTAAAGGCAAACAAAAATGAACGGAAGACGCTTCTTCCCGCCGAAGCGGACAAAGCCATTGCGGCTGACGCTGCCGGCGCTGATCCTCCTGATCGCCAGTTCCTGCGTCACCACCTCTTCAATCCCCGATCCCCATTTCTTCCCGGCCCCGCCTCCCCGGATCGATGTCGCCGCCCATGCGGCTGCAATAGAAGACGAAGGGGCCGAAGCATCCGGCGCTGTTTCGCCGGATGGGTCTCAAACGTCCAACAACGCGGAGATTGTCAGGGCCTTCGATCAGGTGATCGGGGAACTGGATTTTTACGTGGCGTATTCGCAGCGATTGGGAATTCCGCTGACCGGTATGGAAAACAAGGAACTGATCCTGGCCATCGACGAATGGTTCGGCACCCGGTATCGGTATGGCGGATGCTCCAAGGACGGCGTCGACTGCTCCTGTCTTGTCAAATCGATCTATGAAACGGTCTACGGCATCCAGCTCAACCGCAGTTCCCGGGACATGTTCTACGAAGACCTGACCCCGGTGGACACTGAAGACCTGAAGGAGGGGGACATCCTCAGCTTCAAAATCCGGGGCAACCGGATCTCCCATGTCGGGCTTTATCTGAGAGACCAGAAATTCGTCCACGCCAGCCGATCCCAGGGCGTCACCATCGACGACCTGACCTCGCCCTATTTCCGGAAACGCTTTTTCGCCGGCGGGCGAGTCAAGGAGACGCCGACCCGGTTGAGCATGGCCGGAGATTTTTGAACATCAATCCCCCAACCCCACAGGAGACGTAGCCGAATATGGAACTGACCTCTTTGACCGCGATTTCGCCCGTGGACGGCCGGTACCGGCGGGCTGTCCGGAAGCTGGCCGATTATTTTTCCGAAAGCGCCCTGATCCGCTACCGGGTGCTGGTGGAAGTGGAATACTTCATCGGGCTGGTGAACCTCCGGTTGCCCCAGTTTAAAGGGTTCGACAAAAAGATGAAGGAACCGCTGCGGGAGATCCATCAGAAATTCAGCCTGGAAGACGCCCGGAAGGTCAAGGAGATCGAGACGGTCACCAATCACGACGTCAAGGCGGTGGAGTATTTCCTCAAAGAGAAATTCGACGCCCTGGGACTGGAGCGGTTCAAGGAGTTTATCCATTTCGGGTTGACTTCCCAGGACATCAACAACACCGCCGTGCCCTGCGCCCTCAAGGAGGGCTGGCTGACCGTCATGACGCCGGCCCTGGACGCGGTCATCGAAGACCTTTCCGCCAAGGCCCGGGAATGGAAAACCGTCCCCATGCTGGCCCGCACCCATGGCCAGCCCGCTTCTCCCACCACCCTGGGCAAGGAGATGTACGTCTTCGTGGAACGGTTGATGACGCAGCGGGCCCAGCTCAAAACCATCCCCTTTTCCGCCAAATTCGGGGGCGCCACCGGCAACTTCAACGCCCACGCCGTTGCCTATCCGGAAATCGACTGGTTGGCCTTTGCCGACAACCTGGTCAACAACGTCCTGGGCCTCGACCGTTCCCGGGTCACCACCCAGATCGAACATTACGACAACCTGGGCGCTTTCTGCGACGCCGTCAAACGGATCAACACCATCCTCATCGATCTGGCCAGGGATATCTGGGCCTACATCTCCATGGCGTATTTCAAGCAGCAGATCAAAGAAGGGGAGGTCGGGTCTTCGGCCATGCCCCACAAGATCAATCCCATCGATTTCGAAAACGCCGAGGGCAACCTCGGGGTGGCCAACGCCCTGCTGGAACATCTGTCGGCCAAGCTGCCCATCTCCCGGCTCCAGCGGGACCTCACCGATTCCACCGTCATCCGGAATGTGGGCGTGCCCCTGGCCCACACCCTTATCGCTCTCAAATCGCTGTCAAAGGGGCTGGCCAAGCTGATCCTCAATGAGAGCGCCATCCGGGCGGACCTGGACGCAAACTGGGCCGTGGTGGCCGAAGGGATCCAGACCATCCTGCGGCGGGAAGGGTATCCCAAACCCTACGAGGCCCTGCTGGCCCTGACCCGAACCCATGACAGAATCGACCGGGAGGCCGTCGCCGCCTTCATCGAAACCCTGGATGTCTCCGAGGACGTAAAGGCCCGGCTCCGGGAGATCACGCCTGAGACCTATACGGGCATTTTGTGCTTTTGACCGATAACAACAGACGATCCAGATGACGGAAAACACCTACACAGCGGAATCCATCGAAGTCCTGAAAGGGCTGGCGCCGGTCCGGCGGCGGCCCGGCATGTATACGGACACCACCCGGCCCAACCATTTGGGCCAGGAGGTCATCGACAACAGCGTGGACGAGGCGATCGCCGGCCACGCGACCCGGATCGATGTGACCCTCCACACCGACGATTCACTGGAGGTCGCGGACAACGGGCGGGGCATGCCGGTGGACATCCACCCGGAGGAAGGGATTCCCGGAGTGGAACTGATCCTGACCCGCCTCCACGCCGGGGCCAAGTTTTCGGACAAAAACTACCAGTTCTCAGGGGGCCTGCACGGCGTGGGCGTCTCCGTGGTCAACGCCCTCTCGGCCCGCCTCGACGTGGAGGTCCGCCGGGACGGCGGCAAATACGCCATCGGCTTTGAAAACGGGCGGAAGGTCCGGGATCTGGCGCTGGTCGATTCGGTGGGCAAAAAAAATACCGGAACCACCATCCGGTTCTGGCCCGACCCCGGGTATTTCGATGCGTCGCGGTTTTCAATCCCCAGACTCAAGCACACCCTTCGGGCCAAAGCCGTTCTCTGCCCCGGCCTCCGGGTCCGATTCACCGATGCAAATACAGGCGAAACCGTTGAATGGCGCTTCGAAAGCGGCCTCAAGGATTACCTGATGGAGACGCTCCAGGAGTTTGTCCTGCTCCCCGACGCTCCCTTTGTGGGGCAGGAAAGCGGCGATGGGGAACGGGTCGACTGGGCCGTCCTCTGGCTGCCGGAAGGGGGCGAGGCCGTGACCGAAAGCTACGTCAACCTGATTCCCACGCCCCAGGGGGGGACTCATGTCAACGGATTCCGGAGCGGTCTGCTGGCCGCCATCCGGGAGTTCTGCGAATTCCGGAACCTGGCGCCCCGGGGCGTCAAACTGGCCCCGGAGGACATCTGGGACCGGTGCAGCTATGTTTTGTCGATCAAGATGCAGGATCCGCAATTTTCCGGCCAGACCAAGGAGCGGCTTTCGTCCCGGTCCTGCGCCAATTTCGTCTCCTCGGCGGTCAAGGACGCCTTCAGTCTGTGGCTCAACCGTCACACCGACGTGGGGGAAGCCCTGGCGGAGATGGCCATCGCCAGCGCCCAGAAACGGCTTCGGGCCAGCAAAAAAGTGGCCCGGAAAAAGGTGACCGCCGGTCCGGCCCTTCCGGGAAAACTGGCCGACTGCGTGGTCCAGGATCCCTCGCGGTCCGAACTCTTCCTGGTGGAAGGCGATTCCGCCGGCGGTTCGGCGAAACAGGCCCGGGACCGGGAATTCCAGGCCATCATGCCGCTGCGGGGCAAGATCCTCAACACCTGGGAGTCGGATCCGGACACGGTCCTGGGCTCCAAGGAAATTCACGACATCTCGGTGGCCATCGGCGTTGATCCGGGCGCCGACGATCTGAGCGGCCTCCGCTACGGCAAGATCTGCATCCTGGCCGATGCCGATTCCGACGGCCTTCACATCGGGGCCCTGCTCTGCGCCCTGTTCCTGCGCCATTTCCGCCCCCTGGTGGCAGGCGGCCACATCCATGTGGCCATGCCCCCCCTGTACCGGATCGACGTGGGCAAGGAGGTCTACTACGCCCTGGATGAGGCGGAAAAGCGGGATATCCTCAAACGAATCGAGGCCCGGAAGAAAAACGGCCGGCCCAATGTCCAGCGATTCAAGGGGCTGGGCGAAATGAGCCCCTTGCAGCTGCGGGAAACCACCATGACCCCGGACACCCGCCGGCTGGTGCGCCTCGTGCTGCAGCCGGAAACCACGGCCGCCGATGATCTCCTGGACATGCTCCTGGCCAAAAAGAGAGCCGCCGACCGCCGGTCGTGGCTGGAGGAAAAGGGGGATCTGGCCGAGGTGATTGGATAAGCCATGATTGAAACCGCCACCACCAGCCCGGACGGCATCGAAGAACTGCCCCTGGGCGATTTCACGGAAAAAGCCTACCTCGAATACGCCATGTACGTAATCCTGGACCGGGCCCTGCCGCATATCGGCGACGGGCTCAAACCGGTCCAGCGGCGCATTGTTTACGCCATGTCGGAACTGGGGCTGCGGTCCACGGCCAAATACAAGAAATCGGCCCGGACCGTGGGCGACGTGCTGGGCAAATTCCACCCGCACGGCGACACGGCCTGCTATGAAGCCATGGTGCTGATGGCCCAGCCCTTTTCCTACCGGTATCCCCTGGTGGACGGGCAGGGCAACTGGGGGGCGCCGGATGATCCCAAATCCTTTGCCGCCATGCGGTACACCGAATCGCGGCTGTCGCGCTACGCCGATCTCCTGTTGGGCGAGCTGGGGCAGGGGACCGTCGACTGGGTTCCCAATTTCGACGGCTCCCTCGATGAGCCCGCCGTATTGCCGGCCCGGCTGCCCAACATCCTGTTAAACGGGACCACCGGCATCGCCGTGGGCATGGCCACGGACATCCCGCCTCACAACCTCCGGGAGACGGCCGAGGCCCTGGTGCATCTGCTGGATCATCCCGACGCCTCCCTGGACGCCATCTGTGAGCATCTGCCGGGGCCGGATTATCCGACCCGGGCCGAGATCATCACCCGGAAACCGGAGATCATGGACATGTACCGCACCGGCAACGGCGCCATCCGGATGCGGGCGGTCTTTCACCGGGAAAACGGCGACATCGTGGTCACCGCCCTGCCGCACCAGGTTTCCGGGGCCAAAATCCTGGAGCAGATCGCCGGCCAGATGCAGGCCAGGAAACTGCCCATGGTCGCGGATCTCCGGGACGAATCCGACCATGAAGCCCCCATTCGACTGGTCATCGTCCCCCGGTCCAACCGGGTCGACGCAGACGCTCTCATGGCCCATCTGTTCGCCACCACCGACTTGGAACGGACCTACCGGGTCAACCTCAACATCATCGGTCTCAACGGCAAGCCCCAGGTCAAGGGGCTGATGCCGCTGTTGCGGGAATGGCTCGAATTCCGCACCGAGACCGTGCGCCGCCGCCTCCAGCACCGGCTCGACCGGGTCGTCAATCGCCTCCATATCCTGGAAGGGTTGCTGATCGCCTTTCTCAACATCGACGAGGTCATCGCCATCATCCGGAGCGAGGACAAGCCCAAGCCGGTGCTCATGGAGCGGTTCGGCCTCACCGACGCCCAGGCCGAGGCCATCCTGGAGCTGAAACTGCGCCATCTGGCAAAGCTGGAAGAGATGAAGATCCGCTCCGAGCAGGACGACCTGTCCGGGGAGCGGGACGCCCTGGAAAAAACCCTCGGCGCCGACGCCAGACTGAAAGCCCTGATCCGCAAGGAGATCAAGGCCGACGCCAAAACCTACGGGGACGACCGGCAGTCGCCCATCCTGGAGCGGTCGGAGGCCCATGCCTTCACCAAGACCGATCTCCTGCCGTCGGAACCGGTCACGGTGATCCTGTCCGCAAAAGGATGGGTGCGGGCCGCCAAGGGGCGCGACATCGATCCGGCCGCGCTCAGCTACAAGACCGGGGACCGGCTCCGGGAAACGGCAGGGGGGTACAGCAATGAAGAGGTGGTTTTCCTCGATTCCACCGGCCGCAGCTACACCCTGCCGGCCCACAGCCTGCCGTCGGCCCGAAGCCAGGGCGAACCCCTCAGCGGCCGGCTCAGTCCGCCGGGCGGGGCGGAGTTTCTTTCCGTTCTCATGGGAAAACCCGATGAGACGCTGCTTCTGGCCAGCGATGCAGGCTATGGCTTCATTACCCGCCTTGCGGACCTGTATGCCAAGAACCGTGCCGGAAAGGCGGTGCTGACCCTTCCCAAAGGGGCCGAACCCCTGCCGCCCCTTCGGGTCGCTGATCCGGAAACCGACCAGGTCCTCGCCGTCTCCAGCGAAGGGCGGATGCTGATCTTTTCGGTCCGGGACCTGCCCATGCTCCCCAAAGGCAAGGGCAACAAAATCATCCAGATCCCGCCGGCCCGGCTCAAGGTCCGGAAGGAATACGTGTCGATTCTCGAGGTGATTCCCGAACGGGCGCATCTGGTGATCCATGTGGGAAAGCGGTTCATGACGCTGAAAGGACCGGATCTGGCGGCCTATCAGGGAGAGCGCGGCAGGAGAGGAAAACTGCTCTCCAGAGGGTTCCGGAACGTCGAGAGGATCGAGGCCGTCATGCCGGGGGAAGATGATGGAGAGAATGACGGAGGGCGGGGACAGTTGTCGTTGATGTAGAGCGCCGGGGCTGAAACCGACCCGAAGAGTTGCATCTGAACGATCCGTTCTGTAGTATTCTGCATAAAGAGACGGGTACTCTATGAATGAATATGCCATGGCGAAAACACCGGCGACATGCCGATCCATTTTATCTGCCCTGTTCATCGGGCTCTGTTTTTTGGTGGGATCCGCCGGGGTTCAGGCGCCGGCCGACGCCGCCTCCGGCGACGAAATCGTCGCGGTGGACATCCCCTACAGACTGTTTCTTTCCCTGGCCCGGTACGAAGAGCTGACGGCAGCGGAGCACCAGGGGAAAAATATGACGGCGGACCTGATCCCGGTCCTGGAGGCGATCGTCGACGCCCTGAAAAGCGAAAAGGAAAAATTCGCCCCGCTCGTTTCAGGCGCCGGGGCGAACATCGAACTCCGGCGGCGGCTCAACCAATTGGACGATCTCATCGCCGATTACGTGAACGAACTCCGGTACCGTCGAAAAGCCATGGCGCTCGAACGGCTCCTGGAACATCAAAACACCCTGATCAAAGGGGAGTGAGGAGAGGCCAATGACCCCATCACATCGCTTTGTCCCCATCGCCGTTGCGATCCTGTCCGCTCTGTTCTGGGCGGGAGGCTGCGCCGGCAATCGCCCCGCTATGCCCGGCGCGGAAGTTTCGGATCTCAGGCGCCTGGAAATGGAAGCCGGCCTCGCCCGCACTCAAATCCGGGAACACCTGTCCCACAGTTCGGACAGCGATCTGAAAGACTCTCTCCAGGCGTTGGATCGCATCCTCGCATACGCCGCCGCCGCCAAATCCGATCCGGAAAAATTCGACCCGGAAAAAATCGAAGCCTACAACCGGCAGATCCGGATCATCCGGGCCAACATCGAACGGTTCGAAGATCCGGCGTTGCGGACGACCATCTCTTTTCCGGAAGGCGGTTACCGGATCGGCGCAATGCCGGCCTCCCAGCGGAAGAAACTCGACGGATTGGCCGCAACGATCGTGAAAACCGTAAAGAACCTGCACGAGGAATACCCGGGCCATTCGATTCGCATCACGCTCAAATCCGTCGGCTACACCGATGAAACCCCCATTGCAGCCGGCTCCCGGCTGGAAGCCTTGATCCGGGCGGAAATCTCCGATCCGGCGCCGGCGGGCCCTGAGGGCCGTCGCCAATACAACCAGATCCTGTCGCGTCTGCGGGCGACCCATGCCAATCAGTTTGTACTGGAGCAGACCCGTTCCGGCATGCCCTCCATTATCGACGCCCGATTTGTGCAAAAAATCACCGGCATGGGCGAACGTCTTCCCGCCCCCGATCCGATGCCGCCCTACCGGGATCTCGACCCTCGGCGCCGGATCTGCATCATATCATCCTTTATCGAGATTGTGCTGTGAACCGATGGGGATGCCGCGGCCGGCCGGCCGCCCCGCTGATGACCGTCCTCCTGGCCCTGTTCCTGGCCTCGGGCAGTCCGGCCCAGGAACCGGCGGATTTCCGCCGCGCCGCCATCGTCTACAACCTGAGCAAATTCGTCCTCTGGCCCGATGACGACGCCGTCGGAAATTCAAGGACTTTCACTTTTTGTCTGCTGGGAGAAGACCGCATGGCGCCGGCGCTGGAGCAGATCTGCCGAAACGCGGGAAATATCGTGGTCCGCCGGATTCAGACCCCGGAAGCGGCCCGGGACTGCCATGTTCTGTTCTGCAGTTCGGCCATGGCGGCCTCCCTTCCCGCTGTCTTGGGGCAGTTGAACCAACGCCCGGTGTTCACCGTCAGCGACGTACCGGGTTTCGCAGGAAAGGGCGGGATGGTGGAGATCCTTTCGGCCGGCGACCGGGTCTCTTTCCATATCAACCTGGATGCCGCCAAACGGGCCGGATTGAGAATCAAAGCCCCGTTGCTCCAGATCGCCAAGGTGATTCAGGGCGTGGAGTAAAACCGGCTTAATCCCGCTTTCCAGACAGGGCTTCCTTCACGGCCCGTGCGATGTTTTCCAGAGTGTAGGGTTTTCGCAGATAAACGCCGGCGCCCAGATTCTGGGCTTTTTTAACCCGATCCGTCTCTGAAAATCCGCTGGCGATGACCGCCCGCTGTTTTGGATGGCGTTCGAGTATCCGGCGATAGGCATCCAGTCCGTCCATGCCCGGATCCATGATCATATCCAGCAGAATGAGGTCCGCCCGGCGGGTCTGCAACTCCGCCACGGCCGCCTCGCCGGACGGCGTTGTCCAGACGACGTATCCCAGCGCTTCCAGCATTTGGGAAGCGATCTCCCGCTGTTCCGCCACATCGTCCACCACCAGGATGATCTCGCCGTTTCCGCGCGGAGCGGCGGCCGGCGGCGCCGCCCCGGCTTCCCGGATCGTCTGTCTCGAAGCGGGAAAGTAGAGATAAAAGGTCGTCCCCCGTCCCTCGGCGCTTTCAACGTCGATGTAGCCCTTGTGGTCCTTCACGGTCCCGTAGACCACCGTCATGCCCAGTCCCGTCCCGCTTCGTCCCATCTTCTTTTTGGTGTAAAACGGTTCGAAAATTCGCTGTTTGTCCTCATGGGCGATGCCCATTCCGGTATCGGAAACGGTCAGCATCACATACTCCCCTTCCTGGATGTCGTCGTATCCGGGGATGGGGCGATCGATATAGCGGTTGGCGAGCCCGATGGTGATCACGCCGCCTTCGGGCATGGCTTCCGCGGCGTTTGAAACCAGGTTCATGAGCGTTTTGTCGAGATGGACCGGGGACCCTTGTATGGTCATCACATCTGAAGCAAGGCGCGTTTCGACCCGGACTTCCGGATGATGGGAGAGCAGTTCCTGATGGACCGGGCTGTTGAGATAGGTCCGGATCAGCTCCGTCAACCCGGTCGGTTCACTGTTGGCGACCCCCCGGCGCGCCAGGGTCAACAGATCCTGCACAATGGCCGCCGCCTTGAGTCCGGAGCGCTGGATGGTGAGGATCGGCTTTCGCATGGGGCTGTCTTCGGGAAGGTTTAGCAGCAGCAGATCCGGATAACTGACGATGCCCGACAGGATGTTGTTCAGATCATGGGCCACTCCTGCCGCAAGGGTGCCGATGATCTCCATTTTCTGAGCCCGGGTCAATTGTTCCTGAATTTTGATGCGTTCGTCCATCTCTTTTTTGAGCTGGGCGTTGGACGCCGTCAGTTCCAGGGTCCGGTGGGCCACGGCTTCTTCCAGTCGGTCCCGGTGCATGGCCAGTTCCTCGTCCCGTTTCTGGATCTGCCGGAGCATGTCGTTGAATCCCGTGATCAGCGCCCCGATCTCGTCATCGTTTTTCCGCTCGACCCGGGCCGCGTAGTCGCCCCGTTCCGACACCGTCCCCATGGCGTCCATCAATTCGGCAATGGGCTCGACGATGGTCCGGTGCAGCCGTCGGGCAACAAGGTGGACCCCCGTAAACAGGAGGGTCGTCGCCCCTAGCACCACCAGCGCCGACATCGCCATCCGGGCGTTCAACGGACCCATGTCGGCCCGGATCACAACGTAGCCGATGGCGCGATTCTTCAGCGATATGGGCTGGATGACGTCCAGATAGTCCGTGGAAAAAAAATGACCGCCCGATGGCGCCGGTTCCCCCTCGCTCTGCACCGATCGGAACCGATCGAGCGTTCGGCCGAAAAATGCTTTGTCAAAGCGATCGTCGGGCGGAAGGTCGGGATTTCGATACGCGGCAAACAGGCTGCCGTCTTGCCGGAGAATCCCCGCATAGGCGATTTCCGGCTCGGCCTGGAGCGCCATGAGAATCTCACCGGCTGTTTCAGGAACGTCGAAGGTCAGGGCCGCCGTGCTGTTGATGCCGACCACCCTGGCCAGCATGGAAAGATTCTTGGTCATATCCCGCCGATAGGACAAAATCTTGTCGGTCAGAAAAAAAACGGCCAGCACGATCACCGTGAACGTGGAGGCAATGGAAACAATGAGGGTCAATTTGGCCCTGATGGGTAAATCGCTGAATTTTTGGATCATGACGCCTTTCACAATGGAGGCTCCTTATGTTGTCGTCTTTCTGATTCCGGATGATAAAAGATGTGCAGTCGTTTGTAAATACAATAGGAAAGCTTTGACCATTGAGGATGGACGCCGGACAATCCGAAATTCCGGTTTTTCGGGAAAATTTAGCGCTTATCCGAAAACCATGGATTTTGGTTCCGGTGTGAGGTAAAAAAATAGATACACAACCTCGCGGATTCAGCCGACGCAAAAAGCCGCGCGACCGATTATCCCGTCAGGCTGTTGACAGGAAGTGAGGACGACCTCACCGCTCCAGACACATCGGGGACGACCCCGGGCGTTTACGAAAGGCAAACACATGACTTGGATCATTCTGGTTATTGCGGGGCTGTTCGAGGCCGGCTGGGCGATCGGACTGAAGTATACGGAGGGGTTCACCCGATTGTGGCCCACGGTCTGGACCGTCTTGGCGATGAGCATCAGTCTTTGGTTGCTGGGCATTGCCATGAAGTCGCTTCCGGTCGGCGCCGCTTACGCCATTTGGGTGGGCGTCGGAGCCGTCGGAACCGTTGGGCTGGGCATCGTACTGTTTGGAGAACCGGCGAGTGCCGGCCGGCTCGTCAGCGTTGCGCTGATTGTTGCCGGCATCGTCGGGCTTAAGCTTGCGACGCCGGCCTGACAACCTGTTCAACACGGGCATGATGAATCGAAAGGATTTTTAAATGTTTGTGACTTTGACGCTTGCTGCGATCGCATTTCTCCTGGTGACGCTGTTGCCGATGTGGCGCAACCCTCATTGGATCGTCCGCGGCATGGACTTTCCGCGCCTGCAATTTGCGGTTATGGCAACTGCACTGTTGCTTGCCCAATTGCTTTTTCTCGATCTTGAAAACGCGGGAACATGGATGCTTGTCGTTCCAACGCTGCTTTGCCTTGCCTGGCAGGCATGGTGGATTGCTCCCTATACCCGCCTCTGGCCGCTCGATGTGCAAACGGCGAAAGAAAGCGGTTCCGACCGGCGCATCAGCATAATGACCGCCAACGTGCTGACGACCAATCGCAATGCGGAGGCGCTTCTCTCGCTGGTCAGGCAGCGCAAACCCGACGTTCTTGTCACGCTGGAGTCTGATCAATGGTGGCAGGACCGGCTCGATGTCCTGCAGCCTGAAATGCCATACAGCATAAAGTGCCCGTTGGACAACCTCTACGGGATGCATGTGTATTCGCGCCTGCCCCTCGAGGAGCCCGAGATCGGATTTTTGGTCGAAGACGATGTCCCTTCGATGCATGCCCTGGCGAGGTTGCGCACCGGAGACGGGGTGCGGATGCATTTCCTGCATCCGGCGCCGCCAGGCCCGGGGGAAAATACCGAATCCGAGGAGCGGGACGTCGAGTTGCTGATTGTCGCACGCAGCGTCGCCGGAAGCGACCGGCCGGTCATCGTCACGGGCGACCTCAACGACGTCGCCTGGTCGGCTACAACCCGACTCTTTATCAAGCTCAGCGACCTGTTGGATCCGCGGGTGGGCCGAGGCATGTTCAATACTTTCCATGCGGACTATCCATTGCTTCGCTGGCCGTTGGACCACCTTTTCCACAGCCGGCATTTCACTTTGCGTTCGATTGAACGCTTGCCTTCGATCGGGTCGGACCATTTTCCGCTGTTCACGGTTCTTTTGTACACGCCAACAGAGGGGGCGGACCAGGAAGGCTTTGAAGCCGACAGCGCCGACCGGTCGCGGGCACGGTCTAAAGTTGAAGAAAAGGACGCGAGGCAAGCGGATGTTCCCCGCCCGGGCGAATGAGCGAGGGTTAGGCAAAGGGCGTTTAATGCCGCCATCAATCCAGGAAATAAACAGAGGTTTGGCTGATATCAGGAAGATGAGATGGATATTTCTGTGTTCAGACGGTTTCCAAAGACCAATATACACCGTCCAGCAGCATTAGTTTCCCCCCGCAAGGACGGCGCCTCATGGCGCCTGCGTTATGCGCCCACGGCATCAAAAATTGAGTGGAACAATCCATGACGAATCAAACGCCGGAACAAAAAGCGCGGGACGAGATCGACAGGATGCTGGTTTCGGCCGGATGGGTGGTGCAGTCCAAAAACAAGGTGGATCTGTCTGCCGGGAAAGGCGTGGCCGTCAGGGAATACCTGACGGATGTCGGCCCGGCCGACTATGTGTTGTTCGCGGACGGAAAACCCGTCGGCGTCATTGAAGCCAAGCGGGAGGAAGAAGGGGAACGGCTTACGGTTCACGAAGACCAGGCTGCGTTTTATGCCAAAGCGACCCTGAAGTACAATCTCAATAAAGAATCCCTGCCGTTTGTGTATGAAAGCACCGGCGCATTGACCCGGTTTACCGATTACCGGGACCCGAAACCCAGGTCGCGGCCGGTGTTTCATTTTCACAAACCAGAGACGTTGGCCGAATGGCGGGGTCAGGCGGAAACGCTGCGGGCAAAGCTTCAAAAAATGCCCGGTCTGGATGAACTGGGATTACGGCCCGCCCAGATCAGGGCCATCGGCAATCTGGAAACGTCCTTCAAGGAGAACCGGCCAAAAGCCTTGATTCAAATGGCCACCGGCGCGGGCAAAACCTTTACCGCCTGCACCTTTGTCTATCGGTTGTTGAAACACGCCAATGCCCGGCGCATCCTGTTTCTGGTGGACACCCGCAACCTGGGCGAACAGGCCGAGCAGGAGTTTTTAAAATATCAACCTCCCGACGACAACCGCAAATTCACCGAGCTTTATAATGTGCAGCGCCTGAATTCAGGCTATATCGCCTCGGACAGCCAGGTCTGCATTTCCACCATTCAGCGCCTCTACGCCATTTTAAAGGGCGAAGACCTGGAAGAAACGGCGGAGCTGGAAAATCCCAACGAATCCGACTGGCAATGGCGGAAAAAAGAACCCATCCCCGTGGCGTTCACGCCCAGATACCCCGTGGAGCAGTTTGACGTTATCGTGATTGACGAGTGTCACCGTTCCATCTACAACCTGTGGAAGCAGGTGCTGGAATACTTTGACGCCTTTCTGGTGGGGTTGACCGCCACGCCGGACAAGCGCACCTTCGGTTTCTTCAATGAAAACGTGGTCAGCGAATACACTTATGAAGAATCGGTGATTGACGGGGTGAACGTGCCCTATGACGTTTTTACCATTGAAACGGAAATCACCCAATCCGGGGCCAAAATCCAGGCCAGGGAGTATGTGGACAAGCGGGAAAAGCTGACCCGCAAAAAACGCTGGGAACAACTGGATGAAGATTACGAATACACGGCCGGAAAGCTGGATAAGGACGTGGTCAATCCCAGCCAGATACGGCATATTGTCCGGGCCTATAAGGAGGCCCTGCCGACCATTTTCCCGGACCGCGTGGATGAGACGGGTGAATTTGAAGTGCCCAAAACCCTGGTCTTTGCCAAGACCGACAGCCACGCCGACGATATCATCCAGATGATCCGGGAGGAGTTCGGCGAAGGCAATGATTTCTGCAAAAAGGTCACCTACAAGGCGGATGAAGACCCCAAGTCCGTCCTGACCCGCTTCCGCAACGCCTGGGCGCCGCGCATTGCCGTGACCGTGGACATGATCGCCACCGGCACGGATGTCAAACCCCTGGAGGTGCTGCTGTTCATGCGGGATGTGAAAAGCGTCAATTATTTTGAGCAGATGAAGGGCCGGGGCGCCCGCACCCTCAATTTTGACGATTTAAAAAAGGTAACCCGCACCGCCCGTTACACCAAGACCCATTTTGTGATTGTGGATGCCGTGGGGGCCACCAAATCCAAAAAAACCGACTCCCGGCCCCTGGAGCGCAAACCGGCCGCGCCCTTAAAGGAACTGCTGGGGGCCGTGAACATGGGCGTTCAGGACGAAGACCTGTTCACCTCCCTGGCCAACCGGCTCATCCGTCTGCGCAGGCAGCTCACCGAAGACGAACATGCCCGGTTTGAAAACCTGTCCGGCGGCAAAACCATCAACCAGGCGGCCGGCGACCTGCTCAACGCCTACAACCCGGACACCGTCGAGAAAGTGCAATCAAAAATCGAGCAGGAAAAGCCGGGTTTAGCGCCGGATGACATCAAACAGGCGGTCGAAAAGGAACTGGATGCCCTGCGGCGGCGGGCTGCGTCCGTCTTTACCGGCGAGATGAACGAATACATCGAAAATGTGCGCAAGGTCCACGAGCAGATCATTGACGCCATCAACCAGGACACCCTCCGCAAAGCCGAGTGGGACAGTTTTTCCACGGACAAGGCCCGGCAGGTGGTCCAGGATTTCGGCGCCTACATCGAAGCCCACAAGGATGAGATCACCGCTTTACGCATTTTTTACGACCAGCCCTTTCGCCGCCGGGAGCTGACCTTTTCCATGGTCAAGGAGGTGCTGGAAATCCTGAAGCGGGAAAAGCCGATGCTGGCGCCGCATTATGTGTGGGACGCCTATGCCCAGTTGGAAGACGTCAAGGGCAACAGCCCCAAAAGTGAACTGATGACCCTGGTTTCGCTGATCCGCCGAGTGACCGGCATCGACAGCCGGTTGACCCATTACAATCACATCGTGGATAAAAATTTCAAGAACTGGATATTCAAAAAGCACGGCGGCGCCGGTGAAAAGTTCACCGAAGAACAGATGGAATGGCTGCGGATGCTCAAGGATCACGTGGCCGCCAGTTTTCATGTGGCCCTGGACGATCTGGATTACACGCCCTTTGACGCCAAGGGCGGCCGGGGGAAAATGTGGCAATTGTTCGGTGTCCAGACGGAAGATATTATCGATGAATTAAACGAGGCCCTGGCGGCGTAGGGGGGCGGCCGGGCGAAAATACGGCAATCGTTCTGGCGACGGGACGTAGAGACGCAATGCATTGCGTCTCTACGGTGGGCGGCCCGAAAAAATACGATAATCGTCCTGGCGGCGGGCTACGGTGGGCGACCGGGCGAAAATACGGCAATCGTTCTGGCGATG
>JAABTD010000036.1 GCA_011390065.1 Desulfobacteraceae bacterium
TCTTCCGATCTGACGATGACACGGCGGACGTGGTCGGTTCGACCGTCGAACTGACGGCCCTGGGCGGCGGCATCGGCGAACTTTCGCCGCTGGATGTGCTGGCGGAAACCGCCCTGAGCGCTGACAGCTCGGCCGCGGACGGCGCCATCCAGATCGACAGCCTGGACAACCTGACGCTGGGCGCTGTAGACGGCGGCGCCGGAGATGTCACCCTCTACGCCATGGGCGACATCGACAGCCTCTCTGACGACGACACGGCGGATGTGTCCGGCGGCACCGTGACCCTGACGGCGGAAGCCGGCGGCATCGGGGAGGATTCGACGGTGGACGTTGTGGCGCTGACGGCCTTGAACGCATACACCTCCGCCGACGACAGCGATATTGTCTTGGACAGCATCGGCGACCTGCCGGTGGGCGAGATCAATGCCGGCGAAGGGGATGTGGAACTGACCTCAACCGGCGCCATCGACGATGCAAAGGATGATGGCTTCACCGACATCACCGGCACGGCCGTGACCATGACGGCCGAGGACGGCATCGGCGAGGAAAAACCGCTGGAACTGGCGGCCCTGGACATCAATGCCACTGCGGCGTCCGGGGATATCGGGCTTTCCAACGCAACGGCTGCGGACGCCGAGGTGGGCGAGTTGATCACCGGCAACGGCGGCATCGTCTTCAACCAGTCCGGCGGCGGCAGCGTGACGTTTGACGAGGTCATGGCCGACGGCGGCAATCTGTCGCTCTCCAATGCCGACGCGAATATCGTCCTTGGCGAGGTCGCCACCACCGGAACGGCGGATATCAAAGCCAAGGGGTCGATCCTGGATGACGGCTCGACCCGGACCCAGTTGACAGCCGGCGAGGCGAACCTGACGGCCACCAGTGGGACCATCGGACTGTGGGATTCGCCGCTCCAGGTGGGCATCGACGGCACACTCTTCGTGGCGGCCGGCGGCGTGGATGAGAGAGGTCAGTCCGTGACCGTGGACGGCACCTGGGGCGAATTCCTCGAAGGGGACGACACCCCCGGCGAAATCGTCCTCAACGGCCGGCCTCAGAGCGTGTTTGACTGGCTGCGGATACCGGACGTCTTTGTGGCCAACGAGATCATCGAGATGCAGGTCTTCCAGGAAGCGGTCTACATCTTCCACAAAGAGGATGTGGTCATCCGGTACGTCGGACTTGGGGTGACCCCTCTGGCCGACGAGCCGATCAGCCAATAGACAATCCAAATAAGCGGCGCCGCCGACCCAGGGAGGGGCGGCGCCCAATAGATCCATAACAAAAGGGGGGCCGAGGCCCCCCTTTTCCGTTATCGAAAATTCACCCGTCGATTACCCGATCTTCTCCAGCACCTTTCCCTGCCCGTCCAGCACGAAAATCATGAACCCGTTTTCCTTCGCCCTGGCTTTCAAGTCCTCATAGAGGATCGCCTGGACCTCGTGTTTTTTGTTCCCGTCCAGGACCAGCAGGTTGTAACATTTCAGGGCGTCCTCCTTGGACAAAAACGTGGGGATGAAAGAGACGTCGTCCTCGGGAAAGGTCTGCCCCAGCAACTGATCGCCGCCGGGGGTCTTGTCCACGATCACCACCACATAAACCCAATCGTCGTCTTTAATCTTTTCTGACATGGCCGGTTCCTCCTTTGTCCCGCCTCATTTCCGGCGAGCGTGTTTCAATCTTCCGATGATTTCTTGAATTGCATTCGATGCAGTTTGTAATATTCCCCCTTCCTGGCCAGCAGGGCGTCGTGTTCGCCCTCCTCCACGATTTGTCCGTCCACGATGACCAGAATCCGGTGGGCATGGCTGATAGTGGAGAGCCGGTGAGCGATGACGAAGGTGGTCCGCCCTTTCATCAGATTCTCCAGCGCCTTCTGAACCAGCATTTCGGATTCGGTGTCGAGCGCCGACGTGGCTTCGTCCAGTATGAGGATGGGCGCGTTTTTCAAAAGGGCTCGGGCGATGCACAGCCGCTGCCGCTGGCCGCCGGAGAGTTGCCCGCCCAGCTCGCCGATGGGGGTGTCGAACCCGTAGGGCAGGCGGTGGATGAAATCAAGGGCGTAGGCCGCCCCGGCGACGTGTTCGATCTCGGCCATGTCCGCATCGGGTCGACCATAGGCGATGTTGGCCGCCACCGTGTCGTTGAACAAAATGGTGTCCTGGGTGACGATGGCGATCTGGTCCCGAAGAGACCGGATGGACGATTCCCGGATGTCCAGCCCATCGATGCGGACGGCGCCCCCGGTGACATCGTAGAACCTGGGTATGAGGTTGACCAGCGAGGTTTTCCCGCCGCCGCTTTGACCTACCAGGGCCACGATTTCTCCCTTGCGGACATCCAGATTAATGTCTCGCAGGGCCACGGCGTCGCCGTAGGCCAGGGCGACGTTTTCAAAGGAAACCCGATGGGGACCGGGTTGGATGACCACAGGGTCCGGAACCTCCCGGATATCCGATTCCCGCTCGATGATGTCAAAGACGCGGTCTGCTGCGGCCAGCCCCCGCTGAATGGTATTGTTGAGTTTGGTCATCTTTTTGACCGGATCATACAGCATGAGAACGGCTGCGGTAAACGAGAAAAAAGTGCCGGCGGTGGAAGTCCCGTTGATGACCTGGGACCCGCCGTACCAGATGATGAAGGCGATGCCCAGGCCCGCCAGGGTCTCCATGACGGGCGCGGAGAGGGAACGGGCCACCACCTGCTTCATGTCCAGACGGAACAGCTCCTGGGTCTTAAGGTAAAACCGTTGTTTTTCCCGTTCCTCCATGCCGAAAGCCTTGACGATCTTGTTGCCGAAAAAGGTTTCGTGGAGAAAGGAATTGAGTTCGGCCATGGCCTCCTGGGCGCCGGTGCTGAAGCGGCGGACCCGTTTGCCGAATTCCACGATGGGAAAAAAAGCCAGAGGCAGGATGATCATGGCGAACAGGGCCATTTTCCAGTCCCGGTAAAAAATGACGGCGGTCAGGCCGATGATGGTGAAAACATCCCTCAGGGAACTGGTGACCGCATCGGAGACCATGGATTTGATGATGTTGACGTCGTTGGTGATGCGGGACATGAGGACGCCGGTCCGCTCAGACTGGAAAAAAGACAGCGGCAGGTCCATCATCTGGTCGAAGAGGCGGTTGCGCAAGCGGCGGATGATGCTTTCTCCCACATAGTTCATGAGATAGGCGTTGCCGTAAAGGCCGAGCCCGCGCAGAAGATAGATGACGATCACCCCGAAGGGGAGCAACCGCAGCATGACGGCGTCTTTTTTGACGAAAATTTCGTCCAGGACCGGTTTGACCAGAAAGGCGGTAGCCGAGGTGGCTCCGGCCACCGCCAGCATGCACAGCATGGCGATGAAAAGGCGCAGACGGTTTTCCTTGATCAGCGTGAGAAGATACCGATACCGTGGCCTGAGCAATGCTTTAAAGGGGATTTTCATAATCGGCAACGTGGCTTTACAGGATGACATGGCCGAAACGGCCGTCGGTTTTCCGGGTGATATGGTTGAGTTCGGTTTCCAGCCGGATGCGGCAGCGCTCCAGGGTGTCCGGGTCTGCATTGGCGGGAACATGGAGCGGCGTCCCGTAGGTGATCCGCCACCGGTTGAAGGGGGTGGGAAGAATAAACCGGTCCCAACTGGCAAACACCTTGATGCGCCGGGCGCTGTAGGTCAGGGGCAGGATTGGGTATCCGGTTTTGGCGGCCAGGAGGATGATGCCGGGTTGAACCCTGAACCGCGGGCCCCGGGGGCCGTCGGGGATGACGATCGTCGGCCGGGAGGATTGTCTCAACAGTTTGATGAGCCGGGACAGGGCCCGCAGCCCTCCCCGGGAGGTGGATCCGCGGACTGCCTTATGTCCTTGCCGCCGCAGGGTCTGGGCGATGATTTCCCCATCTTCGGACCGGCTGACCAGAGCGAGGCCGTTCCATCCCTGGTACCGGTAGCTGATGCCCAGAATCCGGGAATGCCAGATGGCGGCGATGAAGCGTCGGGATGAAAGGAGCGGCCGGATGTCGTCCTCCCCTTCAACCTCCATGCGGCTGGCGGCAAAGATCAGGTCGATGACGCACTTGCCGAGAAGGCCCGCCAACTGCCATTTGAACGATGCGTCCCGATGGGTGATTTCATCTGTCATGGCGCGTCGGCATCTCCGTTCAAAGCATATCGACGGCGATGCGGGCCACCCGGCGGGCGGCGCCGATCCCGCCCGCCGATGCAATCCGATGGCGGATGCTTGCCAGTTCATTTTTCAGTTGGTGGAACCGATGGGGATTGTCGATGAGTTCGAGCGTCGCGTCCGCGATCTTTTGTTCCGTGGCCTGGCGCTGGATGAGTTCAGGGACAACGGTCCGGCCTGAAATGAGGTTGACCAGGCTGATGTGCTTGACCCGGATCATCGACCGCCCGAGCCAGTAGCTCAGGGGAGAGACCCGGTAGAGGATCACCATGGGGATGCCGTGCAGGGCCGCCTCCAGCGTGACGGTCCCGGAGGCGGCGATTACCATGTCGCACTGTTTGAAGGCCTCGCCGGCCCCGCCGGGAATGAGACGGGGGGAGAGACCTCTGTGGGAGGCCATGACGGCTTTTACATAGGCGGCTGTGACCGATGGGGCCAGGGAAACAAAAAAATCGGCATCGGGTCGGTGGGATCGGATCCGTTCCGCTGCGGCCAGCATCAGCGGCAGGTGCCGGGAGACCTCGTTGTCCCGGGAACCGGGGAGCAGGCCGATGGTCGGACGGCTCCGAACGTCGGCGTCGTGCCGGACCGCGGGCAACCCGGAAACGTCCAGCAACGGATGTCCCACAAAGGTGACCGGTATGCCGCGCTTCCGGTAAAATTTTTCTTCAAAGGGGAGAATGACCGCCATGTGATCGATCCGTCGGCCGATTTTCTTGACGCGGCTCGCCCGCCAGGCCCAGATCTGGGGGCTGACATAGTAGAGCACCGGCACGCCCAGCCGTTTGGCCGTGGCCGCCAGGTGGAGGTTGAAGTCGGGGAAGTCGATGAGGATGAGCAGATCGGGCCGCAGGGAGCGAAGCAGATTCTTGGCCCTCCCCATCCCCCGGAAAAGGGCCGGCAGTTTGGTGAAGACCTCGGTGATGCCCACTACCGAGAGGGCGTGGGCGTCTACAACGATCCGGACCCCCGCGTTCCGGAGGCCGTCCCCGCCGATTCCGCAGAAACAGAGGTCCGGGTCAAGGTCCTGCATGGCTTGGACGAGCCGGGCGCCGTGGTGGTCCCCGGAGGCTTCTCCGGCCACGATCATGACGCATTTCCGGGTTCGGATTATCGCGTTGGTCATGTCTCAGGATCCCAGCATCCGGCCGGTGGTGGCCCGGATCTGGTCCATGATGCTGAGCGCCACCCGGAGAGCGTCGCGTCCCATCTGTCCGGTCACTTCAGAAGATTCCCGCCGGGCGACAGCGCGGACAAAGGAACGGATTTCGTCGTCCAGGGCGTCCCCGTGGGTGAAACACAGCTGGTTGATGTCCATGCCGGGGATGAGGGCGTCGGTTTTCGGTTGCGCTTCCTGGCGGATCACGGTGATCTCGTGGCTGGCGAAATCAACGGATATGTAAGCGTCCCGCTGAAACAACCTGATTTTCCGCTCGTTTTTCAAGGAGATCCGGCTGGCGGTCACGTTGGCCACGCACCCGCTGGCGAATTCCAGCCGGGCATTGGCGATGTCCACATGGTCGGAGATCACGGACACCCCGGCGGCCCGGATATCGGTGACCTCGGAGCGGACGAAGTTGAGGATGATGTCAATGTCGTGAATCATGAGATCCAGGACCACGCTCACATCGGTGCCCCGGGGTTTGTAAGTGCTCAGCCGGTGGGATTCGATGAAAAGGGGTCGTTTGAGGATGTCTTTGAGGGCCACCACCGCCGAATTGAAGCGTTCCAAATGGCCCACCTGGATGATGAGGCCCTGTGATTCGGCAATGCGGATCAGTTCATCGGCTTCTTCCAGGGTGGAGGTCATGGGCTTTTCGATGAGCACGTCAACATCGTGTTCCAGAAAATCGCGGCTCACGGCAAAATGAGCCGGAGTGGGGACCACCACGGAGACTGCATCCACTTTTCCTAAAAGGTCCCGGTGATCGGTGTAGGCGGCGACGTCGAACTTGCCGGCCACAATATTGGCCGTTGCCGGGTCCGTATCGACGACCCCCACCAGTTCCACTCCGTCCAGATGGGCGTATTTCTCTGCATGGAATTTTCCCAGATACCCTGCGCCGACCACCGCCACTCGCAATTTTTTCTCTTCCATGATGCTTTTCTCTCTGCCCTTTTCTTACGCTGTCGCCACAATGGCAATCCCGGCCTCATCGGCCAACCGGACCATTTCTTCCCGGTCGAAGACCACTGCCCTGCCGGCTTCAACCGCCAGCGCGACGGCGCCCGCTTCGGCCATGGTCTTAATGGTCCCGGCGCCGATGGCCGGCACGTCGAAGCGCACATCCTGGTCTGGTTTGCAGATTTTAATCACGACGGCATTGCCGTCGCCCAGTCCTGCGCCCCGTCGGATGGCGGCATCTGTCCCTTCGATGGCCTCCACCGCCAGGACGGTTCCTCCGCCCATCACCAGGCACTGCCCGATGTCGAGGCGGCCGATCTCCCGAGCCAGCTTCAGCCCGATGTCGATATCGGAGCGTTCCGCCCGGTTGGGCCGCCGCCGTGTCCAGCATCCTTCCGTGGCCAGCAATTCGGGCAACAGGAACGTGGCGGCCGCCACCCGAATGCCGTCTTTCTCGAGGGTTCGGGCAAAAGCCCGCAGCAGCGCGTCGTCGTGGGTGTGTTTCATGCCGGCGATGAGGGCGATGGCCTTCATGTCCGGTTTCACGTCGGTGAACATCCGGGTTTTGCGGATGGCGCCCATCATCACGGTGGTATGCACATCGTGTAATTTCAGGAAGCGGATCAGCCGCTTAACCTGCCCCAGATGAAGCCATTCAATGGCCTCGACGTGATCCGCCAGTCCGGGATCGGCTTCATTGACGTAGGCGACGGCGTAGACCCCGTATCCCCGATCCTTGGCCTTTCGGGCGAAAATGAGGGGAAATTGACCACTGCCGGCAATGAGGCCGATGCGGCCGTCGGGCGGAAGGGCGTCAGGGAAATGGGGGGAGTGCGCCGTCATGCCGATGAGGGTTATCGGGTAATTCCCCGATTGGACGACTTGAGGAAATCGATAAAAGCGACCACCTCCGGGACCTGCTCCACCTCGGCTTTAACGCGTTCCATGGCCTCGTTCAGGGTCAATCCGATTCGAAAGATGATTCGGTAGGCCTTTTTGAGCTGGGAAAGGGTGTGCTGGGACATGCCGTGCCGTTTCAGGCCGACGGTGTTGAGGCCATGGAGGGTGGCCCGGTCTCCGGCGGCGATCACATAGGGCGGGATGTCCTTGACCACCGCCGATTTGCCGCCTACATAGGCGTAATCGCCGATCCGGACGAACTGATGAATGGCCACCAGACCCCCCACCGTCACATGATGGCCGATGTCGATGTGCCCCGCCAGGGTGGCGGCGTTGGCGAGGATCACCTGCCGGCCGGTTTTGCAGTCGTGGGCGATATGGCTGTAGGCCATGAGATAGTTCTCTTCACCCACTTCAGTGATTCCTCCGCCGAATTCAGTGCCGCGATGGACGGTGACGAACTCCCGGATCACGGTTCCCTTGCCGATTTTGAGGTACGTCTTTTCCCCGCCGAATTTGATGGCCTGGGGGATGCCGCCCAGGGCTGCGAACTGGAAGATCCGGCATTGGCGCCCGATGGTCGTGTAGGGCTCGATGACGGCATGGGGCCCGATCTCGGTTCCGGCGCCGATGAAGACGTTTTTCCGGATGATGGCGAAAGGTCCCACGGCGACGGTGCTGTCCAGTTCGGCGCCGGGTTCGATGATGGCGGTGGGATGAATCACTGATCCGCCTCCGTTTCCGAGGCCTCATCTCCGATGGTGGCCATGAACTGGGCCTCGGCCGCCTTCGCGCCGTCCACCAGCGCGACGCCTTCCATTTTCACGGCCTTGGCCCGGGATTTGATGATATGGAGATCGAGAATGAGCTGGTCGCCCGGGACCACCGGTTTTCGAAACCGGACCTTGTCGATAGACATGAAATAGACCGGCAGTCCCCGTTTTTCCGGCGGCAGACTCTCCATGAAGAGCACGCCCCCGGCCTGTCCCATGGCCTCTACGATGAGCACCCCCGGCATGATGGGCAGCCCTGGAAAATGGCCCTGGAAAAAGGGTTCGTTGATGGTGACGTTTTTGAGCGCTTGTATGCGGTCGCCGGGATGCAGTTCCAGAATTCGGTCCACCAGAATGAACGGGTAGCGATGGGGCAGGTAGGACAGGATTTTTTGGATATCGCCGGGTTCAGCCATTTTCCTCGATCCTTTTTAAACGTTTTTCCATGGCGTCGATGGCTTTTTTGATCTCGGGCAGCATGGGGATGATCCGCTGCACCCGGAGCCAGATCCGATGGGGAATCCCCGGCGCTCCGGAAACCACTTCGCCGTCGGCGATGGATTTGCCAATGCCGGCCTGGGGGCCGATGGTGACATTGTCGCCAATGGTCAGGTGGCCCGACACGCCCACCTGACCCGCCAGAATGGAATGGCGGCCGATGGCGGTGCTCCCGGCAATGCCCACCTGGGCCACCAGCAGGGTGTCTTCGCCCACAGTGACGTTGTGGGCCACATGGACCAGATTGTCGGTTTTGACCCCGCGACCGATGACGGTCTCGCCAAAGGTGCCCCGGTCGATGGCGTTGCCGGCCCCGATCTCCACATCGTCCTCGATGCGGACGATGCCGGTATGGGGGATCTTGCAATAGGTGTTGCCCTCGGGCGCCCATCCGAAGCCGTCGCTGCCGATGACCGAGCCGGGCTGGAGGGTCACCCGGTTGCCGATGCGGCAGCGTTCGCCGATGTAGACGCCCGGGCCGACGGCGACGTCGTCCCCCATAACGACATCGTCTCCGATAACGGCATGAGGATGGATGGTCGCATTCCGTCCCACGGAAACGTTGTCGCCGATCACGGCAAAGGGGGCGATGGCGACGTTGTCGCCGGCGGAAAAGTTTCGGCCGATATGGGCCGAGGGGCTGACGTTGTCGCCGGTGGTCCCGGCTGTCCCCAGATAGGCGGGCCGGTGGGACGGATGGAAACGGGCCGCGACCCTGGCAAACGCCGCCTGGGGGTATCCGGCCCGCACCAGGCTGCGCTCCGGTAAACCGGCGCCCGCCTTGAAGGCGGCCGGCACAATCACTGCTCCGGCGGCGGTGGTCGACAGGGATTTGAGAAATTTGGGCTGGGCCGCGTAGGTGATGTCGTCCGGCCGGGCCGTTTCAAAAGGGGCGACCCCGCGGATCGCGGCGTTTGGATCGCCGACCACGTCGCCTTCCACCATCCGGGCGATCTCTTTAAGCGTGATTTCCATGAGTCCTTTTATTTCGGGCTATCGTTACCGCCGGTCGTAGGCCCGGATCAGTTGGTCGGTGATGTCCACTGCATCCCGGGCGTACAGCACCCCGATTTTTTCGATAATGATGGTGAACCCTTCTCTTTTGCCGATATCTTCGACTAAATCGAAGAATTCCTTCTGGATCCGCTGGATGATCTGGGCCTCGAACGCTTTGAAATCGTCACGATATTTTTGCTGCAGCGCCTTGGCGTCGCCGACCTTAATCCGAATTTCCCGAGCCTTTTCCTCCCGCTTGTCGCGGCTCATGACCAGAGAATCCCGTTCAAGCTGGCTCTGGAGATTTTCGATCTCCTGTCCTTTCTGCTTCAGGTTGGACTCAAATTCTTCGGCTTTCCGTTTGATTTCCTCCTGTGCGGCTTTTCCCGCTTTGGATTCCTTGAGAACCCGCTGAAAATCGACGACGCCGATCTTGGCGTCGGCGCCGAAGGCCGGCAGTGCCAGCAGCAGAACCAGAACTCCGATCTTTAAAGCGATGGCGATCCTTCGCATGTTGCCTCCTTATTGCTCTTTTCTGTTTAAAATGCGCTGCCCATGGTGAATTCCCATCGGCCGCCGCTGTCCTCTCCCTCCCTGGGGTCGAGGATATATCCATTTTCGATCCGGATGGGCCCCATGGGCGAATACCAGCGAAAGCCGAATCCGGCGCTTTCCCGGGTCAATCCCAGATCCAGATCTTCATCATCGTTGTATACATTTCCCGCATCGAAAAACAAGACGCCCACCACCCCTGCTTCCTTAACCAGCGGTATGAGGTATTCGAGGTTCATCTGGACGAATTTGTTGCCGCCGATCTCGTCGCCGTTCTCATCATAGGAACTGACATCCCGCCAGTCAAATCCCCGGAGGGAGTTCATGCCCCCCAGGTAGAATCGTTCGTAATCGGGGAGCTTGCCGCTGCTGTTTTCCTCCACATACCCGGCCCGGCCGTGGATGAATCCCACGGTTCCCCAGAAGAGCGGAAAATACTGTCCGGCTTCACCCGTATATTTGGTGTAACCGATATCTCCCCCCAGGCCGGCGTATTCGATGGAGATGCTGTGGTTGCCGCCTTCCGTGGGATTGAACATCCGGTCCCGGGAGTCGTAGCGCAACGTGGCGGCTACGGCGCTGGTAATGTTTTCACCGGCCAGATCCTTCACCAAGTCTGAAGCGTCCTCGGTGATATTATTAATGTCGGCCAACTCGTAGGAATAGGCGAGATAGACCCGCGTGTAGTCGGCCACCGGATATCCGAACCGGACCGCGCCGCCGGTGCTGTCCTTGTCGTAAGTGTCGTAGTCCCGGTCCCAGTTGTAGAGATCGAAACCGGCGGAAAGCGGGATGTCGAACAACCAGGGTTCCGTGAAACTGAAGGTGTACCGGCTGGTGGCGCCGCCCAGCTCGGCCTTCAGCTGGACCGTCTGTCCCCGGCCGAAAAGATTCCGCTGGGTGACGGAAGCCATGGCGAAGATATTCTCAACGCTGCTGTAGCCGCCGCCGAAGCTGAAAGTGCCGGTGGGCTTTTCCGATACGTCGATTTTCAGGATCATCTGGTCGTCATCGCTGCCCCGCACGGTGTTGACGTTGACGTCCTCGAAATAATCCAGCCGCTGGAGGTCGCGGATGGACCGCTTGAGGCGTCTTCCGCTGTAGCGTTCCTTTTCGATGACTTTGAGCTGCCGCCGAATGACCTTGTCCCGGGTTTTGACATTGCCGCTGATGATGATCTTTTCGAAATAGACGGGTTTGCCCTTGTCTATCTGATAGGTGATGTCGACGGTGCGGTCGTCGGGATGCTGTCGGATGAGGGGGGTGACTTCGGCGTACGCGTATCCCTCGTCGGCGTAAATGTCGGTGAGCGCCAGTACGTCCTTGCGGACGGTTTCCCGGCTGTAGATCTCCTTGTCGTTGATCTCGACGGCGGCCATCAGCTCATTTTCGGGTTGGATCGCATCTCCTGCGATGTCCACCTGACCGACTTTAAACTGGGGCCCCTCATCGATTTTGATGGTCACATAGATCCATTCATCCTCATATCGGACTTGGGGATCGGAGACCCGGGCCTGGATGTAGCCGTTATTGTGATAAAAGCCGGTGATCCTCGCGGCGTCCTGGTTCAGATCCTCGGGGTTGAGGACGCCGGAGGAGGTGATCCAGGAGAAAAATCCTTTTTCAGAGGTCTTCATCAGCTTCTTGAGCCGTTTGTCCGGATAGGCGTTGTTGCCCTGGAACGTGATGGTTTTGATGTGGATCTTGCTGCCCTCATCAATAATGAATTCCAGGTCCGCCTGGTTGTTCTTCAGCTGTTCCACCCGGTATTCCACCGAAACGTTGTGGTAGTTCTTTTCTTTGTAGAAGCTTTCGATCCGCTTGACGTTGTTCTCCACCGAGAAGATGTTGAGAGATCGAGCCGGTTTTGAGGCTGATGTTTTCCCGGATATCTTCATCGTCGAAAATCCGGTTTTTGAGGATGTTGATGTACCGGATGGTCGGTTTTTCTTTGACCCGATAGATGACGACCTTGCCGCCAGGCGCATCCTGGGTTTCCGCACGCACATCGTCGAAGTAGCCCATGGACCAGATCGCCCGCAGATCCTGAGAAAGGCTTTTGGGTAGATAGACGTCCCCGGGCTCGGTCTGAATCACCCGGTGAATGGCATCGTCCTCGATCCGATCATTGCCCTGGATGGCGACCCGGACCACCGGTTCCCGCTTGAACAGCTCCAAGCCGAAATCCCGGGAGAGATCCTTGACGATCAGCGGCAGGTTTTCGATGTTTTCGCCTTCGGCGTAAAACGTGCTCAAGGGTTTAGGGCCATAGACATCGATCATTTTGGCGTCGATGGAAAATTTTTCACCGATCCAGGTGAGACTTCCCCAGATGACGTAATCCGCTCCCACCTCGATGCCTATTGCCTGGATTTCCTCCCGGGTTCGGCCGAGGATCACATCGGGCGGGGCCGCGATAACAGCCCCTTCCTCCCGGAGATGCCCCCGGATGACCTCGGGAATCCGGGTTTTCAGGTAGGCAAGCGGCTGCTGGGAATGGACTTCGAAGGGAAGAATCGTCACCCGGACCCGTTCTTCCTGGGCCTGACCTGACGACAGAAAGGACAAAAGGAGGATCAGGACCAATAGGCCCGTTCGCACCGCCGTGGGAATCTGTTTGTTCATGTCTGCCTCATTTCCGTTACCTGTCCATCCACAAGGGTCACCCGGCGGGTCATGTAGGTCGCCAGTTCCATGTTGTGGGTGACCACCATCAGGGTCATGCCGAATTCCCGGTTGAGTTCGTACAACAGATTATGGACCACTTCGCTGTTGCCCTTGTCCAGGTTTCCGGTGGGTTCGTCCGCCAGAAGCAGGGCGGGCTTTAGCACCAGAGCACGGGCCAGGGCCACCCGCTGCTGTTCTCCGCCCGATAGATCGGTCACCCGATGGCGCCGCCGATTGCTGAGTCCCATGCGGGAGAGCAGGTCCGCAGCCGCCTCCCGCGCCCGGGTTTTGGATTGCCCATTGATCAGGGCCGGCATCATCACGTTTTCCAGGGCGGTGAACTCGGCCAGCAAGTGGTGAAACTGGAAGACGAATCCGATGGAAGCGTTCCGGAATCCCGCCAGGGCCTCGTCGGTGAAACCGAACACATCGGTTCCATTAAAATACAGCTGCCCGCTGTCCGGCCGGTCGAGGGTCCCGATGATATGGAGCAAGGTCGATTTGCCGATGCCCGATGCCCCTACCACCGCCATGGTCTCCCCGGCGGTCACGTCGAAATCGACCTCCCGCAGAATGACCAGCCGGTCGCCGTTGCCGCTGACGCTGGGGAAACTTTTGGTGATCCCTTTGAGAGAGAGAAGCGGCGCGTTATCCATAGCGCAGGGCCTTTACCGGGTTGAGCCGGGACGCCTGACGCGCCGGGTAGAGCGTGGCCAGATAACAGATGATCATGGCGGCTGCAGCCGTCAGGATCACGTCCAGGGCCTCCAACTGGACCGGCAGGGTGGTAATATAGTACACATCGGCCGGAAGCTCAATGAACTTGTACTGTTTCAGCAGCATGCAGAGGATGAATCCCAGCAGAACCCCGAGGAAGGTGCCGATGGCCCCGATGGTCATGCCTTTGTAAACGAAAATGCGCCGGATGCTTTTGTCCGTGGCGCCCATGGCCTTGAGGATGGCGATGTCCCGGGTTTTTTCCATCACCATCATGATCAGGGAAGAGGCGATGTTGAATGCCGCCACCAGGATGATCAGAGCCAGGATGATGAACATGACGGTCTTTTCCAGCTTCAGGGCCGAAAAGAGGTTGTGGTTCATCTCCATCCAGTCCTTGGTCCAGTAAGGAAACCCGAGTCCGGCGGCGATCTTGTCGCCGATTTTGTCGGCTTTGTAGACGTCGGTCACCCGGATTTCGATGCCCGTCACGGCGTCGTCCATGCGGAGCAGCCGCTGGGCGTCGTTCAGATGCATGTAGGCCAGGGAACTGTCGTATTCGTACATGCCGGACTCGAAAAGGCCCACCACCTTGAAGCGCTTCATGGCCGGCAGATGGCCCATGGGCGAGAGCATGCCCCTGGGCGAAATCACATAAACGCTGTCTCCGGTGACAACCCCGAGATTGCCGGCCAGCCCTTTTCCGAGGATGACGCCGCTGGGGCCGTCCGACCCCGTCATGGCCGCCAGTCGCTTCAGGGCGTCCGGTTCCAGGTTCTGGATGACCTTCCCGGCTGTTTCCGGATCAATGCCCCGGATCACCCCGCCGGACAGCCCGCCGGCCGCGCGGAGCATGGTTTGGGAATAGACAAAGGGCGTGGCGGCTTCTACGCCGGAGACGGATTCGATATCGGAGAGGATGTTCCGGTGATCCGTGAAGTCGCCGCCGTGGCGCATCAGGATGATGTGGGATTCAACCCCGAGGATCCGGGATTTGAGATCCTTTTCGAACCCGGCCATCACCGCGATGACGATGATCAGCGCCATGACGCCCACGGTCACCCCGGCGATGGACAGCAGGGTGATCAGCGAGATGAAGGTCTGTTGCTTGGCCTTGAGGTAGCGGCCGCTGATGAAAAGTTCAAAGGACATGGGTTCGGTTGGCGGCCGGGACCGCCTACACCCGTTTCATGTGGGGGAACAGGATTACTTCCCGGATGGAGGCGGCGTCGGTGAGCAGCATCACCAGCCGGTCGATGCCGATGCCCTCGCCGGCGGTGGGCGGCATGCCGTATTCCAGGGCCTCGATGTAGTCGTCGTCCATGAGATGGGCCTCCTCGTCGCCGGCGTCCCGGTCCGAGACCTGTTGCAGAAAGCGGCCCCGCTGGTCCTCCGGGTCATTGAGTTCCGAAAAGCCGTTGGCGATCTCCCGACCGCCGATAAACAGCTCGAACCGATCGGTCAGGTCCGGAACCGCGTCGTTTCTGCGGGACAGGGGGGAAACTTCCACAGGGTAACCCGTAATAAAGGTGGGCTGGATCAGTTTGGGCTCCACCAGGGCGTCGAAGATCTTGGTGATGACCTTGCCCAGGCGGCCCGTCTTGGTGATCTTGATCCCCTTGTTTTCGGCAAAGGCCAGCAGCCCCGCCTTGTCCGTGAGCAATTCGGGCGGGAGTCCGCCCATCTCCTCCAGGGCGGAAGCCATTGAAACCCGCCGCCAGGACCCGCCCAGTTCGATGGTCTCGCCGTTATAGACAACGGCCGTTTCGCCGGTCACCTGTCGGGCCACGTAGGCGAACATCTCCTCGGTCAGGTCCATCAGGTCTTCGTAGGCGGCGTAGGCCTGGTAGAATTCGAGCATGGTGAATTCGGGGTTGTGCTGGGTGGAAACCCCTTCGTTTCTGAAATTCCGGTTGATCTCGAAGACCCGTTCGAATCCGCCCACCACCAGCCGTTTCAGGTAGAGTTCCGGCGCGATCCGCAGGAACAATTCCATGTCCAGGGCGTTGTGATGGGTCTTGAAAGGGGTGGCTTCGGCGCCGCCCGGAATCGGCTGCATCATGGGGGTTTCCACCTCCAGAAAATCCCGCTCCAGGAGAAATTCCCGGATGGCCTGGATGATGCGGCTTCGCTTGATGAAGATCTCCCGGGTTTCCGGGTTCATCATCAGGTCGAGATACCGCTGGCGGTACCGCTTTTCCGGGTCCTTGAGGCCATGAAATTTTTCCGGCAGGGGACGGGTGGTCTTGGAGAGGAGCCGCAGACCCTCGGCCAGCAGGGTCCATTCACCGGTCTTGGTCTGGAAGACGGGGCCGGTCAACCCGATGAAATCGCCCACATCCAGCCCCTTGAAGAGCGCGTAGGCGTCGTCGCCCACTTTGTCTTTCCGGATGTAGGCCTGCATCTGGCCGGTCCGGTCCCTGAACCGGATAAAGCTGCTCTTGCCGAACCGGTTTATGGCCATCATCCGGCCGGCCGCGGTGAAGACCGGTTCCGTGTCGGTGATCGCGGACGAGTCGGCGATGAGGGTTTGAATCTCTTTAATGGTATGGTGTACCCGGAAATCGTTGGGAAAGGGGTGAACCCCCGCCGATTTGAGGTCGTTGAGTTTTTGTCGTCGTTTTTCCAGTAGGTCGCTCGTTTTGTCCATTTTCGCTCGCTGTCGTGGGTGTGGGCCGCTTGAAAACCCCGTAAACAAGAAAAGTTAAGCAAACGACTTTAGGGGATTTCGCCGAGGGTGTCAAGAGCCGATTCGGTCCGCGAGCGCGGTCAGACGGTGTATTCGGCCACGATGGCGTCGAGTTCCCCGGCCATTTCCCGAAGGCGTTCCGACGACCGGGTGGAGGCGGCGGCCGATGAGACGAAATGGTCGATCCCCTCGGAGATCTGTTTCAGGGTGAGGAGGATCTGCTCGAAAGCCTGGACCTGCTGGTAGATCGATTCGGTGATGGTCCGGGCCGACTCAGCGGAGGTTTCCGACGACGACTGGATCCCCCCGAAGACCTCCTCCAGGTGAGTGGATCGCCGCCACCCCTGGGCGATCCGTTCCGTGCCCTCCTCGGAGGTGAGGATCAGGTCGTCGGCGGCCTTCTGGATCTCCACGATCCGGCCCTTGATCTCGGACGTGGCCGACCGGGTGTTGTCGGCCAGCCGCCGGATTTCGGTGGCCACGATCTCGAAGCTCTTCCCGGCCTCCCCGGCGGCCGAGGCCTCCAGTTCGGCGTTGAAGGCGATGATCTTGGTCTGTTCGGCCACGGCGTTGACCACGCCGACGATTTCCCAGATGTTTTTGACGTGGTCCCCCAGCCCCTTGATGCCGTCGATGACGCGCTGATTGGCCTCCCGGATATCCTCCATCTTCTCCTTGTTATCCCGGATGACGGAAAATCCGGTCTCCACCGCCTCCCGGGTCTCGTCGGCGGTGCGGGTCACTTCCTGGATCCGGGTTTCGACGTGCTTGGAGAGCCGGTCGGAATCCTCCATGGTGGAGACCACTTCCTTGACCGAGGCCGCCTGGGCGTTGGCGGTGGTCTCCACCTCCCGGGAAGTGGCCGACAGATCCTGGACCGCTTCGTTGAGGACGTCGGTGGCGTTCTTGATGCGGATCATCTGGGCCCGGAGGGTGGCGATGAAGGCGTTGAAATACCCCGCCAGCCGTCCGACTTCGTCCCCGGAGCGGACCGGGATCTCCTGGGTCAGGTCGCCGCCGTGTTCCGACAGCTCCCGGGTCCGGTCGATGAGGCGGGAGAGGGGTCGGCTGAACTGGTGGACGAGAAAGAGCGACACGGCGCCCATGATGAGACCGATGATGGGCAGGGCCGCGAAGAGCAGATCCCGGGTTATGGCGGCGGAGGGGGCCAGTCCCTCGGCCCGGTCGATTTCGGCGATCACCGCCCAGCGTTGGTCGAAGATCCGGGCGGGCGCGTAGGAGCTGAGGACGGGGATGGCGCGATAGTCGGGCATGATGTCGGTTCCGCTTTGGCCCGCCAGTGCCCGCCTGGCGGCCGGCGTCTCCACCGCCAGCACGCCGATGGTGGTGCCGAGCCGCCGGACCAGCGGGTCCCGGAGGTCGTCGATGAAACGGCTGTCGTTTCGCATCATCCCGTCCGGTCCCACCAGGTAGCTCTCCCCGCTCTTCCCCAACCCGGCGGATTCATAGTTGCCCCCGAAGGTCATGATCCGGTTGATCCGGTCGATAGGGATCTGGACGATGAGTACCCCGACGGCGGCGCCCTCCTCGGCGATGGGCGTGCCGATGAAGGATGCCGGCAGGTTGTAGGATGGCTCGTAGGGCCGGAAATCGTCGAAGGCGATCCCGCCGGGGGCCAGTTTCCGGGCCGCCCGGAAGGTCCGGGCCAGCCCCGTGTCTCGGTAGGGGCCGTCCAGGAGGTTAGTGACGAAATCCTGCTCTTTGAAATCGGTGTAAAGGACCGTTCCCTTCAGGTCGATGATGAAAATATCGTAGAGGTCGAAGTTGTGGAGAAAGGTCTTGAGGGTGGGGTGGAACCGGGCGTGGGCCGCGCCGTAGGCGAAATCGTCCACCGGCGGGTGGAGGAGGGCGTCCCGCTCGCCGGCCGGATGGGGATTTTTGGCGATATAAAGGTACTGGGCGATCCGGCCGCTCCCGGTTTTGGGCAGGTAGGCTTCGGCCGGCCGTCGGTCCGCGCCCCGGGGCACGTCGTAGTTGACGTGGTTCAGGTAATGGGCGCCGTAGAAGTCGGTGAGGGTCTGCTCCACCAGGGCCATGGAGACGGGGACCTCGTCGGCGATCCGGTAAAAGCCCTCCTCGAAGACGGCCAGGGCGGTCCGCACCGTCTCGTCGGCGGCCAGGGAGGCGAGGAGCCGGCCCATGAGGTCCATGTAATTTTCGATGTGCTCCCGGGTTCCTTCCCGGATGGAGGTGAGCTGGTCCAGGCGGTTCCGGACCAGGGCGCTCCGGGTAGTCTTCACGGCGATGAGGCTGACGCAGACGCCCAGAAGCAGGATGGAGGCCAGACTGCCCAGGATGATCTTGACCTGAATGCCGCGTTCCTTAAATCGCATGGGTCCGTCCTTTCGATGGCGGAATGGGGAGTCGGGTGGAGCGGGAAACAGTGACGCCGCCTCTTTCCGGATCCATGGGATTGCGCTAAGATTGCCGAAAAAGAGGCGTCCGACCAAGGCGTCTCGACCCGGGCGTCTTGAAAAAGTTTTTGACTTTCCGGGAACATTGTAGGATACATTTCGCAATATTCGGATCGCTTGTCAAGGGGAGCGTGCATGATGGATGGAAAGCGGTTTATCCGTCGGTTTTTCGCCTCGGAGATGATCGGCGCCTTTCTGGGCGCGCCGGTGGCGGTGGCCTATGTACTGCTGCTGATCCGGTTCACCCCCGGCGAGGTCCGCACCATCGTCGCCGCGGCCGCGGTGATGACGGCGGCGGTGGTCCTGCTCATGGCCGCGCCCACCAATCATCTCCTGACCCGGGGGCTCCGGGAGGCCATCGACGGACTGGCCCGGGGCGATCTCGACTCGGCCGGGGCCGAGCGGCTCTTCCGCCGCCTCAACCGGCTCCCCTGCTGGCACGGCTTCTGGATCTTCGCCCGCATCGCCATCGGGATCTTCCTCATCGCGCTCTACCTCGTTTTCCGGCGATCCATGCCGCCCGTTCAGATTTTCTCCGGGTTTTTCCTGGCCGTTTACGGCGGCTACATCGCCGGGTTGACGGCCTTCATGGCCATCCAGCACCTGGTCCGGGAACCCTGCGAGACCATGGTGCGGGAGGGGCGCATCGACCTGGCCGCCATCCGAAAGCGGCGGTATTTCGGCATTTCCTTCTACCGGCGGGCGGTGATCTTCCTGGTGATTCCAGCTTTTTACGCCAATGCTTCCATCTTCCTCTTTTTCTATATCAACGCCATGGCCGACCTGACGCCCGACGATATGATGGCGCGGCTGCTGGGGGTCTTGGGGGTCAACCTGTTCACCCTCTTCGGATCCATCTTTCTCATCGTCCAGGCGGTCCACCGCCGGATAGAGGGGCTGGAACAGTCTCTTACGGTATTCGCCGCCGATTCGGGGGACCTGACCCGGACGATTCCCACGAGTCTTTCCGACGAGTTCGACTACATCAGCCACCAGATTAACGAGGCCATCGGCAACCTCCGGAAGCTGCTCCGGAAAATCCAGTCCACCAGCGGCGGGCTCCACGAGTCGACCTCGCGCCTGTCGTCGGCGGCCCAGTCCATCTATACCGCGTCCAGCGACCAGTCGTCGGCGGTCAAGGAGATCGTCTCGGCCATGACCGATTCCGAACGGCGGTCGAGGGAGATCACCGAAGACGTCCGGTCGGTGGCGGCCAGCGCCGAGGGGGCAAGATCCAGGGCCGGGGACGGGGTCGCCATCATCCGTCGGAACAACGCCAAGATGGAGGAGATCAAGGGGACCAACGCCGAGACCATCCGGGAGGTCCACCAGCTCAACGAGCAGATCAAGGGGATCTGGGAGATCGTGGGCATCATCAACGCCATCGCCAGCCAGACCAAGATCATCGCCTTCAACGCCGAGCTGGAGGCCGGCACGGTCTCCGGCGACGGACGGAACTTCGAAATCGTGGCCGGCGAGGTGCGGCGGCTGGCGGACAACACGGTGGAATCGACCCAGGAGATAGAGGAGACCATGGCGGTGACCCAGTCGGCCTCGGACCGGCTGATCATGGCCTCGGAAGAGGGGACCCGGCGGATCGAGGAGGGATGGGCCGTATCCAACGAGCTGGAGCGGGTCTTCGAGACGATCCTGGAGGCCGCCGAGAACTCGGCGGCGTCGGCTGATCGGATCACCGCCGCCATCGACCGCCAGGCGTCGGCCTTCGAGGGGATCCTCCAGAAGCTGACGGGTATCTCCGACGGCATCGAACGGTTCGCCGACTCCACGGGGGACGCCAACCAGGCCACCGATTCCATGAAGGGGATCGCCGAGGATCTCAACCGGATCGTCAAGCGGTACGTGGTTTGAGGAGGAAAGGACTATCGTGATGAACCTGCGACGGTTTTCGTTCACCCGGAGCATCGCCGGAAAAGCCCAAGCCATCTTCAGCGCCGTGTTTCTGCTGGTGCTCGTCGTCCTGGGGCTGATTCTCTATATCACCCAGGAGCGGACTCTCATGGATCGGAGCCGGAGGGAGCTGGCCAATGTTTCGGACCTGATTCTTAATATGGTCGACATCTACGTCGACAAGGCCATCCAGAACTACCTGCGGGCCACGGCCGAAAAGGCGCGGGATCTGGCGATCTACCATTACAAACTCTACAAGTTGGGCAAGCTGAGCGAAGAGGACGCCTACCTGCGGACCAAGACCATCATCATCGACCCCGTTTTCGGCCGGATCGGCGAGACCGGCTACCTGGCGGGGGTTAGCGGCGAGGGCGTGCTGGTGATCCATCCCTTATCCGAAGGCGTGGACGGCAGCGACCAGCCCTTCGTTCAGCGGGCCATGGAGATGAAAAACGGCTTTCTCTCCTACCAGTGGCGCAACGTGGGGGAGAAGGAAGCCCGGGAGAAGGTGGGATATCTTTCCTATTTCGAGCCCTGGGACCTGATTTTCTGGGCGTCGTCTTATCGGAGCGAATTCAAGACGATCCTGGACGTGGAAGACTTGGACGAGACCCTGAAATCCGTATCGGTGGGCGACGGCGGATATATGTTCATTCTGGATCGGGAGGGCCGCCTGGTGGCCCACCCCACGATTCAGGGGCGGAATGTGATGGACATCGCCGCCGACGACGGCCGCCTTTATGTTCAGGAGATGATCGAGAAAGGGAATGGAACCATGCTCATCGCCGGGGAACTGGGCGGCGGGGGATCGGACCGGCTGGCCGCCTTCCGGCATTACCCCGAGATGGACTGGGTCATCGCCGCCGTGACGCCGGTGGATCCGGTTTATGCCCAGTTGAACAAGATCAAATATCTGGTCCTGGCGGCCGTGGTGTTGGGCTTTCTGGGCAACTACCTGCTGATGTCTTGGCTTTTCGGCCGTCTGATGCGGCCCGTGGGCCGGATCAGGCAGGTGGCCGACGCCGTTTCCGACGGCGACCTCTCCCAGCGCATCGCCGCGGTTTCGGAAGACGAGATCGGCCAGGTCGCCGGTCAGATCAACGGCCTCATGGACAATTTCGCCCACATCCTGGAGCGGATCCGGGCCGCTTCGGCGGTGCTGCTCTCATCGGTCCAAAACCTTTCCAGCTCCGCCCAGGAGATCTCGGCCACCTCCAACCAGCAGGCGGCGTCCATCAAGGAGATCGTCTCCACCATGGAGGACTCCGACAAGCTGGCCAAGAGCATCGCCGGCCGGATCAACGAGGTGGCCTCCATCTCCAACAACACCAAGGAGGCGGTGACCGACGGCTTCGACACCATCCGGAAGAGCCTGGAGAAGATGGACGAGATCAAGTCGGCCAACGCCGAGCGGATCGGCGGGGTCCGGTCCCTTGGGGAGCGGATCGATTCCATCTGGGAGATCGTCAACATCATCAACGGCATCGCCGACCAGACCAAGATCATCGCCTTCAACGCCGAGCTGGAGGCCTCCACGGCCGGCGACGCCGGCAAGAACTTCAAGATCGTCGCCTCGGAGATCCGCCGGCTGGCCGACGGCACCGTTCACTCCACGGGCGAAATCAAGGCCAAGATCAACGAGATCCAGCAGAGTTCGGACCACCTCATCCTGTCGTCGGAGGAGGTGACCGACAAGATCTCCGAGGGATGGGACCTGTCCCACGATCTCCGGAAGGTCTTCGATGACATCCTCGGTTCGTCGGAGATTTCGGCCAAGTCCGCCGATCACATTGCGCTTTCCATCAACCAGCAGGTCTCCACTTTCGAGCAGATCCTCCTGACCCTCAAACAAATCAGCGAGGGAATCGACAATTTCGCGACCTCCACCCGCTCCATGACCGAGGCCTCGGGAGATCTCCAGGAAACGGCGGACGGCCTCAACGACCTGGTCTCCGGGTACCGCTCCGGGGAGGAGGAGGGGGAACGCGGGGAAGCGGAGGAGGAGGCATGATGGATAACGAAGACTTGATCCGGAAGATCGAAAAAGCGGCGGAGGCGCCGGCGCCGGCCGAAGGGGAAGCGGCGAAGGAAGACGCGGCGCCGGTGGAGACGGCCAAATTCCTGGTGGTCCGCATCGGCGAAACGGCCTACGCTTTCGATGCCGACCATATCAAGGAGATCGCCCTGGACGCGCCGCTGCATTACATACCCTTCGCGCCGCCCTACATCCGGGGGCTGATCAACCGCCACGGCGAGCCCTACACCGCCTACGACCTCAACGTCCTTTTCAGAAAGGAGACCCTGGACGCGGCCACCTTCGTGATCTCCCATTTAAACGACGACCGGATCGCCTTTATGGTGTCGGACATCTCCGAGATCATGAAGATCCCCCGGGGCGACGTCCAGCCCATCACCGCCGCCGAGGCCGACAGGACTTACTTCTCCGGGGTGATCCAGCCGGCGTCGGCGGACGACGGCGCTATCCTGGTCCTCGATCTGGTTGCCGTCACAGCCAAGCTGGAACATGACCTCCGGAACCGCTGACCCCGGGGTCCGGGAGATGCTGGCCATCCAGTACCCGGGATGCCGGTTCTACATCGACCGGGCGGCGGTGACGTCGAGCCTCTACCTGGAGGCGGTCCGCCCCCTGGACGCCCCGGTGGGCGACCTCCGGGAGCGGGTGGACCACGGCGGCCGGCCCGCGGCCCTCTTCAACCTGGACGAGCGGCTGTGCGATCTCTTCGGGCTGCCCAAAAGCGACCGGGTCGCCTTCGCCCTGGTGGTGGATACCGGGGACTGGGACCCGCTCTTCGGCAAGCGCTTCCGGGAACGGGTCCTGTCGGCCAACCCCGACCTGTGGGACCGCCGCCTGGTGCTCAAAATCCGTTCCGCTCTGCTGGAGCGGATGGCCCTGTCGGCCCTCCGGCCCCTGCCCAGGGGCTTGCGGGAGCGGTATTACCGGGAGGGGATCATGGCCTGCCGGTTTCCCGAAGAGGGCGGAACGGCCTTTCTCCTGGACATCGAACGACTGATCTTTCGACCCGTGGCCGGAGACTGACATGCGGATTCTCATCGCCGACGACTCGGCGCTCATGCGCTCCATCCTCAAACGGCTGCTTCAGTTCGAGGCGGATTTCGTTCTCGCCGGGGAGGCCAGCAACGGGCTTCAGGCCGTGGAACTGAGCCGGACCCTGTCGCCGGACCTCGTCATCATGGACATCGACATGCCGATGATGAACGGTTTGGAGGCCACTCGGAGGATCATGTCGGAATACCCCATTCCCATTCTGATCTTTTCCAACGACGTGGGGCCCGACCTCGCCTGCGAGGCCATGGCCAGCGGCGCCGTCGAGGTCATGCAAAAGCCCGATATGGACCGGTTCAACGAACCCGTCTTTTACGCCGGTTTTCTGAAAAAGCTGCACTCTCTGGGCGAGGCCAGGCCTTATCCCCGGCGGCCGGCGGCGTCGGACAGGGCGGCGACCGGCGGGCGCGATCGGTTCCGGCTTCTGGTCATGGGCGCCTCCACCGGCGGTCCGGCGGCGGTCCGGGAGATCCTGTCGAAACTTCCCCCTGATTTCCCTCTGCCCATCGCCCTGGTCCAGCATATGGAGATGGGGTTCGACGCGGGCTATGTCCGGTGGCTGGGGGACGGGACGTCCCTGCCGGTCCGGCTGGCGGAGCGGGACGTCGTCATGGAACCCGGCGTCGTCTGGGCCGCGCCCGCGAACCGGCACATCCGGATCGACCGGTCCGCGGCCCGCCCGACGCTGATCCTGGACGACGGGGCCAAGGTGCTCAACCAGCGGCCCAGCGTGGATGTGCTCTTTACGTCGGCGGCGGAAGCGTTCGGCAACCGGCTGGCGGGGGTCCTGCTGACGGGCATGGGCCGGGACGGCGCCCGGGGGTGCCTGTCCATCGTGGAAAAGGGGGGCGTCACCCTGGTCCAGGACGAGGCCACGTCGGTCATCTTCGGCATGCCCAAGTCGGCCATCGAACTGGGCGGGGCTTCCCGGGTGCTGCCGTTGCCCGAGATTCCCGGTGCGATCCTGTCGATGCTCGCGCCCGTTGAACGGGAGGAGGTCCCGCGATGATGGCCGCGCTCCCGGCGGCGCTGCCCCGGCCGGACTTCGACCGCCTCAAGGGGTTTATCCGGACCGAAACCGGCATCGAGCTGCCCGAGGCCAATGTCAAGACGGTGCGCCGTTTCCTGCTGGAGCGGCTGGCGACCCTGGGCGGGGATTTGGAAGGCTACCTTCGTTTGATAAGGTCCGACCCGGCGGAATACGACCGGTTCATCGACGCCGTTACCATCAACGAGACGTATTTTTTCCGGGAGGAGCGTCAGTTCGGCGTGCTCGCTTCCCGGTTCTTTCCCGACATGCCGGATCAGGAGACGATTCGGCTCTGGAGCGCGGCCTGCGCCACCGGTGAGGAGGCCGTCTCCCTGGCCGCCATGGCCTTCGACGCCTTCCAGGGCGGCGGTCGCCGGTTTTCGGTGCTGGCCACCGACATCAACCGCCGGTCACTGGAAACTTTCCAGACAGGCGACTATTCGGAGAACGCCTTTCGCCGGGACGGGGCCCGGTTCCACCATTTGCTCCACCCCCACCTGGAAGGCGGCGGGCGTCGCCGCCGGCTGACCGCGTCGCTGCGGTCCGTCATCGAGATTCGGCCTTTCAACCTGTTTCGCGACCCGGTGGCGGACCCGACCGATGGGTTCCACGCGGCCATGTTGCGCAACACCCTTATCTATATGGATCTTGCGACCCGGCAGGCCATACTTGACAAGGTTGCGGCCGTCCTGAAGTCCGACGGCCTCCTCTTTCTGGGGGCTGCGGAAATGCCCCTCATCGCCCATCCCCATCTGAAGCTGGAATCGGTGGACGGCGTCTATTTTTTCCGTAAGAAGCGGCTGGAAGAAAAGATGGCGGGATCGGTTCCGGACGCCGGGGTGGTGCAAGCGGGGAAACATCGCCGGGCGGAGCGGATGGTCCGGGATTGGATGGCCCGGGATCGGATGCCAAGGGACCGGAAGGCCGCCGGCGCCGTCGATATCGAAAGGGTAATGACCTACGCCTGCCAGCGGCTCGACAACCGGCTCTTCCAGGTGGAAAGCGACTCCCATTTCCCCTTCGCCCTCCAGTTCCTTCAGATCGTCCATTTCATGAACGCCAACCAGATGGCCGAGGCCCGCGATCTGCTGGATCTCCTCGACGGCGCGCTGCCGGAAAACGCCATCTCCCATTATCTTTACGGCTATTTGGAGATGGCCGGCCATCGGAACGATGCGGCCCGATACCGCTTCGGCAAGGCCCTGGACAGGAACCCGACTTTCTGGCCGGCCCGGTTCCACCTGGCCATGCTGACCCAGACCCGCTTTCCGCGTCAGGCGGCGGCGGAATACCGGCGATGCGAAAGGGACATCCGGGCGTACATTGACGCCGGCAGTTACCGGTTCCGGTTTCTCCTGGAGGGGTTCAACGCCCGTTACTTTCTGGATATCTGCCGGAAATGGATCGACAAACTCGGAGACGGCGAAAGGAGCCCCAAAGGTGTTTAGCGACAGCGACCGGGACGAATTCATCGACAACTACCTCGACGAGTTGAACGAGAACATCGAGCGGATCGACGGCGCCGTTCTGACCCTTAAAAAAGACCCGCGGAACGAGGATGCCCTCAACATGCTCCTGCGGGCCCTCCACACGGTCAAGGGCTCGTCCCGAATGCTCAAGTTCAATCACATCGAGGCCGTCGTCCACGGCCTGGAAAACGTCTTCAAGGGCATCAGGGAAAAACGGTACGATCTCTCCCGCCCCCTGACCCAGCTGATTTTCATCTCCACCGACCATCTGCGGATCGCCGCCGGCAAGATCCGGGCGGAAAAGGACGACACCCTGCCCGGCGGCGGTCTGCTGGCGGCATACGAGAAGGTCTGCGCCAACGAGCCCTTTTCCCTGGAAGGGCTTGCGCCGCGCGCCGCCGAGCCGGTCGCGCCCCCGGCCGAAGCCGATGCGTCCGCCCCGGCCGGGAGAACCGGCAAGGCCCGCACCGGCGCCCGGATCGTCGAATACGAGACCATTCGCGTAAAACTGAGCCGGATGGAGCGGATCATTTCCCAGTTCAACACCCTGGTGCTCAATCAGTTCCAGCTCAAAAAGGAATGGGGGCACATCAGTGAACTGGAGGCGGAGTTCCAGGAACTGATGGCCGCGGACCAGAGTCAGGTCGGAACCCCGGCCTATCGGAAACAGCAGACCGGCTGCCTGAAGCGGATCCGGGCCATCCGGAAGAATTTCACCTCAGCCATCGACCTTCTGGAGCGGTCCACCCTGGCGGTGCAGGACGAGATCTACAGCCTCCGGATGCTGCCCATGTCCCTGATCCTGTCGCCCCTGGAGAAGATGGTGGCGGAACTCGCCATGTCCATCGACAAGGAGATCGATTTCAGCATAAACGGCGGCGATCTCCTGCTGGACAAGCTCGTCCTGGAAAAGCTCAACGACCCGCTCATCCACATCGTACGAAACGCCATCGACCACGGCCTGGAATCCTCCGACGTCCGCCGCCGGAAGGGGAAGCCCGCCGCGGGGACGCTGCGGATCGACTGCTATCCCGAAGGGGGCAACATCATTGTCAGGCTGACCGACGACGGCCGGGGGGTCGATTACGGCAAGATCCGGGAGAAGGCCATGGCCCAGAACCCGCTCCAGGCCGACGAGATCCGGGTCATGGACCCGGCCGCCCTCAACAGCTTCATCTTTTCGCCGGGGTTTTCCACCACCGACAGAGTGCGGGATCTGTCGGGCCGGGGCGTCGGGCTCGACATCGTCCGCCACAACATCGAGCAGGTCAAGGGCCGCATCGCCCTGGAGAGCGCGCCGGACGCGGGCACGACCTTCACCCTGTCGCTGCCCCTTTCCCTTGCCACGGTGGAGGGGTTTTTCGTCTCCGCCGGGGGCGAGAAATTCCTGGTTCCCTCCAATTTCATCCACGAGATCGCCATTGTCGATGAAAGCCAGCGGATGACCATCCTCGACCGGTGGGCCGTCAAACTCCACGGCAAGGTGGTCCCGGTCTATCCCCTGGCCGCCGTCCTCGACCGGGCCTGGGAGGAGGCGCCGGGCCACCGGATCTTCGTGGTGGTGGTGGAATCCCTGGGGGAGATGGTGGGGATCCGGGTGGACGCCGTCGTCCAGTTCGCATCCCTTATTTATAAGCCGTTGCCCAAAGGGCTGGCGGCCCTGGGCCTGCTCCAGGGGATCGTCTTCGACGACAGCTACAATATCGTCAGCATCCTCTACATCCCCGAACTGATGCGCCGGTTCAAGTCGATCCGGGACATCGAGACCCGACGGAAATTTTCCGCCGACCGGCGGGAGTACAAACGGGTGCTGGTGGTGGACGATTCCTACTCGGCCCGGGAGATCCAGCGGTCTATCCTGGAGGTGGAAAATTACACCGTGGAGACCGCGGCTGACGGCATCGAAGGGCTCGATCGGCTCAAGGAGCAGCGGTTCCACCTCATCATCACCGACATCAAGATGCCCCGGATGGACGGGTTGACTTTCGTGGAAAACCTCCGGCGGGACGACGGGAGCCGCGGGACCCCGGTCATTGTGGTCTCGTCGGTGGACGACCCCGACACCCGGCGGCAATTCCTGGAAAAGGGCGCCGACGCCTTCATCGTCAAGTCGGAGTTCGACCGGGGGAATCTCATTCAGGAGGTCCGGCGCCTGATCGGGTAGGGCGAAAGATGTTTCGCCCCTACGGGTTGGCGATCCGGCGTTTGAATCGGGTAGGGGTGAAAAATCTTTCACCCCCGCGGGTTGGAATATGGAACAGATGACCGAAACTAAAAAAATCCTGCTGGTGGACGATTCCGACGTGGTGGCCGGGATGCTGACCCGGCTGCTGCGCTCCCACGGTTACGAAGTGGTCCGGGCCGCCGACGGGGCCCGGGGGATCGAAATGGCTTACGCTGAAATCCCCGACCTCATCGTCATGGACGTGGAGATGCCGCTCATCCAGGGCTACCAGGCCAGTCGTCTCCTGAAGCACCGGCGGGGCGTGCGGGACATCCCCATCATCATGCACACCAGCCGCTCCGAAGACCGGGACAAATACTGGGCCTTCAATTCCGGCGCCGATGCCTTCGTCAACAAGGACTTCGACAACCTGGACGGGCTTCTCGGGCAGATCGAAGCGATCCTTTCGGACCCCGAGCGGCCAAAAGTCGACCGAAATCTGGTTGCGGAAGAGGCCCGGGCGGTCGACCGGAACGCCATCTTCGAGATGATGGGGACTCTCTTCGACGGCCAGCTCTTCCAGGCCAACATCGTCAACATGCTGGGGGAGGCCGGCAAGCGAATCGGATCGGTTTCAGACACCGTGGAGATGATCCTCGATATCCTGACCCGGGTCTGCGATTTTCATCTGGCCGTCGTCCTGCTGGCTTACAACCGGCGGCCCGTGGCCTTCATCCGGCCTGGAAAGGAGGTCTTCCAGGAGGATGTCTCGGATTTTTTAAGCGTCTGCTTCAACGATTTCTACCGCCATTTCCCGCGCCTCGACATGGAGGCCACCGAGCGGATTTACCTTGGGATAGACGACCGGGACGACTTCGACAAGATCCGGCTGGACGGCCATCGGGTCAGCTCCTACGCTGTCTTTGAAATTCGCGGGAAGGGTGGGGCGGTGGTGGGGAGCCTCCACGTCGGGAACCTGACCAACAATTATTTCTCGGATCATATCCTCGGCCACATCGGGATGTTCACCGATTACGCCGGCCCGTTCCTGGAGAACACCCTGCTTTTCAACCAGGTGACGGAGATGGAGGACCGGATCCGCAACGTCTTCGCCAAATTCGTGCCCCGGGAGATCATCGACGACCTCGTCGAGCGGGGAACGGAAGAGGCCTGCCTTACCGGCGAAAAGCGGGAGGTGGCCGTGCTTTTTTCGGACATCCGGTCGTTCACGACCATCTCCGAGAACAACTCGGCCGAGGATGTCGTAGGTTTTCTCAACGGTTTTTTCAACATCATGGTGGGGATCATCAAGGATCACGGCGGCACCATCGACAAGTTCATCGGCGACGCCATTCTCGCTATTTTCGGCGCGCCCAAAAGCTACCCCGACAATGCGCTGCGGGCCGTCCGGGCCGCTCGGGAGATGATCGCCGCCCTGCCGTCGGTGGACCTGGGCACGCTGGTTCTGCCCGACGAGGGGTTCGGCATCGGCGTCGGCATCCACGAGGGGGTGGCGGTGGTGGGCAACATCGGGTCGGCGGACA